>JBFYRF010000180.1:0-11416 GCA_041302385.1 Anaerolineales bacterium | reverse complement strand
TACCGTCAGCAGGCGGTCGGCCTCGCCCAGATCCCCCCGCCGCAGAACCACCGCCTCGGTTCGGTAGACTCGCTCGCGGGCGGCCACAGCCCGATTATACCAGCGGCGTCCTGGGAAGCAGGCGCAGCGAGGTGGTCAACGCCTCGACACCGGTGTGGGTTACAATCGCATGCTCCAGCCTGCTCCGGCCGATCTGACCTGCGGGTACCGAGACCTGATGCGCCGCCCAATCGTCCTGCACCCCTTTCTGTTCGCCATCTATCCGGTCGTCGCGTTGCTGGCGATCAATGCCGCGTGGGCTCCTGCCGGCCAGGCCGGGCGCGCCGTGCTCGCCTCGCTGGCCGTGAGCCTGCTGCTGTTGGTCTCCCTCACGCTGATCCTCCGGGATCCGCTGAAGGCCGGGCTCATCGCCAGCCTGCTGATCGTGCCGTTGGTCGGCTACGGGCAGCTCTACGATGGGCTGCGCAGCGCCGGCTTCGGCGGCGTGGCGCGGCACCGCTACCTGGCGCCTGTGATCACAGCCGGGGTGGCGCTGGGCATCACGGCCACACTCCGCACCCGACGCGAGCTGGGTCCGCTCAATCACGCCCTCAACCTGATCGCCGCCCTCAGCCTGGCACTGCCGCTGGTCTCGCTCCTGCGCTTCGGAGCCGACCGGCTGAGCTCCCCCTCGACCGCCTTCGCGCAACCATCCGTCCCCAGCCTCAGCTGGAATTCGCCGGAGCCGCCGCCCGACATCTACCTGATCCTGCTCGACGCCTATGCGCGTCAGGATGTCCTGAGCACGGTTTTCAGCTACGACAATTCGCCCACCCTCGAGGCGCTGCGCGAGCTGGGTTTCTATGTCGCCGATGAAAGCCGCGCCAATCATGCTCAGACCAGCCTGTCCCTGGCGGCCTTGCTCAACATGGATTATGTGCCCGCGCTTCTCCCGGGCGCAGATCCCGACAGCGTCAACCGCGAGGCACTGTGGCAGTTGGTGCAGCACAGCCGGGTTCGAGCCGCCTTGGAGCAGCTGGGGTACACCTCCGTGGCTTTCGCGACGGGGCTGCAGGGAACCGAGATCCTCGATGCCGACGTCTTCCTCGCCCCGCCATCGCTGCAGAGCCGCCTCAGCCCGCGCGGGCTGAATGCCTTCGAGAGCATGCTGCTCGAGGGTTCGGCGGGACGAGCCCTGACCGATCTCAACCTCGCCCTTCCCCGCTTCCTCCCGGATACGGACTACCCGTATCAACTTCACCGCGAGCGGGTCAATTTCGCCTTCGATCAACTGCAACGACTGCCTGAGACCGCAGGCCCGAAGTTCGTCATCGCCCACATCATCGCCCCACACCCACCATTCGTCTTCGGCCCGAACGGCGAGCCGATCGGGCAAACCCAGCCCTACACGCTCGGATTTGAGCGCTCACGCATCAGCCCTGACGAGTACATCGAGGGCTATCGCCACCAGATCCAGTACGTAGATCAACGCCTGCTTGCGACCGTGACGGCCATCCTTAAGAATTCCGAACGGCCGCCGATCATCATCGTGCAGGCCGATCACGGGCCAGAGGGCAAGCACGCCACGGTGTCCTACCCGCAGCAGCGCATGACGATCCTGAATGCCCTGTATCTACCGAACGGGGGAGGCGAGGGGTTGTATAGCGACATCACCCCGGTCAACACCTTCCGCTTGATCCTGCAGCACTACTTCCAGGGGGATATCGAACTGCTGCCGGACCGGGTGTTGTACTCGGAATACCGCAAACCTTACGACTTCATCGAATTGACTGACAAGATCAAGTAGCGGGCTTTGGGTCAGCGCTGCACCAGGTGTCGCGGCCCGAAGGCATACGGCAGCAACTGGCTGAGCTTGAGTTGGCGCACCAGCCGGCCATCGCCGTCGGCGATCAGTACGATCATCTCCGGCCCGAATTCCGACAACACCTGGCGGCAGGCGCCGCACGGGGCGCCCCCGTTCTGGGTGACCACGGCGACCGCCACGAAGCTGCGCTCTCCCCGCCCCACGGCGTGGAAGGCCGCGCTTCGCTCGGCACACGTGCCGTTGGGGTAGGCGGCGTTCTCCACGTTCACCCCGGTGTAGATCCTGCCGGAAGAGGTCAGCACCGCTGCCCCCACGTTGTAGCCCGAGTAGGGCGCATACGCCCGCCGCCGGGCCAGCCGGGCGCGGTCGATCAGCTCACGCTTTAGGGGCGCGGTCAGTCTCATCGGATGACTCCTCAGGTTGCTCTGGCGCAGCCGAGGCGCGCACCTTGCGGATCCGCCGTCCAACCACTTGCTCGACGGTCAGCTCCAGCCCCCCGGCGCTCAGGCGATCGCCCTGGTTGGGAATCCGCCCCAGCCGGCTGTAAATGAAGCCGGCCAGCGTCTCGGCGGATTCCTTGGTGAGCTCGGCACCCGTCAGTTGGTTGACATCGTCCAGATCGATGCCGCCACTGAACAGGAATTCCGTCTGGTCAATCTGCTGGTAGGCCTTCTCCTCCGAACGGTCATACTCGTCGCGAATCTCGCCAATGATCTCCTCGACGATATCTTCGAGTGTCACAAGGCCGGCCGTGCCGCCATACTCATCGACGACGATCGCCATGTGCACCAGCTTGTCCTGCAGCTCCTGGAGCAGGTCGTCCGCCTTCTTGGCCTCCGGGACAAAGTACGCTGGTCGCGCCAGATCACGCACGGCGCGCTCCTGCCCGCCGGCCTGCCAGGCGCTCAGGAGGTCCTTGGCATGCAGCACCCCCACGATCTGGTCGATCGATCCGGCGAAGACCGGCACGCGCGAGTGGCCGGTGCTGAGCATCTGGCGGGTGGCCTCCGCCACCCGGGTGTCTTGCTCGAGGGCCTGGATATCGATCCGCGGCACCATCACCTCACGCGCCAGGGTCTCGGCCAGCTGGAAGATGGAGTAGATCATATCCTTCTCCTCTTCCTCGATGGCGCCCCCTTCCTCGCCGGCGTCGACCAGCGTCATGATCTCCTCTTCGGTGATCAGGGGAGAGTGTGCGCCGCCGCGCTTGCCGGAGATCCAGCCAGCCAGGCTCCGCGCCAGCACCGCGAACGGACGCGTGCCGGCGACAATCCAACGTGCCAACCCGACCATGCGCCGCGCCCAGGCCTCTGGATGGCGGAGGGCCAGATTCTCCATCCCCCATTCGACCAGCCAGATGACCAGGGCCGCCACGGCCAGCGCTGCCACCCGGAGGGCCGGGCCGGCGCCCGCCGGCACAAGCTGCGCCACCAGGGTGAAACCCAGGCCGACGGCGATCAGTCGAGCCAGCGCCTGCGCCAGGCGGAACGCCAGCAGCAGATCGCTGGCGTTGCCGGCCACCTGAAAGGCCTTCTCGGCCGCCCGATCCCCCTGCTGGGCGGCGTCGCGCAACGTCGAAAGACGTGAGTTGACGAGGCCGCTGCGGGTCGCCGCCAGCAGGCCGTTCAGGCCGATCGCCAACACCCACAGCCCGGCTAACCAGCCCTGCTCAGTCATGGGCCCCCAGCTTGCGGATCGTCCGAGCTGGGGCGCCAACGGCCAGCGAGTGGTCAGCGACGTCGCGCGTGACCACCGATCCCGCCCCGGTCACCGCGCCTTGGCCGACGCGCACCGGAGCCACCAGCAGCGTGTCGCTTCCAATGAAAGCGCCGGCGCCGATTTCGGTGTGGTTCTTCTTTCCGTCGCGGCCGAAGTTGCAGGTGATCGTGCCGGCGCCGATGTTGGCTCCTTCTCCGATGGTCGCATCCCCAACGTAGGAGAAGTGCCCCATCTTCACGCCGGGCCCAAGCGTGCTGTTCTTCACCTCGCCGAAGTTGCCCATGTGCACGCCGCGCATCAGGTGAGCGCCCGGACGCAGGCGGGCAAACGGTCCGATCTGCACTTCATCCTCCAGGACTGCACCCTCCACCACCGAGGCCACCACGTGGCAGCCGCTTCCCAGGCGCGCTTCGCGCAAGATGCTGTTGGGACCGATCTCACACCGCTCTCCAATCGTCGTGCTCCCCTGCAGATGGGTGTTGGGCCAGATGACCGAGTCTCGCCCCAGGCTGACCTGATCGCCGATATAGGTCGTGGCAGGGTCCACGATCGTCACGCCTTCAAGCATCCAGCGCTGATTGATGCGCCGCTGCAAGGCCCGCTCGGCCTCGGCCAGGTGCACCCGGGTATTGATGCCGATGATTTCGTCTGCATCCTCGGTGTTCACGGCAGCGGCAGGCCTCCCCTCACCGGCGGCGGCCGCCACCAGGTCGGTGAGGTAGTACTCGCCCTTGTTCGAGATCGGAAGCGCTGGCAGATGGCTCCACAGCCATTCAGCTTCGAAGACATACAGTCCGGCGTTGAACTCCATCTCGCCCGCCGTGGGTCCGCGCCAGTCTGCCTCCTCGACGATCGCCTGCGGCTCACCGGCGGGATCGCGCAACACGCGTCCGAAGCCGCGCGCCAGCGGACCGCAGTGTGTAAGAAAGGCAAAAGGCGCCTGGCTGCTGCGCTTGGCTTCGATCACACGGCGCATGGTCGCGGCCGTGAGCAGCGGCATGTCGGCACTGGTGACCAGCACCAGGTCGCAGCGTCCCCGCAGCAGGCTGGCGGCCTGCAACGCGGCATGGCCGGTTCCCAGGCGTTCTGCCTGTTCCACATAGCGACAGGCTTCTCCCGCCGTCTGGCGCACCGTCGGGGCGTTCGGAGCGACGAGGATCACCGGCCACACGCCGCTGGCCGCGTGACAGGCTTGCACGCTCCACAGCAGCATCGGCTTGCCTCCCAGCGGGTGCAGCACCTTAGGCAGGTCGGAGCGCATGCGCGTCCCCAGGCCCGCCGCCAACACAACCGATTCAACCTTCATCCCGTGCACCTCGCGCCTGTCAGCGCCATTGATCCTGCCAAGACCACCCGGGCGACCCACATAGAGGCTGCCCTGGAATACGGGCAGAGCGGCTCTCCGCAGCCGGGCGTCGCCCCACCCCGAAGAGCCGCTCTCGCTTCCTGGTTCCAGAACGCCTGATCCATTCGCCCGGAAGGCTGGGGCGCCAGGATTCGAACCTGGATCCACGGATCCAAAGTCCGGTGTGCTGCCTTTGCACTACGCCCCAAGGGCCCCACAGGTGACTCGGGGAACGGGATTGTAACACGCCGCCTCTCGCCGGCTCTCCCTTGGGCGACCGACCGCACTGCCGCCGATCGCAGCCCGGATCCGGGAGGCTGGAGTGACCCGGCAGCAGCGTGTCCGACCGGGTCAGGAGGACGATTCATCCGGCAGCAGTCCGAGCTGACGGGCCTGATCGTAGGTCAGCTCGTCTCCGCTGGGACCTACCCCGCCCGACTCATCGACCGCTTTCTCCCAGAATCCTTCCGGATCCTGCGTCTTGGCCTTCTTCGAGGCGGCATCCAGGTCCGGGCGCATCGATTCAGCCGGGCGCTGGATGGCCTCCTCGGCCGGCTCAGCTTCAGGGGTGGACTTGCCTTCGCTGGTCACTTCGCTGGTTACCGCCTTGTACAGGTCCCGAATCGCTGGCTGCGCCAGATGTAGCATCGCGCCGATCTGGCGACTGCCCTTCCCGCCGGGAAAGGCAATCAACAGGGCGAAGTCCGCCCCGACATTGGCAAGGAAGAAATCGTGCGTGCTTCCGGCGAAGAACTGGAAAGTGCCAGGCGTGTTGGAGGCCAGCAGCATGCTCACTTTCTGGCCGGAGGAGCACGCGGTCACCAACGCCGCCAAGACGCTGGTCAGATCAAAGCCCAGCAGTTCCCCCGAGCGGGCGACAACCTCAGCCCGCTCGTCAGCCAGCAGCACCGCCTCAGCGCCGAGGTCCCGGCGCAGGCTTGCCAGCCGCTCGGCCAGCCGCGGTTTTTCCTCCTCGGTGACCTGCACCGTCTTGACCGGCTCTTCAGAGAGCTGACAGGCGCGCGCCACCGCCTCCAGGAAGAACGAGGTCCCGATCGGCTTGCGCAGGAAAGCCACCACGCCCATTTGCTGTGCCAGCGCCTGGATCTCGTCGGTTGGCTGGCCGGTGATCAGGATGGCGCGCGCATTCGGATTGAGCTGGCGCACCCGCGCCAGCAGGTCCAGGCCGGAGATCCCCGGCAGGCGCAGGTCGGTCACGAGCAGGTCAATCGGGCCGCGGGCCAGCTCCAGCAGCGCTTCCTCGCCGGAAGGCGAATCGACGACAACGTAGCCCTCGCCGGACAGCTCGAGGCTGGCGCGGAGCATGCGGGAGACTTGCCGCTGATCGTCCACCAGGAGGATGCGCGGCGCACGCATGACTACCCCACTCGCCAGCAGGCCGCCCAGTGGTCGGGACTGACCTCCCGGAAGGGGGGTTCCTGGACTGCACAGTGCCCCACCGCCACCGGACAGCGCGGGTGGAAGCGGCACCCGCCGGGCGGGTTGACCGGACTGGGTACGTCCCCCGCAAGCAGGATGCGCTGCTTGCGCATGTGCGGGTCGGGGATGGGGATGGCCGACATCAGAGCCTGCGTGTAGGGATGCAACGGGTTGGCGAACAGCTCAATGCGGTCGGCCATCTCGACCATCTTGCCCAGGTACATCACCGCCACCCGGTCGGACACGTGCTCGACCACGCTCATGTTGTGGGCGATGAACAGGTAGGTGAGATTGAACTCCGCCTGCAGGTCCTTCAGGATGTTGAGCACCTGCGACTGGATGGAGACATCGAGCGCCGAAACCGGCTCATCGGCCACGATGAACTTGGGGCGTAGCGCCAGCGCGCGAGCGATGCCAATCCGCTGACGCTGGCCGCCGGAGAACTCGTGCGGGTAGCGCCGTGCGTGGTACTCCTCCAGCCCGACCTTGCGCAGCACGTCCATGACCGCTTGCTGCCGTTCGCGCGCCGTGCCGATGTGGTGGATGCGCAGCCCTTCGCCGACCGACTCTCCGATCGGCATGCGCGGATCCAGCGAGGAGTACGGGTCCTGAAAGATGATCTGCATGTTGCGCCGCATGGCCTTGAGATCCCGGCCGCGCAGCGCAAAGATGTCCTGCCCCTCGAAAGTGGCGCTGCCGCGGGTGGGCTCGATCAGGCGCAGGACGGTTCGCCCAACCGTGGTCTTGCCGCAACCCGATTCGCCGACCAGGCCGAGGGTTTCCCCCTTGCGGATGAAGAAGCTCACATCGTCGACCGCCTGCACCCAGGCGCCGACGCGTTGCAGCACACCCGTGCGCACTGGGAAATACTTGACCAGGTTGCGGACCTCGACCAGGTTCGGCCGGCCATTGCCTGCTACCGCTGCGGTCTCCCGTTCGGCCAATGCAGACTCCGTCATCCTCAGCTCTGCCTCAGGGGCGCCTGATGCCCCTCCCCATCCTCGTACAGCCAGCAGCGCACATCGTGCCCGGCCTGGATGGGCAACAGTCCCGGTTCCTCCCGGGTGCAGATATCGAGATGATACTCGATTCGCGAGCGGCAGCGAGCGGCGAAGCGGCAGCCCGGGGGCAGGTCGATCAGGTTGGGCACGCTGCCCGGAATCACCTCCAGCCGATCGGTGACCTTGCCCAGCACCGGGATCGAGGCGATCAACCCCTGGGTGTAGGGGTGCAGCGGCTCATCGAACAGCGTGCGCACCGCAGCTTGCTCGACGATCCTGCCGGCATACATCACCGCAACCCGCTCGGCCATCTCGGCCACCACGCCCAGATCGTGAGTGATCAGGATCACCGCCGTGTTCCAGCGGCTCCGCAGCTCGCGCATCAGGTCCAGGATCTGCGCCTGGATGGTGACGTCGAGCGCCGTCGTCGGCTCATCGGCGATCAGCAGCTGTGGGCTGAGCACCAGCCCCATGGCGATCATCACCCGTTGTGCCTGTCCACCGGAGAGCTCATGCGGGTAGGACTTGGCCCGGCGGGCGGGATCGGGGATGCCCACCGCCTGCAGGACCTCAATGACTCTCTCATTCGCCCGCTTTTTGTCCAGGTGCTGATGCAGCTGCAGCACCTCAGCGATCTGATCGCCCACGGTGAAGACCGGGTTCAAGCTCGACTGCGGCTGCTGGAAGATCATGGAGATGCGGCTGCCGCGCAGGTCGACCATCTGGTCCTCCGGCAAGTCGAGCAGCGATGCACCGTCGAATTCGATCCTGCCGCCGACCACCTGACCCGGGGGATCGACCAGGCGCAGGATCGACATGGCGGTGACGCTCTTGCCGCAGCCGGATTCGCCGACCAGGCCGAAGACCTCGCCCCGGCCGACGTAGAAGTCGACACCGTCGACCGCCTTGACCACCCCGTCATCGGTGAAGAAGTAGGTCTTCAAGTCCTGCACGTTAAGCAGCATGCCGTCCGAGTTGACCAGGCTCATATCCACGTCCTTGTGCATGAGTCTACTTCCTTGAGTCCTGATGTCATCCTTTGGCCCGCCTCCGCCACAACCCCAGGCCTCCGCCAGCGGCCAGCAGCCCGATCAACCCCGCTACCAGAACAACCCAGGCCCGCGAGGCTTCCCCCTCCGGCGAGCCTGCGGGCTGACTGAGCGCTTCGCCTGGCGTCGCGGTTGGCTGCGGAGAGGGAGTTGCGTCAGCCGCCTGCGGCTCGCCCTGGTCGGGGCCGCGCAACGGGATCACTGAAGCATTCGCCGGACCCAGGGGTTCCTTTCCCCAGCGCAGGCCGTTTTCGTGCAGAATGTAGGCCTCGATGTCCCAATACTTCTCGTCGCTCAGCACGCCTGGTTCCTGATAGGGCATGGCCACTGCAATGTAGTCGAACATGTCGGCGGCGGTTGCGTACTTTGCCAGCATCTCCTCACGCAGCGGCGGCGCCCAGCGGGGGATGATGAACCCATCCGGCGGGTGATTGAATGAGTGGCACTTGGACTTCCAGCAGTCCTGGTGATCGGGATCCCACTGCGCCCGCCATTCATCGGTGAGGCCCTGCAGGCGGTTGGCATGGCAACTGATGCAGTTCAGGCCGTAGGCGACGCGGCCGCGCACGAGCTGATCCTCGGCTGCCTGGGCCGGATCGGCGGCGCTCGGCTCGAGGCGGGCGGCCTCGACTGCGCCCGCCGTGGCTGCGGCGCCCAGGCACAGCATGCCTCCCAGCAGGAACAAGCCAAGTTCAGAGGCTCTCAACCCGATCTCCCGATCCCCAGGCCGCAGCAAGGGTCCGTCCACGCCTGCAGGGTATGACGACGCCGACCGCCGAATGGCCGGCGATCGGCGTGATGGAATTGTACGCTATGGACCGGCGAAGGGCTACTGCGTGCCGCGCAGCCGCGGATCCAGCGCGTCGCGCAGCCCGTCGCCCAGGAAGTTGAAGGCGAACATGGTGATCGCCAGCGCCAGCGCCGGGAAGATCACCTGGTTCGGGTACGAGCGGACCACACCCGAGCCGTCGGCGATCATCGAGCCCCAGGAGGGCGTCGGCGGATTGACCCCCAGGCCGATGAACGACAAGAAGGCCTCCAGCGCGATGTAGGTCGGGATGGCCAGCGTCTCGTAGACGATCAGCGGCCCGATGATGTTGGGCAGGACATGCTTGCGCATGGTCCGACCATCCTTCACACCGATCGTCCTGGCGGCCTCGATGTATTCCTTCTCGCGCACCGAGAGCACCTGGCCGCGCGAGAGGCGGGCCATCGTCTCCCAGGCAGTGATCCCCAGCCCGACGAAGATGAACAGCATCCCCCCCATGCGGTTGTCGAGCGAGCTCACCAAGTAGGTGAAGCTGCCGGGATCCGGCTTGGCGAAGGTCGAGCGGAAGAAGGCCATCAGCAGGATCACGAACAGGATCGTGGGGAATGCATACAACACGTCGACGATGCGCATCAGGATGCTATCGGTCCGTCCGCCGCGGAAGCCAGAGATGCTGCCCACGACCAGACCGATGACCAAGCTGATCAAGGGTGCGACGAGGGCCACAGTCAACGAAACCCGGGAGCCAAAGACAATGCGCGTGAAGATATCCCGCCCGACGTAGTCCGCCCCAATGAGGTAGTCGGTGCTGATCTTCGCATAGGGAGCCATGAATGGGAAGATCGTCAGCATCCAGGGCGGGACCTTATTGTTGTCGACCAAGGTCTGTTCATAGAAGGTAAAGGGGGTAATGGCATCGGCGAAGATGGCCATCCCAGCCAACAACAGGATGATTGCGCCTCCCAGGACGGCGGCCCGGTTGCGGCGCAGCCGCCGCCAGGCATCCAGCCACAGGCTTTCGCCCTTCTGCGTTCGGGGAACCCCGGCTACCCCCGCATCCAACACATCTGTCTGCACCGTCATCGCGGGCCTCCGAGCAGGTTACTCGTAACGAATGCGGGGATCCAGCCAGGCATAGACCAGATCCACCGCCAGGTTGGCGATCACCAACAGAAAGGCATACAGCAGGATCGTGCCCATGATCACCGGGTAGTCGCGATTGGTGATGCTGGTGACAAAGTAGCGTCCCATCCCAGGAATGCCAAAGATCGTCTCGGTGACGAACGTGCCGGTCACCAGAGCGGCGAAGAGCGGACCCAGGACAGTGACGACCGGGATCAGCGCGTTCTTCAGCGCGTGGCGGACGACCACCACCCGTTCCGCCAAGCCCTTGGCGCGGGCGGTGCGGATGTAGTCTTCGCGGATCACCTGCAGCAGCGTCGCCCGCGTCAGCCGGGCGATGATGGCCATGCTGGCCAGGCCCAGACCAATCACCGGCAGCGCAGCGTGACGGAAGTAGTCAGGCCCGATCGTCCGGGGCAGGAAGAACAAGATGTAGGGCGGCTGGGTCCCCCAGCCTGTGGCCGGGAACCACCCGAGGGCGACAGCAAAAACCGCCACCAGGATCGGCCCTAACACAATCACCGGCACCGAGACCCCAAAGATGGCGATGCTCATGCCAAAGTAGTCCCAGAACGTATTCTGCTTCAGCGCCGCCAGGATTCCGAGGGGCACACCGATGGCCACGGCCAGCGTCAGCGACATCATGCCGAGCTGAAACGAGATCGGCAGGTTGTCGCGGAAGATGTCGTTAACCGAGCGGCTGCGCGACACGTAGGACGGGCCGAAATCCATCCACTTCAGCCACACTGAG
The DNA here is from genome assembly GCA_041302385.1 of Anaerolineales bacterium. Classification (GTDB taxonomy): domain Bacteria; phylum Chloroflexota; class Anaerolineae; order Anaerolineales; family E44-bin32; genus PFL42. The sequence goes on along the minus strand of JBFYRF010000180.1, from coordinate 416 downwards.
CCGAGCTTGACGCTGAAGAGCGCATCATCCAGGCTGGAGATCCCCGGCGGCACCTCGGAAATGTGCGGAACCACGATGGCCGTGATGTAGCGCGCATACTGCATCGGCAGCGGCTCATCCATGTGATAGCGTTCGTTGAGGTTGTCAATGATCGCCTGCGGCAGGGCCTTCTCGCGTTGGAACGGGCCGCCCGGTACGGCGTGCATCAAACCAAACGTGATCACCGAGACGGCGAACAAGACGACGATCAGCCACAGGAGCCGACGCACGACATATCGACCCATGACGGTGTCTCCTTAGCCTTTTGCCCGGCGGCGGACTGCGGCGCTGGCCATTCACCGCCGCTGGCCGCCGTCAGGGAGACAGGGGGGAGGGTTGCCCCTCCCCCCTTGGGCTTACGGGTCTCTCAAGTTACT
>JBFYRF010000151.1:0-2725 GCA_041302385.1 Anaerolineales bacterium | reverse complement strand
ATCGCCGCCGCGCCGACCCCAACCGCCGTGTTGGGTGTCATTCTGCTCCCGTTCTTTCCCCCAGGGCCGGCCGCAATGGGGCGGCCTTCCTGGCCGGCTGGTACCTTGGGCTCGTTATCCTGAGTTGGGAGATCGTCGCCTTCTTGCCAAGGCCGGGCTTCTTCTCTTCGCTGCTGGGCGGATATTCGCGTTCAGCAGGCTTGCTCGGTGTGCTGGGATTGCGGCTGCTCCTGGTTGCCCTCCAGCCCTGGCGCACCCGTCCTCGACCCGGGACGCCGATCGCCTCCCCGCCTTGGTTCGACCGACTCAACACCCTCGGTCCCGGTCATTCGTTTGGCATCGGCGCGGCGCTCGCCAGCATCACGCCCAGAATGATCCTTCTCACGCTCGCCGCCGCCGTGATCATCGGGCGGGCATCCCCTGCGCCGGGCGAAACGCTGGCCGTCGATTTCTTCTATGCCACCTTCGTCCGTCTCCTCGCCGCGATCCCGGTCGCCCGATATCTCTGCCGGGGGGAGCGCGCCATAGAGACCTCCACGCGTTGGAAGGACTGGTTGCTCCGCAACCCCCCAGCGCAGGAATGGCCTTGGTCTCCTTGCTGATCGGGCTGCTGCTGGTGGGAGCCGGGCTGGCCGAACTGCGAGCCTGACCACCCGTCTGGATCGCAGGCACAATCCCTGGCGTGCGGTTCCGCGCAGCCCCCGCCAAGCCACGCCGCAGGCGGGCAGATGAGTGGCGCCGCAGATCGGAGGTTCAGGGTTACTCGCCTCGCCTCTCAACTCAAGTGGAATCGCGAAGCGCAGGCTGATTAGGATCCTCCTTCCACCAGCAATCCCTGGGCGCGGAGTCGGCCGGGAGGGGGGTTCGGGGATGCTGAACCTACGATGAACCCGCTCTTAGCGAAATTCTTCTCTTTGGCCTCCACTTGAATACATACCCGCGTGTCGTTGGGGTATAGGAAAGGCAGGAATGCGGGGAAGCACACCCACGCGTGCGATGCTCCGCGGAATCGCCCCCGGGCGAATCGTCACCAACCCGGACTCGCCCCCACCAAAGGTCCCCCTCAGTAGAGCGATGTCACCTTGCGTGCCCGGGCGCGCATTGTGCCAATCCGTCTCGCAGCAGGCGGCTGCGAGCAGCGCGAGCAAGACCGGTCACCGCGCGCGTCCTACAATGGAGGCTCGCTCACCAGACTCCCCGGGGGAGGGTGCTGCATGCGGTACCGGGGAGCAGCCGAGGTAACCAGAGGAACTCGGCCGTCGTTGGCGGGAGACCGCGGCAGGAAAGCCAGCCGGTTCTGCTCCCTTCCGGCGAAGCTGCGACATGGCAGGCCAGGGGATGAGATCTTCTCTCCCCACAATGCCTGGAGGACAAGGAAGACAGGCCCCTCCCGGACATTGTCAGAAAACCGACAGCGATATATAACGGAGCGTATCCTGCTGTGTGCATCCGGCAACGGCTTCGACGCGGATATCATGCTTCCGCCGAACGCTCACCGGTGCAGCGTGTTGCGAAAGACCCGGAACGCACTCGGGCATCTTCAGGTGGGTGGAGACGAGACTCATGAACCAGACACATCGCTACTCCCGTGTGGTGATCCCGTTCGTGGTGACTGGAGCCGTATTGATCTTCGTGCTCGGCGTCGCTGCGCCGGCGTTCTCAGCCACATTCGGCGGCACAGCCGCCGCGGCGAGCACGCCAACCCCCAACCCTGGTGACATCATCCCACTCGCATCGATGGCAGGATTGACTTCGCTCAACGCCACGGTCCAGCTTCAGGTGAACGGGCTGATCAACGGGCAGCGCGCCCAGGGTGACCTGAGCGCGCGGCTGGCGACGAATGAGCAGGGCGCCAGCCGCATCACCGTGACTGGCAGTCTGTTAGGAGAGATCGCAGCCCAGGTCGGCGGATCCCTGGTCGGCCTGTTCACCCCATCCAGCGTAGACATCTACAAAGTGCCGGATGGCACCTATATCGTAGTCAACAGCTTTGTCCCCGTGTGCGTCAAACCCGCTTCACTGAATGCCACTGCACCGTTGGACGAGATGAGCCCCGTGAGCCTGCTGAGCATGCTGACGAGCAGTGATGTGGCCCGCGGAACGCTGATCGGCCAGGAGACGCTGAACGGCAAGACGGTCAAGCACTACGTGCTCGACGGAGATGCCTTCCTGGCGGCCGCCCAGGCGAGCACCGATCCCAAGCTGCAAGCGTTCGGCGAGTCATTGTGGTCGGCAGAAGATGCCGATCTGTATGTCGACGTCAAGACCGGCTTGCCGGTGGCCTTCCGCGGAATCTACAGCGGCGCCTATGAACCTCTCCAGTTCGAAGGCGATTTCGCCGTGCAGATCGATCTGACTGGTGTCAACACCAATCCGCCGGTGTCTTTGCCGGCTTCGTGCGACAAACCCATCTCGCGGTAGGCTCGACTGCTGGGGCGCACGCGCTGCAGGCTCGGCACGGGCCGACAGGCGCGAGGCAGGGGGTCACGCCTGCCAATCGGATCAAGTGCGCGGTACGACCAAGTGGGCTGGCCCGTCAGTCTCGAGTTCGTTTCCGCAGCGGCCCACGCCAGGGCTGCCCGGTCGGGTGCACCCGCCGAGCACCTCGCCAATCTCCTCGTCAGCCCTCAGCCGAAGGTTCCTGGGCCGGACGACGCCGGCATAGGTTCTCCAATGAATCGGCAGGGATCCGGGCGGACATCCTCTTCGACAGTGGAACCGGCCG
>JBFYRF010000147.1:0-3611 GCA_041302385.1 Anaerolineales bacterium | reverse complement strand
TCGACGATGCGCGTTTTGTGCTCCGGCGACACCCGGGCATAGACGTCGTTATGCATCACGGCCGTTGCCAGGGCAGCGTCGTCGAGCGCATCCAGATCGGCGCCGGTGATCACCCCATGCCCGGGGCGGATCAATCCGATCTGCTCGGCGATCGCCCGCGCCGTCGCCGGGAAGTCACCGGTGATCATCACCGAGCGCAGGCCGGCGCGCTGGGCCAGCTGAATGGCAGCCGGCACCTCGGCCCGCGGCGGATCGATCATCCCGAACAGACCGACGAAGATCAGATCACGCTCGATCGCCTCGGCGTGCACCTCGGACACCGGTTGATCCTGCACCCGGTAGGCCACTGCCAGCACGCGCAAAGCGTCTTGCGTCATGCTATCGTTGGCCTGAAGCACGCGTTGGCGGTCGGCTTCCTCCAGGGGGGCCACCCGATCGTCTAGCGTCTGTCGACGCGTGCATAGCTCGAGCACGATGTCCGGCGCGCCTTTGATGGCGATCAGCGTGTGTTCGCGCCGCGAGCTGTCATAGAACGGACCCGGGTCCTCAGGCCGCGGATCGCGCACGGTGTGGATGGTGGTCATCCGCTTGCGACCGGAGTCGAAGGGGACCTCCTGGATGCGCGGATAGGCCAGGCCCATCGCCGCCGGATCGGCGCCGGCGCGCACGGCGGCCAGCAGCAGCGCCGCCTCAGTGGGATCCCCCACCAGGCGCGGCGTCGAGCTGTCGTTCTCTCCCGGCTCGACCACGGCATCATTCGCCAGCAGCGCCACCCACAGCGCAGTGGCCAGCGCCGGCATCTGTTGCAGCTCGACCGGTCGCCCCGCCTGCTGCAGCTCGGCGCGTCCATCGGCTGACCCCGGTCCAACTTTGATCATTGCCCCGTCAACCCAGGCGCGGGTGACGGTCATCTGGTTCTGGGTCAAGGTGCCGGTCTTGTCTGAGCAGATCACCGTGGTCGAGCCCAGCGTCTCCACCGACGACAGGCGGCGGATCAGCGCATGGCGGGCAATCATCTCGCGCATGCCCAATGCCAGGGTCACGGTGACCACTGCCGGCAAGCCTTCCGGCACGGCCGCCACGGCCAGGCTGACTGCAATGATGAACATCTCCAGCGGCGGCACGCCGCGCAGCCAGCCGACGAGGAAGACCACCCCGCAGATGGCCAACGTTCCCCAGCCCAGCGCCTTCCCCAGCTGGTTCAACCGCCTCTGCAGCGGAGTGTCCTCCTGCTGCACCGACTGCAGCATCGTGGCGATCAGCCCGATCTGCGTCAGCATGCCGGTGCTCACCACCGCCCCGCGCCCCCGCCCATAGGTCACCAGCGTGCCCATGAAGGCAGTATTGCGCCGGTCTCCCAGATTGATATCCTGCACGAGCACGACGCCGGCATCCTTCTCGACCGGGACGGATTCGCCGGTGAGCGCAGCTTCCTCGATGCGCAGGTTGACGCTCTCGATCAGACGCAGGTCGGCCGGGATGTAGTTGCCGGCTTCGAGCAGCACGATGTCTCCGGGGACCAGCTCGCCGGCGGGCACGATCAGGCGGTGACCCCCGCGAATCACGTGCGCCTCGGGCGCCGACAGCCTGCGCAGCGCGTCCAGTGCCTGCTCCGCTCGGTGCTCCTGGATCAGACCCAGCACGGCGTTCAGCAGGACGATCGCCAGGATCACCGCTGCCTCGATCCAGTCGCCGAGCACGGCCGAGATCACCGCCGCCGCGATCAGCACGATCACCAGGAAGGAGTTGAACTGGGCGATCAGGTTGTGCAGCAGGCCCGGCCGAGGCGCTTCCGCCAGCTCGTTCGGCCCATGCGACTGCAGCCGGGCGCGCGCCTCTTCGGGGGTCAGCCCATCCTGCGGCGAGGTGTGCAACGCCTGCACCACCGCCGACCCTTCGAGTGTGTGCCAGATTTGGGAGGCACCCAACGGCCGATCGCCCGCGGGGTTGTCGAGAGGGGAAGCGGTCGTCATGCGCTCGCGCTCCAAAGCAGGGGAATCGGAGGAACGGCAGGCTGCCGCTACGAGCGCGTAGTGTATCACGTCAAACTGGGGTCATGGCCCGCCGGCAGAGCGACCCCGGGCTGCGATTCCGGAACTACTCGAGATCCATCGTGTCCAATGGTTCGGGATTCAGTTCCTTGACAACCCCGCTGGCCATGAAGATCACCCGTTCGGCGATGTTGGTCGCCCGGTCACCGATGCGTTCCAGGTTGTGGCCGGCGAACAACAGGAAGAGGGCCCGGCTGGTGGTCTGGGGATCCTCGATCATGTAGGTCAGCAGCTCCCGGAAGATCTGTGTGTACAACCCGTCGATGGTATCATCCTGCGCCGCGACCTGGCGCGCCAGGGCGGGGTCGGCAGTCATGTAGGCGCGCAGCGCCTGCCGGGTCATGTCGCGGCACACCTCTGCCATTCTCGGCAGGTCGATCAGTTCCTTGAGTGGCGGCTCATCGCCCATCCGGATCACCGTCTTGGCGATCCCGGCCGCATGATCCGCCATGCGCTCCAGGTCGACGACGATGCTCATCCCGGCGACGATGGCGCGCAGGTCTCCGGCCGCCGGCTGCTGGGTGGCAATCGTCGCCAGGCAGAATTCCTCGATGCGGTAGCGCAGGTCGTTGATCCCGGCATCGTCTTCCACAACCTGGTGCGCCAGGTTCAGGTCGCGCTCGGTCAACGACTGCATCGACCGCTCGATGGCACGGTCAAGCATGCCTCCCAAGCGCATCAGGTCCTCCTGCACGATGCGCAGATCCCGATCAAGTGTGCCGCGTGGATTGGCTTTGCTGTTCAAGGTGTGCCCCCTGGTGCATCCAGTTCGACCCGCGCCGCCGGGGCCGACGAGACCTGTATGCCACCGCTGAGCAGCAGGTCGGCGAAGTGCGCCGGCAATTCGGTTTGACGGATGGCGCGGGCAGCAGCCTCAACGTCATATGCCACACGGTGGATCGACACCTGCGGCCGGCGTCCCAGCTCGAGCATGACGTAGCCCGCCCGCACATCCCCGTCCTTGGGCTTGCCGACGGATCCCGTGTTGACCAGCAGGGTCTTCCCCACCCAGCGCGCATAGGGTAGATGGGTGTGACCAAACAAGAGCACGTCGGTTCCAGCCAGTTTGGCCATTCGCTCGAGGACCGTGTCTCCCCGATCAGCATACAGGTACTCCTTGAGGCTGCGGGGGCTTCCGTGGACCAGGAGCGTCGTGGGACGTCTTTCTTCCAGCCGAATCTGCATGGGCAGCGCCCGAAGATACTCCTTGTGCTTCGAATCGGTTACCGCCCGGGTCCAGCGCAGCGACAGATCCCCCAGACGCCGTTCCGCGGGATCTGGATACGAGCAGCCACAATCGGCCAGATCGAAACCGACGCCTTCATCATAGTTGCCCATCACGGTGGGGATGGCTTGCTGCTGAATGAAGTCAATGACTTCGTTCGGGTTCGCCCCGTAGCCCACCAAGTCCCCCAGACAATAGGTGGCATCAGGGCGCCGGGACTCGATATCCTGCCACACGGCCTGCATCGCCTGCAGGTTGGCGTGCACATCGGAGAACACCGCGATTCTCATTCCTCACCTCTAGCCGAAACGCCCGGTGACGTAGTCTTCGGTGCG
>JBFYRF010000143.1:0-14416 GCA_041302385.1 Anaerolineales bacterium | reverse complement strand
ACAGGCGAGCGCCCGATCGATCGAAGCTACACCGGGCTGCTGCTCGAGGGCGCCAGGCTACAAGATGAGCGCCGGTCGGACGGAGGGGGAGCCAGGCCGTCGCAGGGTGGTCCAACCCGGTCTGGGATGGAGGGTGAGATGTCGGCAGTCGTTGAAGCGCTGGGCAAGGTCGAGGGTGTTGGGGGCGTGGTGTTGGTCGCCGCCGACGGAGTCGTGCTGGCCCACCAGATCCAGGGAGACCCCGAGAAAGAGGGCGCCGTGGCGGCCTTCGTCGGCGCGGCCGCCGAGCAGGTGGGGGAGGCGATGTCGCTGGGCGAGTTCAAGCGGGCCGTCGCCGTCCTGGGAGGTGGGAGCATCCTGGTCTTCAAGCATAGTGGCTACTACACAGGCCTGATGCTGGCGGAGAACGCCTCGGCGGCAATGGTGGCGGCCAAAGCTGAGACCGCCCTGCAGGATCTGGGCTGAGGCGTTGGGCAGACATCTGGCGGGTTAGGCGCCATAGAAGAGGCAGGGAACCGTGGACGACATCCTGCGTGACATTCACGAGGTGGTGGGGGTCACCGGCTGTTTCGTGGCCGATAGCACAGGCCAGGTGGTGAAGTCGACGCTTCCGGGCGTGTTCGACTCCGCCTCGCTCAGCGTGGTCTCCAAGACGCTGAGCAAGACCATCGACGGCTTGCGGATGGCGCGCCGCAGGAAGGTCAGTGAGTTAGATCTGGTCTTCGAAGGCGGCAGGCTGGTGGTCAAGGTGCTATCCCCCGGCTACCTATTCATCCTGTGTGTGCCGACGATCAATGTTCCGCTGCTCAACCTGACGGCCAACGTCGCGGCCAAGAAGCTGAGCGCCCAGCTGGCGCCGCCGGCGGCGCCCAAACCGGCTGCTGCTCCTGCGGCCGGGCCCGCGCCTGCCGCACCGGCCGTCGCCGAAGCCCCCAAGGCGGATCTGGTCCCGCAACTTGAAGCGATCGTTTCCCAGGCCATGGGTGCCGAGGGGTTGGAGCTGTTTCGCGAGGAACTGGCAGGACTTGGCCAGGGGGCCAAGCCGTCGCGAGCGGCCTTGGCAGAACTGGCTCAGGCCCTGTACTTCCCGGCGGCGCTGGCCGTCGGGGGCGGCGCGGCGCGCAAGATGGTCGATGTGATGGTGGAGGCGATCCGTCAGGCCGGGTAGGCGACGGCGGCCGGCCCCACAGTGCGCTCCTACGAAGTACCCCGGGGTCCGGGTTTCACCCGGACCCCGGATGATTCTGTCGCGAGTGCCCTCAGCAGCCTAACGGTGCAGATTCCGGGCGGCAATGAACGACAAGCCATGCTCGGTGAGGGCGTGCGCCGTGGCGTTGGTTGCGTCGAACTTGTCCATGAAGTTGAGCGTCAGGGCATCCCATTCACCCGAGGCCATGATCTCCGAGCGGTCGCGGAAGTAGTCCAGGATATCCGAGGGATGCTCGCGCTTGGAGTCGATCTCTGGGTCGCCACCTTCGTGCTTGGCGGAGATGTTGGCGACATGGTCGGCTACCTGCATCAGCTCGGCCCGCCGGTTGTAGGGCTGGCGGACGATACTCTTCCAGGTCTCGACGATGTGGTGCTCGAAGCGCACCACGGTCTCGAAGCCAAGCTGGCGGCGGAACTGAGCGGTCTTCTCCATCGTTTCGTTGTTGATCGAGTTGCTCCAGTTGAAGCCGATCAGCGGCGAGCTCCCATCTCGCCGGGCGAACAGTTTCGCCCCGAGCAGCGTCCAAAGCGCGGCATACGGATTGTCGTTGCCCATGTAGACCGAGATCTTGAACTCGATGTCGACGCCAACTCGATGCAGCATATATCCCAGCAGCACCGTGCCCGGATTGATGTTGAGCACCTGGCGCACGCCGTAGGTCGTGTAGTAGTACAGATACTCGTCGAGCCATTTCAGGGCGTACTCGTTCGGCTGGCCGATGCCGCCGAAGTAACCGGTGATCGTTTCGGGTCCGCCAAGATGGATGTTCGAACCATCGGTCCCTTTCGTGTCCAGCGTGCACACGTAGCTGGCGCCGATGATCTGCATCGCGGCGGCGAAGGCGGGCAAGTCGCCGTCGGCCTCCTGCTCCTTCATCTTGCGCACCTGGACGAATCGCCCGGGCACAAGCCCGCCGGTCTGCAGGGCGCGCTCCGCTGCCCGGATCACCCAGTCAAAGTACTGCGCGCCGCTGACTTCAAGCGTGACGGCCAGGTGCTCCTTGTCAAAGACCGTGCTGGTTGCCCGCTCGCCGAGCACGCTGCGCCGATAGGCGTCCACCGAGACAAAGGCGCCGCGCTCGCCCTGTTCTTTTAACCAGCGCAGCGCCTTCAAGTTCTTAGGGTTCCGTTCGCGGGCCTTGGCCGTCAGCGCCGAGAGGCTGCCGGCCTTCTTGGCCTTGCGGTTGATCTCGCGCGGGCTGCCGTAGCGGCCCACCACGTCGAGAAACTCGCTGACGACCTGGGTCTGCGCGTCGAGCAGAACGGCGTTGATCTCGTTCAGGCGACCACTCGGGATCTTGAGTAAGCTGCGTAGATCCTGTTCCATGTCCATCTCCTCAGCGGCGATTGGGTTCAGGGTCGACAAGCCGGGGTGTCAAGGGGCAGGGCTACGTCAGCATGCGCTGCAGCTCGTTGAACTCGTCATCACTCATGCCGAACCAGTTCTCCGGTTGTGGGAACTGGCGTTGCGAGACCTCGAGCACATACTGCTGCAACCCCTGCAGGATCACCTGGCCGGCCTCGCCGAATACCTTGGCCATCTTCGGCCTGAAGCGAGGGTACAACCCGAACATGTCATGGTAGATCAGCAACTGTCCGTGGGCGTGGGGGCCAGAGCCAAGGCTGATGATGAAGCAGCCCGTGGCGCGCTCGGTGATCAGCTGGCACAGCCGGTCGGGCACCATTTCGAGCAGGATGGCGTAGGCACCCGCCTGCTCCAGCGCCTTCGCATCGTCGACGATCTTCCTGGCCTGCAAGGCGCCCTTGCCCTGCACGCGGAATCCGCCCAACGCGCTGGCGCTCTGCGGCGTCAGGCCCAGGTGGCCCATGGCCGGGATGCCGGCACGCACGATACCGGCGATCCGGTCGGCCATTTCGATCCCACCCTCGAGCTTGATGGCGTCGCAGCCCGCCTCGGCCATGAACCGCCCGGCGGAGCGGATGGCCGTCTCCACGCTGGGTTGGTAGCTCATGTAGGGCATGTCGCCGATCAGCCAAGCGTTGGGCGAACCGCGCCGGACGGCCTGGGTGTGACGGATCATGTCGTCCATCGTCACCGGCAGGGTGCTCTCATACCCCAGCATCGTCATGCCCAGGCTGTCACCCACCAGGATCATGTCGATGCCTGCCAGCTCCTGAAAGTGGGCAGTGGGATAGTCATAGCAGGTGAGCATGGTGATCGGCTCAGCCTTTGCGACCTTGCTGAACAACGCCGGCAAGCTGACCTTCTTGCGATCGCTCATCAAGTTCCTCCACGCGACGGCCGGGCTGGGGTAGGCGAGTCCGCGCCCGGCGAACATGCATCACCATCAGTCTAGGGCAGGGGCGGCGCCAGCGCAAGATGCCGATGGCCCAGGCCGCCCCTTGACCGCGCGCTACGGGGCGCTCACCACCTGCGTGCCGACCGGTTCACCCATAAGCGCCCGCTCGACCTCCCCGGGGATCATGCCGGAGAAGATGCGCACGGTCAACCCAGGGACCGAGGCGGCCAGGCCGAGGCTGTGGCGGACCTTATCCGCCATGCCGCCGGTAACGTCCGTAGCTGTCGCCGCGCCGATCCCGCCGGAATCAAGATCGCGCTCGGTAACCACCGGCATCGTTTCCGTGCCAGATGGGAAGCCGCGAATCACACCTGGCTCGACGCCGGCCAGCAGCAAGTGGCTGGGCTTGAGCCGAGGCGCAAGATGAGCGAACACGCGCTCGGTGGAAAGGATCGTGGACCCCTGACTTCGATCGAAGGCGACATCCCCGGCGACCACCGGAAGCAAGCCGCACCCAAGGGCAATCTGCAGCGGTTCCCAGGCAAGCTGCTCGATCTCGCCCCCGTCCGCCAGGGCCGATGCCGAGGGCGGGAAAGCCAGGACCGGCAGTCCTGCGGCGAGCAGGGCATCGACGACCAGCCGATTCAGCTTGTTGGCCACGCGCCACACCTCGGCGAAGCCGAGCCAGGCTTCCGGCGTAGCGGCCCCCTTGTGGGTCCCATAGCGAGCCGCAACGATGTGACCGAACGAGCCGGAGCCATGGCCCACCAGGAGCTGCATCTCCGGGCGCTGCGCACGGGCCGAGGCGATCTCCGTCGCCAGGCGTTGGAGAATGTCCTGGCGACAAACCTCCGGCTGGGACTTGTCGGTGATCAGCGAGCCGCCGAGCTTGAGGAAGATCATGCCGGGACCTCAGTTTGCAGGATCCGTACGGCGCCAGCCTCTTGCAGGGCGAGCGTGACTGCCGGCGCAAGCCCTGGCGGCACGAGCGCAACCAGGTTGCCGCCCAAGCCCGCGCCGGACAGCTTGGCGCCGAGGGCGCCGGCAAGCCTCGCCGCCTCCACGAGTCGATCGAGCAGGGGCGTGCTGACGCCGAGGGCGCGCAGCTGGAAGTGATTGGCGTTCATGCAGGCACCCAGCTCCTCGAGCCGGCCGTGCTCGACGGCAACCGTCCCGCGATCGACGATCTGGTGAATCGTCTCGAACGCCGCTGTTGTCTCGGCCGGGCTGTCGCGTAATCGCTGCCGAACGCCTGCGACTGCTGCGCCGGTAGGGGAAGCACAACCGCTATCGGCGATAAGCAGGGGCAGGGCAGCCCCAGGCCGCAGCCGCTGGGGCGGTGTGCCGCTTTGGAACCGAATGGGCACGCCGTAGGTGATCACGGTGTTGTCGATGCCAGAGGGTGTGCCGTGGTGGATCTGGTCGACCTGGTAGACGATCGCCGATTGCTGCTCGAGGGGGAGGGTTTGGCCGGCGTAGGCGGACAGGGCGCGCACGATGGCCAGGGTGATGGCGGCGCCCGACCCCAGGCCGGAGGCGACCGGGATGGAGGAGGTCAGCTGCAGGACAACCCTGGGCAAGGACGGCAGCTGGAGTGCCTGCTGGCTCAGGTGCAGTGCCGCGGCGATCGCCGAGGAGGGGCCTAATTCGTGTAGCCACAGAGAGAGGCCGACATCCGGGGCTTCGATCCTCAGATCGGGGAGGGGGGTGGCTTGCAGCGGCCCCAGCTCGGCGCGGGCGCGAAGCAGGTGCACAGGCGCGGCCAGCGCCGGATGCCCGTGCACGACGGCATGCTCGCCGAGCAGGATCACCTTGCCCGGCGCCTCGCCGATGCTCATGTCCCCAGGTACAGCACGGCGGCGGCCGACAGCCCCCACAGCAGGATCGTGACCAGCAGCGGCCAGTCGCTCATCACCAGCTCGTCTGGGGCGCCGCCTGCCGATTGAACGTGGATCAGCTGCAGGTAGCGGAAGATGCCGTACATCACGAACGGGATGGTCAGCATCATGTAGTGGCTCTCGGGCAGATTCTCGGCCGAGAACGTGTACAGCGAGTAGGCCATGATGGCGCAGGCGCTGACGATCACGATCAGCTGGTCAAGGAAGGGGAGGGTGTAGCCATCCAGCACGCGCCGGTGCTGGTTGGCGCCATCGGCCAGCAGCACCATCTCCGCCCGCCGCTTTCCAAATCCGATGAACAGCGCCAGCAGCGTAGTGCAGATGTACAGCCAGGGCGAGAACCGTTCGACAGAGATCAGCACGACGCCGGCTGCAACCCGAAGCACATAGCCCGAGGCCAGGATCAGGACGTCGAGTATCGGCACATGCTTGAGCCGGAAAGAATACAGCAGGTTGGTGATGATATAGGTCGCTACGATCAGGGCGAACGACCGGCTGAGCAGCAGGCTGAAGCCGAGCGTCAGGACGAACAGGACGGCGGCGCTGATCTTCGCCACCGACGGGGAGAGCATCCCGGCGGCGATCGGCCGGTAGCGCTTCTGCGGATGCTTGCGGTCAGCCTCGACATCGGCCAGATCGTTGACCAGGTACACGGCGCTGGAAGCGGTGCACAGCAGCACGAAGCCGGCCACGGTTGGCAGCAGGGCGTCCAGTTGAGTCAGCTTCTGGTCGAAGACCAGGGGAGCGAAGATGAATGTGTTCTTCACCCACTGGCGTGGGCGCATGCTTCGCAGCAGGGCGGTCAGCATGGCGGGATGATAGCAGGAAGGAGAGGGCGGGGCAAGCCTCGCCGACGCGGCTGGGGGCTGGCGAAGGTAGAATCCTCCCGTGACCAAGCGCGAGCGAGCCGACATCTTACTGACCGAGAGCGGGCTGGCCGAGAGCCGCAGCGCTGCCCAGCGGCTGATCATGGCCGGGCAGGTGCGCGCCGATGGGGAGCGCGTCCTGCGGCCGGCGCAGCGTCTCGACCGTTCTGCACGCCTGACGCTGGACGCGACGGCGCGCTTTGTCTCGCGCGGCGGTGAGAAACTGGCCGCCGCGCTGCAGGCCCTGCCGCTGGCAGTCGACGGACGGACCTGCGCCGACGTGGGTGCCTCGACCGGCGGGTTCACCGACTGCCTGCTGCAGGCCGGCGCTGCCCGCGTCTACGCAATCGATGTGGGGCAGGGGATCCTGCACTGGCGCCTGCGCAACGATTCCCGCGTGGTGCTCATGGGAGGAATCAACGCGCGGTATCTGGAGGGCTTGCCCGAGCCGGTGGACTTGGTGACGCTCGACCTGTCGTTCATTTCGCTGCGGCTGGTCCTGCCGCAGCTGCCGCGCTGGATGCCGCCGGGAGGAGACGTCGTGGCGCTCGTCAAACCGCAGTTCGAAGTTGGCAAGCAGGCCGTCGGGCGCGGCGGGGTGGTCCGAGAGGAGGTCGACCGGCTGCAGGCGCTGCGGGCCGTGGCCGAAGCCGCGCGCCTACAGGGGCTCCAGCCGCAGGCCGCCCTGCGGTCTCCACTGCTGGGGCCGAAAGGCAATGTCGAGTTCCTGCTGTGGGCGGTGCTGGGTGGAGGCGTGCTGGAGCTGGAGGCCGTGCTCGACGGCGCCCGGCTTGCGGACGAAGGGGATGGCGAGGCCAACTCGGGTATACTTCCCCCGGCGGGAGGACGACCTCCCGCCCCTTAGTGTCAAGCCACACCATGCGCCTCACACACATCCGCAACTTTTGCATCATCGCCCACATCGATCATGGGAAGTCCACGCTGGCCGACCGGCTGCTGCAGATCACCGGGACGATCTCCGATCGCGAGATGACCGAGCAGGTGCTGGACAGCATGGAGCTGGAGCGCGAGAAGGGCGTCACGATCAAGGCCTCGGCGGTCCGCATGCGCTATGAGTCGGCCGATGGGCAGGAATATGAACTGAACCTGATCGACACCCCCGGCCATGTCGATTTCGGCTACGAGGTCAGTCGCGCCCTGGCTGCCTGTGAGGGCGCGGTGTTGGTCGTCGATGCCACTCAGGGAATCGAAGCTCAGACGCTGGCCAATCTGTACTTGGCAATGGAGGCGGATCTCAAGATCCTGCCGGTCATCAACAAGATCGACCTGGCTTCCGCCCGGCCCGACGAAGTGGCGCAGGAGGTCGGATCGCTGCTGGGAATCCCGGCGCAGGAGGTCGTGCGCATCTCGGCCAAGCTGGGCACGAATGTGCCGCAGGTTCTGGAGGCGATCGTGCGTGAGGTACCGCCTCCGGGAGGCGACCCCGAGGCGCCGTTGCGGGCGTTGATCTTCGATTCGCATTACGACTCCTACAAGGGTGTTGTGGCCTACGTGCGCCTGGTGGACGGCCGTTTGGTCGTGTCGGACGACGTGCGCCTGATGGCGACCGAGGTGCAGATGCGTCCCCTCGAGATTGGCGTGTTCACGCCGGGGATGCAGTCTTCCCCGGAGTTGGCGGCCGGGGAGGTTGGCTACGTCGCCACCGGGCTCAAGACGGTGCGCGAATGCCGCGTCGGGGACACCTTCACGCACAGCGCCCGCCCGGCCGCCAGCGCGCTGCCCGGTTACCTGCATCCGAAGCCGATGGTGTTCGCCGGGTTCTACCCGGTGGAGGGCGAGGACTACGCCAATCTGAAGGATGCGCTGGAGAAGCTGCAGCTTAACGATGCTTCGCTGGTCTACGAGCCGGAGACTTCGCAGGCGCTCAACTTCGGCTTCCGCTGCGGCTTCCTGGGGATGTTCCACATGGACATCATCCAGGAGCGGCTGGAACGCGAGTATGAGCTGGACCTGATCGCCACCGCGCCTTCGGTCGAGTATGAAGTGCTGCTCCACGACGGGACGATCCGCACCATCGACTCGCCGGCCGACCTGCCCGAGCCCAGCCTGGTCGATCAGGTGCGTGAGCCCTGGATGCGCATCCAGGTGTTCACCCCTGAGTCGTTCTACGGGACGGTGATGGACCTGACCACCAAGCGCCGAGGGATCTTCGTCGAGCAGGAGTACCCGGCGCCCGGGCGTGTGGTGCTGCACTTCGACATCCCGCTGGCCGAACTGATCGTCGACTTCTACGATCAATTGAAGTCCCGCACACGCGGCTATGCCTCGCTGGACTACCATTTCGAAAGCTACCGGCCCGATGAGTTGGTCAAGCTGGAGATTCTGATCAACGAGGAGCCAGTGGATGCTCTGGCGATGGTCGTGCATCGGAAAGCGGCCTACCACAAAGGGCAAGCGCTGGTCTCCAAACTCAAGGAGCTGATCCCGCGCCAGCTCTACCCGGTCCCGATCCAGGCCGTCAGTGATGGCCGGGTGATCTCGCGGGCCAATGTCAAGGCGCTGCGCAAGGACGTGCTGGCAAAGTGCTACGGCGGGGATATCACCCGCAAGAAGAAGCTGCTCGAGCGGCAGAAGCGCGGCAAGAAGCGCTTGAAGAAGATCGGCAGCGTCGAGATCCCGCAGGAAGCGTTCATGGCCGTGCTGCGCCTGGGGGAAGAGTGAGCGCGAAGCGTAGGGTGTTGGGTCCCACCCGCATCGGCCTGGGGTGGACCGGCCGAGGCGCTGGAGCTCACGCCTGGTGATTGGAGCGCGCGCCCGCCGCAACAGCGCCATCGGCGTGGTGATCGGTCTGGTGATCAGCGGCCTGGCCCTGGTTGCGGTCCTGCGGTGGGCGGGATGGAAGCCTGTCCTGGCGGCGTTGCAGCAGATCGAGCCTGTCTACCTGCTGCTGGCTGTCTGCGTGTTCCTGCTGTCGATGCTTGCCCGCGCCGTGGCGTGGTGGCTGCTCCTGACGCGTTCGGTCAGCCTCGGGCGCACGCTGGCCACATTGAACGAGGGCTACCTGCTGAACAACCTGCTCCCCTGGCGCTTGGGGGAACTCGGTCGCGCCGTCCTGCTCGGCCGCCAGCCGGGCATGTCCACCCTACGCGTGCTCTCGACAATCGTGATCGAGCGCACCTACGACATCATCCTGGGAACGACGCTGCTTGTGGCGATGCTGCCCGTCGTGCTGAACCTGGACTGGGCATCGCGCGCGGCTGCCATCTGGGGTGGGGCGGTGCTGCTGGCGCTGATCGGGCTGTGGCTGGTCGTTCACAACGCCGGAGCCATCGAGGGTTGGATCGGCCGCCGATTTCCCCGCCCGCAGGTCTGGCAGTCGCGCTGGCGTCGATTGCACTCGGGGCTGGCCGCGCTGGAGAGTCCCTCGCTGATGGTCGGCAGCTTCTCTGCCATGGCGCTCAGCTGGATCCTGGCCGGGGTCAACTACTGGCTGGTGCTGCGCTCGCTGCACCCGGCGCCGGGTTGGTCCTGGGCCTACCTGATGCTGGCGGCCACTGCGCTGGGCGGCGCCGTGCCGGCCGCGCCGGGATCAATCGGCGTGTTTGAGGCGGCGGCGGTCGCCGCGTTGAGCGCCTTCGGGGTTCCTGCCGGCACGGCCCTTGCGGCGGCGCTCGTCTTGCATGCCATGGTCTACACCCTCACGGTCGGGATCGGCGCCGTGGCGCTGGTGCGCGACGGTAACACGCTGCAAGGGATCTACCAGGATGTTGTGGGGTGGCTCAGCCGCCGCCAGCAGGTCGAGACGCCTTGATGCGGGTCCTTAACGCGCTGTACTACTACCGCCCGCACTTCTCCGGGCTGACGGTGTACACCGAACGCCTGGCGATCGCGCTAGCGGCACAAGGCCACCGGGTGACGGTGCTGACCTCGCGTTACGCTCGCGCGCTTCCGGCCGAGGAATCGCTGGACGGCGTACGCGTGCGCCGGGTGGGCGTGCTGGCGACGGTCAGCAAGGGCCCAATCATGCCCACCTTCGTCTTGCACGCCTTCCGCCTGCTGCGCAGCCACGATCTGCTGCAGCTGCATGTGCCGCAGCTCGACGCTGCGCCGCTGGCGCTTCTTGCCCGTCTGCTGGGGAAACCGGTGGTTGTCACCTATCACTGCGACCTGAGCCTGCCCACCTCGCCGCTCAACCGGATCGCCAACCGGGCGTCGCATCTGGCCAACGGCCTGACGCTCTCCCTGGCTCAGGCTGTGGTGACCAACACGCGCGACTATGCCGAGAGTTCTCCCGCCCTGCAAGCCGTGCTGCACAAGCTCGAGGTGATCCCACCTCCGTCGGTGGTGGCGCAGCTTGATCCCGCGCGCGTGCGTGCCCTGCGGGAAGCTAATCGGGTGCAGCAGGGCGATCGCGTGATCGGCATGGCGGCGCGCCTGGCGACAGAGAAGGGCGCTGAGGTCCTGGCTCAGGCCATGCCGCACGTGCTGCAGGTTCATCCAACGGCGCGTGTGCTCTATGTCGGCCAGTATCGGGATGTCATGGGCGAAGCGGCCTATCTGGAACGCTTGAAGCCGGCGCTGGCTGCGCTCGGTGACCGATGGTTGTTCCTGGGGGTGCTCGAGCCGGAAGACCTGGCCGCCTTCTATTCTCTGTGTGACGTTACGGTGCTGCCGAGCCTGAACAGCACCGAGAGCTTCGGCATGGTGCAGGTCGAGTCGATGCTGTGCGGGACGCCCGTCGTGGCCAGCGACCTGCCGGGTGTTCGCCAGCCGGTGCAGCAATCCGGCATGGGGCTGCTTGTGCCTCCGCGTGACCCACTCCGCCTGGCGCAGGCGATTAACCAGGTCCTGGCCGATCCGGCGCACTTCACGGAGCAGGGCTGCACCTGGTGTGACGAGCTTCTTCCGGCTGCCGTGGCTGCATCCTACCAGCGACTGTACACCCGGCTGCTGGCGAGATCGGGCTGAGTGCAGCGCGTGTCGAAGGACTTCGTCTGGGCCCACATTCGAACCCTGCCGTACTTCCGCTCTTTGCTGCGTTCGGTCGAGGCCGAGTTCTACCAGGACGTGGATCTGCCCAGCCCGGTGCTGGACGTCGGGGCGGGCGACGGCCACTTCGCCTCGATCGCCTTGCCCCGGCCGGTCGAGGTGGGACTGGATCCGCACCTGCCTTCATTGCGCGAATCTCGGCGGCGTGGGTGCTACCGCCTGCTGGTGGCGTCCGGCGGGCACCGCATGCCCTTCGCCGACGCCAGCTTCGCCAGTGCCTTCAGCAACTCGGTCCTGGAGCATATCCCACAGGTCGAAGGTGTGCTTTCCGAGATCGGCCGGGTCTTGCGGCCGGGGGCGCCCTTCCTCTTCACCGTTCCCAACGAAGCCTTCCCCGACTCGCTGAGCGTGTCCGGCAAGCTGCGCCACTGGGGGGCTGCCGGCCTGGCTCAGCGCTACCAGGGCTTCTTCGTTCGGATCTCCCGCCACCATAACATGCTCGACGAGCAGGGGTGGGGTGAGCGCCTGTGGGAGGCCGGGCTGGAAGTCGTGCGCACCTTCCGCTACTTCCCGCCGCGCTCGCTGCATGCCATGGAATGGGGACACTACTTCGGCGCACCTTGCCTGCCGCCCAGGCTGCTGACCGGCCGCTGGATCCTGGCCCCGTACCGCTGGAACCTGTGGTTGACGGAAAGAATTGTCCGGCGGTACTATGACGCTTCGCCCCGAGCGGATGGGGCGTATAGCTGCTACCTGGCCCGCAAACGATGACGCAGCCGAGCGATCCCCTCTCGCACCCCCCCCTCGTGTCCGGCGACGGGCCGACCGTTCTGGATGGCTTCAGGGCGCTATTGCGGGGCAGGCGATTGGCGATCCCGCAAGAGCCGGTGCCTGACTGGGTGCCTGCCACCGGTATGCCCCCGGTTCCCGAGCCCGTGGCGGCGCAGACTGGGCCCCCGATGCGGCTGCGGGGCGCCTACCTGCGGCTGCCGGCCGCCTTTCTGCTGGCATTGATCGCCCAGACCGGGCTGGAGCGGCGTGGCGAGCCGCAGATCGCCTGGCTCCTGCTGTACGCTGCCGCAGCCGTCCTGATGGCGTGGGCGGTCTGGGCACGCGACGCCACCTGGCTTGTGCCCGGTTCGTCCTCGGCGCAGGGTACACCGCTGGCTGTACGTCCCACCTTCTTGCTGGCGGCCTTTCTGCTCACGGTGCTGACCTTCCTCGCTTCGTCGGACAACACCTTCCGCACCTCCACGGTCGTGCTCTGGGTGGGAGCGATGGCCAGCGGCATCGTTGCCTTCTGGGAGGGTGAACTCAGCCCGAGGCGCTGGCTGGCGCGGGCTTGGGGCTGGTTGAGGACGCCCAGCCTGCACTTCCGCCTTGGCGCTTGGGGGCTGGCGGTCGCCGGCGCGGTTGCGCTGACGCTGCTCTTCCGCTTTGCCTACCTGCGCTCGGTGCCGGTCGAGATGGTCAGCGACCACGCCGAGAAGCTGCTGGACGTGGCCGACCTCGAGAGCGGGTTGACCTCGATCTTCTTCCCGCGCAACACCGGTCGCGAAGCGCTGCAGTTCTACCTGGCGGCAGCGACGGATGCGCTGCTGGGGACGGGCATCTCCTTCCTCACGCTCAAGATCGGTACGGCGCTGGCCGGGTGGGTGACGCTGATCTTCGTCTACCTCTTTGCCCGAGAAGTGGCAGGACGCCAGGCAGCCTTGCTGGCCTTCCTGCTGGCCGGTATCGCCTACTGGCCGAACGTGATCAGCCGGATTGGGCTGCGCTTCCCGCTGTACCCGTTGTTTGTGGCGCCGGCAATGTATTTCCTGGCGCGTGGCATTCGGCGTCGCAGCCGGAATGACTTCCTGTGGTGTGGGCTGTTCATCGGTCTCGGGTTGCACGGCTACTCTCCGACGCGCGTGCTGCCGCTGGTCATCGCCTTCGGCGTGCTGGTCTTCCTGCTGCACCGGGAGGCGCGTGGGCAGCGCAAGGCGATCAGCAGCTGGTTGGTGGCGGCTGCCCTGATCGCGCTGATCGCACTCACCCCGCTGCTGCGAGTCTCGATCGAGATGCCTGACCAGCTGTTCTTCCGTGTGCTGACGCGCATCGGTGAGACGGAACGCGAGCTTCCCGGCGACCCGCTGCAGATCTTCCTGAGCAACACCTGGAACGGGCTGCGCATGTTTGGCTGGGACAACGGCGAGGTCTGGGTCAACTCGATCCCGCACCGCCCAGCGCTGGATTGGGTGACTGCGGCCTTGTTCCATCTGGGCGTGGTTGTCGTCGCCGTGCGCTACGTACAGCGCCGGTCGTGGCTTGACCTGTTCACCCTGCTCTCGATTCCCTTGCTGTTGCTGCCATCGACCATGGCGCTCGCATTTCCGGCGGAGAACCCGGCGCCCAACCGCGCGGCAGGTGCCATCGTCCCGGTGTTCACGCTGGCAGCTATCCCGCTGGCCGGCATGCTCGACTGGATCCGCCGCCAATGGTCCTCACGGCTCTCGCGCGTGGTTTGGGCGCTCCTGGCGGGGATGCTGCTGCTGATTGCCGTAGTCCTGAACTACCGGTTGGTGTTTGGCGAGTACGCCACGCAATTCCGCCGATCCGCCTGGAACACCGGCCAGATGGGCGAGGTGATCCGCAGCTTCGCCGCCTCAACCGGCAGCTATCGTACGGCACACGTCGTCGCCTACCCGTACTGGGTCGACACGCGCCTGGTCGGTATTCACGCCGGCGATCCGTTGCGCGACTACGCCGTCTGGCCATCGGACCTGGCAAACTTCGAAGGGGAACGCCAGGCGCAGCTGTTCATCTTGAACTCGCAGGATCAAGAAGGGCTGGAGACACTCCGCCGACTCTTCGCGAGCGGCACACTCATCCACTACGTTCCGCCGGAAGAGGGACACGATTTCCTGATCTACTCGGTGCCGGCGCGCGGCCCGCAGGAGGGCTCGCGCGGCCCAGGTGCGGTCCGCTAAATGCAATTCGAATCAACGGCCCCGCCTCCGCTCGAAGTGTCCCCTCCGGCTCCGCGTAGCCGCACGCCGCCGCGCGACTGGCTGCACGATGGCCTGCTGGTGGTTATCCTGCTGATTGGCGCCTATCTGCGGTTGACCGGCATCAACTGGGACGAATACACCCATCTGCATCCCGACGAACGTTTCCTCACCATGGTCGAGAGCAGCCTGCAGTTGCCGGGTTCGGTGGCGGAGTACTTCGATACCGCCACTTCTCCGCT
>JBFYRF010000127.1:0-5666 GCA_041302385.1 Anaerolineales bacterium | reverse complement strand
GATGATCATCAGCCGTTCGGCCGGGTCGAGGATCCGCGCCGGGACCGTGTACGGGTCGCCTTCGTCGATCACGGCAGGGTCACAACCCAACTCAGAGAGGATCGACGCCTGGTCGCCATCCACCACTTGCCTCACGTTTGACAGCACGGTCATGGCGACAGCCTGGTCCGTGACCTCCCCAGCTTGATCTCAAGGACTGCATCCGGTGGGAGCGCCTTGCGCTGCCGGTACGTGATCGCTCCGGGCCACCTTCCCATCCCAGACCCAAGGCGATGCGGCGCCAAGCGCGCCGTTTGGGCGAAGCCCCCGGCTAAGCCGAATCGCTGCCTGCCGCAGACTCCGGGCCGGATTCGACGGGCGCAACAGTCGCAGCTGCAGTCGTGCGCAAGCCGTCACGGGCATGCACCAGCAGGCTGACCTGAGCCAGGATCAGCCAGGCCAGGATCAGGGTCACCCCGATACTGGCGAGATCAATGTAAAAGGGAAGCTGCTCCCGCAGCTTCGCCAGTCCCGCTTCGGTGCTGGAGAGGCGCTCGGACGCTGTTGACGCTTTGGCCGAGATACCTTCGAGACGTGACTGCATCCTGCCGGTCCGCTCCGTCACGGGTGTGACAACACTCTCGACCGCTGCCACCTTCATATCCTTGACCTCTTGTGCACCCTGCTTGACCTGGCTCTCCAGATCGACCAGGTCCTGTGCCAGAGAGGTCAACTCGGGTGGCAGCGTCGCCACAGAGATCAGGGGCGACGAATTGACCGCTTCCAGGGCGCTGTTGACCGCCAGCGCGGTCTCGCCCAGGCTGCGGGCCGTCTCCAACCCGGCACTCACCGAGGGCAGCAGCTGGTCGCCGAAGATCCGTGTCAGCAGTTCGAGCACCGGCGTGCTCTGGGCGAGCGAATCGCCCGCCACCGTGACGGTGTCTTCGATCAGGGCGACCGCACTGGAAGCCGCATCCAGCCGCCCGGTCAGCCGGTCGAGTCCATCGCCGATGCCGCCCACAACGGTCTCTAGCCCGCTTACCGTCTTCACCAGCGTCTGGGTCACCGGGCCGTTTGCGCGCCAGACGCCGACGATACCGGCAGCCGCCGCCAAGATGCCCAAGACACACAACCCGATCGCCAGGATTGCCAGGATCCGCTTGAAAGTCCTCATGCCGTCCGCCTTTCCGATGGAGGCGCCTGTGCGCGCTGGATGTGGATTCTACTGCGGTAACCGCAGATCACTTGAATGCATGCCCGCCAACTTGGAGCGCCGGGCATCACGCCAGGGCAACCACCTCACCGGCGGTGATCCGGATCAGATCCATCGGCCCGATTCGGAAGACGGCGTTCGGAGTTCCGGCGGCGGCCCAGATCTCGTCGAACGACAGGAAGGTCTCGTCGACGAAGGTGCGCAGCACTTGGTCGTGACCCAGAGGGGGAACGCCTCCGATCGGAAAGCCGGTCGCCGCCCGGACGAAGGCCGCATCTGGCTTCTCGACCGGTTCAGCAACCCACGTGCCCAGACGGTGTTCATTGACGCGATGCGCACCGCTGGCGATCACCAGGTACGGTGAGGCGGTGGTCGTCCCGCGGAACACCAACGACTTGGCGATCTGCGCCACAGTGCACCCGACGGCGGCCGCCGCTTCCTGGGCGGTGCGCGTGCTGGCCGGCAGCTCCTGCACCTGGCAGCTCAGCCCGGCGTTGGTCAGCGCGTCCTGCACGCGCCGCGCATTGGGACTCAGTTCGCGCTGCATCTTTCGCTCCCGATTTGCCGCCAGACATCGCCTGGCCGGTTGGGACCAGCGAGCCGAGGATCAGGGTCAGGCAACTTGCGGCGACAGGTCAATGCGAATCCGGCAGGCATCGTCCCCGGCGGCAACGCTGGTGAGCACGAGCACGCCCACCGGCCGGCCGAGGATCTCCTCCCACAAAGCCTGGTAGAACCCGGCGCCGCAGTAGCAGTAGTCCCGGGGCATGCGCTCGCCTGAGGCCAGCGCTTCGCGGATGCGCGGGCAATGGCAATACAGCCCACGGCGGCGGTCGGGATCGGTGGTCTCGAGATACTGTATCAGAGTGCCGCTCTTGGGCATCTTGGTTGCCTCGACAACGCTCCCTTTCAGCGTTCCGGCCGGGCCCCAGCCATTCGCCACAGCGAGGTCAACCACTCTGGATTCGAGTTCCAGGTCGCTGCGCAGGAACTCGAGGTACTGCTCCTGCAACAGGTGGTGCGCCGATTCCAGATCTCCACTGGCGGCAAACATCGCGCGGATGTGCGCCAGCTGCTCCGCTGGATACCGGCACGCACAGCCCGCCAGCACCGCACGGCATGTCGATGGACTGGCGAGCGCGGCGAGCGCCGTCAGGGCGCGCCGAGTCCATTCGGGCGCGCCAGCCTCCTCGGGAGTCCCACATGCGTTCAGCACGCAGCTGCCCGCCTCGGCGCCCAGCTCCCGCTCGAGACTTGCCTTCAGCCTTGCCTGCCAGATCGACTCGAAGTCTTGCGGCATTCATCATCCTCGCGGTTAACCGGGGCCGACAATACCGCCTCTGGCCAGACCCCGATTCAGTGAGTCTACGTGCCGGTCAGGTCGCGGACAGATCGGCCACCATCGTCCATGCGCTGCCAGTCTCCGCCTGCACGACAAACCCCACGCGTCGATACAGCCGAGCGGCCGGGTTCTGCTTCTCCACGCTCAGGCTGACCCGCTGAATCCCGCACCGCCTGGCCTCGTCGAACAGCGAAGCGAGCAGAGCCATTCCGATTCCCTTGCCCCGCGCCTGCCGCAGGACGCCGATGCCCAGCTCAGGCGTTTGGACGTCGAGGAAGCCGTATGAGTGCTGCTCAGCTGTCCAGAAGCGCAGCCACGCCGCTCCCATCCGACCGACGGTCTTGCTCTCCGCCACGAGCGCCAGATCCCCCTCCCGGCCCCACCCGGCCAGCAAACATACCAAGTCGGGACGCGCCAGGCCCTGCGCCAGGCTCGGTCGGGGGCCGTCAAGCCGCCAGTAGGACGCCTCGTAGAGCATCTCGCGCAGGAAGTCAAGGTCGCCGGCTGTCGCGGGGCGGATGACAAACGGCGCCTCTGAAGCGCTCGACACGCTAGCGGGCACCGGCCACGGAGCTGGCGATCCGACGGCGCCCCTGGAAGACAGGCAACCAAGACGGCGCGCTCAACGTGCGGGCTGCCGCCATCGGAGGGACCGGCTGTGCTACGCCGTGTTCCTGGTGGATGGCGATCTCTCCCCCTTCGGCCGAATGGCCACGTGCAAATCGATTTCCGGACCGCTCCGCCGCAGGCTGCGCTCATCATGATACTCAAAGTCGTCAATCCCACCGACGGGAAGGTAGTCCGAGGTCGGCAGCCAGCGCCGATAGATATGCCGCCTGGCGGCGGTGAGGGCGACCGGCCAGCCCGCCTTGCGGCGCGGGCGAATGGGAAAGACGGCGTACATGCCAACCGGGATGACAAGGGACAACCAACGGTCGGGCAGCGGACCGATCTCAGTCACCACCTCGCCCAGGAAGTAGGTGAAGGCGCCGCTCTCAGCATCATGCCCCTTCCTGGCGGCAACGAACGTCCGGGAAGCGCGCGGGTGAGGCACCGGCCATTCGCTGCGGGCGCAGGAAAATGACTTGCCCAGTGCAGGGACATCGTGATGCACCTGGCGGAGATCGGTGCGGACTTCGAGATCCACCGCCTGGATCGGCGCCGCGAGATTCAGGATGGCTGGAATGACCTGGCGAATGTCGTGCGCAAGGATCCGGCAAACAGCATCTATCCACATGGCGCCTTCTCCAGTGCCAGAAGCCGGCCCATCGGGTGGCCGGATGCGCATGCTGCCCGCACACTCCCCCGGGCGAGGCAAACTCGACCTCTCACAGCCCCGGGCGGCTCAACGCCAGATCAGCCTTCCGGCGGGATGGCCAGCACGCGCGCCACGCGTGCCGCCAACACTCCATCTTCATCGTGCAGGATGCGGATGCCCTGCTGAATGACCTGCTGCACCCCGGGATCATGGGGATCACTGGCCCAGGCCAGGGACGTAAGGCCGAATTCGACCTCGAAGTTGGGATACCAGACCCGCAGCGACTCGACGTCGCCCCACGTCTCGCGGCGCATGGCATCCGGCTCGCCAAAGCGACGGACCCAGCTCGTATCCTCCAGGTAGTCCAGTGGAGTCTGGCAGAGCAGCACGAGGTCGATGTCGGAGTCGGGCCGGGCCTCGCCGCGCGCATGAGATCCCACCAGCGCTGCGGCCCGCACACCCGGGCAGGATCGCCACCAGAGCGTGACGGCATCGATCAACGCTTGAGCATCGTTGCATGCCCCCAATGAATGCATGAGCCTCAACGCCACAATCGCGGAAACACCCGGCCCGTGCGCTCTGTGTAGGTGCGGTACTCGTCGCCGAAGGCTTCGAGCAGCATGCGTTCCTCGCGGGGCACACGGATGGCGTACAGCAGAGCAAACGCAGCCATCATCGACCACCCCCCGATCCAATTCTGTATCAACAGCGGCTGAGCGATCGTCCACAGCCAGAACCCGGCGTAGATCGGGTGGCGGATGCGGGCGTACGCGCCCTCGGTCACCAGCGCGTGATGCTCCAGAATGTCCAGTTTGGGGGACCAGTTGCGCCCGAGGCTGCGATACGCCCACCGCAGCCAGGTCAGCGATCCTGCGAACAGCAAGGAGCCCAGCGCCACCGCCCATCCCGGCAGCGAGTAGTCATAGTCCGCCAACCGGGAGGTGAAGATCACGATCAAGGGAAGCACCTGCCAGGCAATGAAGGTGAGGAAGTCAAGCGCAGCGTCCGCCGGGCGGGTTCTGGCGGCAATCGCCCGGCTTCGCCTGAAGCGCCGCATGTGAGGCCCGTAGATCAGCGCGTAGTACAACAGGAGGCCTATCAGGAAGACGAGTTCACCTGGCTGCTCAGGCATGGGTCGATCCTGCGGGGCTGGTCGGCGCCGACGGGGACACGCGACGGAGATCGCGCAAGGCGACCACCGCCAGTCGCTCTGCCAGCCGGCGCAGATCCCGCTCGCCCGCCCACGGTGGAAGCCCGTGGATCAGCAGCAGCATGCGAATCATCAGCGGATGGCGCTGCAGGCGCAGATGCAGGAAGGCCAGGATCTCGTCCGGCCCGCCCAGCGGCTCGGCGCGGGCGGTGTAGATCTCGGAGCCCATCTGAACCTGCACGGCGGGATCCGCCACAAGGTTTCGGTACCAGTCCGCTTGTTCCCCACGCGCCGAGCCAACATAGATCTCGCCCTCCAGCTGCTCGAACTGGAGTGGCGTCTTGCGCGGAAGCCCGGACTTGCGCCCGGTGGTTGTCAGCACCAGTCCAATGCGCTTGCCGCGGCCCGCCTCAAAGGCGCGGATGGCGCGGGGGTTGTTGCGCCGCAGCAAGCCCCACCAGGAGCCGGTGCCCGTACGCGATCTGCTGCCAGCACCCATAGCCATCTCCATAACCACGCGGCGCGCCGCTGCCCGGATGCAATGGGTTTGAGTAGGCCCCTTGCCGGGGGTCAGTCCATCTTAGGGCCAGCAACCCACGCCGGTCAAGCGCGTCGTCCGCTGCAGGGGCATCCGACCATCTATCGGGCCACCGTGCCCACGCGGGAGTTACACGCAGGCAGACTGGGGTTGAGGCCTCTTCGCACGGCCAAACCACAACACCGC
>JBFYRF010000100.1:0-2862 GCA_041302385.1 Anaerolineales bacterium | reverse complement strand
GGTGCCCGCTCAGGTCGTAGACCGTGTCCGCCTGCTGGGGAAGCTCGCCGCTCGGGCCAACCTGCTCGATCCACCCATCCCGGATGAACAGGCCGCCGTCGGGGATCTCTCGCCGCTCGGCATCCATCGTGACCAGTAGCGTGGCATTGCGGATCAGGATAGTGGTCATGGGGGCTTAGGCTAGGCACAGTGTAGCATCGCCCTCGGCAATGGTCAATTGTCAGACAACATGAGCGACGGCCTGATTGTCGTCCCTACCTCTGCGCCCCGACTTCACGCCGGGCTCATCCTTGCCAGAAGCGCAGTGCGGGGCCTGGGTGGCACCCAGGCCCCGCAGACAGGCGTGTCTACCGGCCTCAGCCGGAGATGCGAGCCGCAGGCTCAGCCGACGCGCTGGGCAGAGCGCAGCGTGTTCTGCAGCAGCAGCGTGATGGTCATCGGCCCGACGCCGCCGGGCACCGGGGTGATCGCCCCCGCCACTTCCAGCGCCTCGTTGTAGGCTACGTCGCCGACCAGCCGTGAACCGCTCTTGGTCGTCGGATCGTCCACGCGATTGGTTCCCACGTCGATCACATAGGCGCCGGGCTTGATCCAGTCGCCCTTGATCATCTCGGCGCGGCCAATGGCTGCGATCAGGATGTCCGCCTGGCGGCACACCCCCGGCAGGTCCTTGGTGCGCGAGTGGCAGATGGTTACCGTGGCATCCTCTTTGACCAGCAGCAGCGCCGCCGGCATCCCGACGATGTTGGAGCGCCCGACGACAACGGCCTGCGCCCCCGACAGCTTGGCGCCGGCCTTCTTGAGCAGGATCAGGCAACCGGCCGGCGTGCAGGGGACAAACAGCGGCTCGCGGCCCTTCTGGGCCAGGCGCCCGATGTTGATCGGGTGGAAGCCATCCACATCCTTCTCGATGCTGACCGCCTTGAGCACGGCTTCCTCATCCAGACCCGCCGGGAGCGGCAGCTGGACCAGGATGCCGTGGACCTTCGGGTCGGCGTTCAGTTCTTTGACCAGCGTCTCAACTTCCTGCTGCGAGGCGGTGGCGGGAAGCTCATGCGGGAAGGAGTCGATCCCCAGGTCGGCGCAGGCCTTGCGCTTCATCTTGACATAGGTGTGCGACGCCGGGTTCTCGCCGACCAGCACGGTGGCCAATCCGGGCCGCGGGCCTCCGCCGCCGACCAGCTTCTCCACGCCCTTTCCGATGTCAACCCGCAACTCCTCGGCAATCATTTTTCCGTCGATGATCTTGGCGGTCATAGCATTCTCCCCACGGTGGTTGGATGGCGCGCTGGGCGGTTAAGGCCCAGGATTCATTATCCGGCGGGGACGGAGTGCCCGCCATGGACGTTGTTCCCAGCCCCGGCTGATACCCTTCCTGTAGCCAGCCCTGAAGCCACTCTACGGACGCCAGGCCGGATCGAAATCCAGCGCAGGGTCGGTGGTGAGTTCTGCGTAGTTGGAGCAGCTCTCCGACAGAATGGCGATGTTGTGGTTCTTCCCATCCGGCCAGGTCTCGAAGACCAGCCAGCCCCCATCCGGCGACCAGCGCGGCTCGGCCATTGGGAAGACCGCCAGCGGACCCCCAGGGCAGACCGCCCGGCTTGCCCGGTCCGGCGCGCCATAGAGTCCAACGAACAGGCGCGCCACCCCGTCCACCGACCTCTCGAACACGACGCTCTGCCCATCCCGCGACCAATCCGGATAGGTGTCCCCGTCACTCTCGCCCCAGGAGAACCGCTGCCCATCGGCGCCGGTGTCCGCCACCAGGAATAGGCGAGAGCCACCCGCCCGGTTGGAGGAGATCACCAGTTGGGATCCCGTGGGGGACCAGGCCGGCTGGGCCTCGTAGGCCAGCGGGCCGCTGAGCACGGTCAGGTCCGTCCCGTCGAGATTCATCACGAACACGTGCGGGCGCTCCTTTTCGCGCAACGAGGTGAAGGCAAGGCGCTTCCCATCCGGTGACCAGGCGGCATCGAAATCCCCGCCGCCGGCGATCGCCGGCAGCGCTCGGGTCGTCAGGTCGGCAAGATCCAGGATGACGATTCCCGATCCCGGGTACGACTCCTGGTTCGCCCTGCAAGGCGTGGTGTACATCAAGCGCGCGCCATCCGGAGACCAGGCAGGCTGGCAGGCGCCCTCATTGGCGTTGGTCAACTGGCGGACGTCAGTGCCGTCGGCGTTCATCAGATACAGCTGGGGCAGTCCTGCGCGCGCCGAGGCGAAGGCGATCTCGCCGACGCCTCCTCCGACCGGGGTCGCCAGCAGGGCCGCCCCGGGGGCCG
This sequence comes from Anaerolineales bacterium, assembly GCA_041302385.1. GTDB lineage: Bacteria > Chloroflexota > Anaerolineae > Anaerolineales > E44-bin32 > PFL42. The sequence continues at coordinate 580 of JBFYRF010000100.1, read as the reverse complement.
GGGCGTCGGTGGACGCCGGCGTCGGCAGGAAGCCGTTCTGGGTCGGGAAGGCCGCCGGCGTGCCGGCGACAACGCCAGGGTTGAGCGGGCCGCCGGAGGCTGTACTTTGGGGCGGAGGCGACGCCGCCCGGCCGTCGCCCAGCGCCAGGATGCTGCCGATGATCACCAGCACCAGCGCGACTCCGCCGACAACAAAATACGGCCAGCGTCGACGCTTGACCTCCAGCGGCGCCAGTTCGTCTGTCCCCACGGCGAGCGGACGAGCCGGCACTGGGACCGTCCTCTCCAGATGTGGGTAGTTGGGGGAGACGGCCGGCTGGGTAGCGCCCGAGGCCGCGCCGAGCGCCGCAGCGAACGCCGACATCGTTGGGTAGCGATCCTCGGGCTTGACCTCGAGCGCCTTCTCCACCGCCCGAGCCATCGAGGTGCTCACCCGGGAATTCCGCTTCTGAATCGGCGTCAGCCTGGCCCGGCCGAGCATGCGCTCGACCGCGTCTTCCGGGATGGCCACGGTCAGCGCCGCATACAATGTGGCACCCAGCGAGTACACGTCGCTGCGCGTGTCGGTGCGTCCCGTGCC
>JBFYRF010000072.1:0-3949 GCA_041302385.1 Anaerolineales bacterium | reverse complement strand
GCGCCGCAGGCTGTCGTAGCAGGCGTTGGTGGCGATGCGCATCAACCAGGCACGGAAAGAACCCCCCCGATGCTCCTTGAGATGCCGATAGGCCGAGATGAAGGCCTCCTGGGCGGCGTCGGCGGCAGCGGCCGGGTCCCCCAGGATGCGATAGGAGAGGTTGTACACCACGGATTGGTGGGCCAGCACCAGCCGGTTGAAGGCCTCCAGGTCCCCCCCCCGGGCGTCCTGCAACAGCCGCTGTTCATCGAGCATGCGCGTCATCATAGCCGGTCCCTGAGTCACGGGCAAGCACCTGTCAGGGAGCCGCGCCTGTGGGGTGGCCGGTGCCGTGACCCGGCGCGGCGCGGCTGGAGCCCCTCTTGACAGGCTGGCCGCCGCGCTCCTGGTGCTCCTGCTTGCGCCGGCCGGGAATCCCCCCGACAGCCCCTGTCAGGGAGCCGCGCCTGTGGGCCGGCCGGCAGCGTGACCCGGCGCGGCGCGGCTGGAGCCCCCCTTGACGGACTGGCCGCCGCGCTCCTGGTGCTCCTGCTTGCGCCAGCCAGGAATCCCCCCGACAGCACCCGGCAGGCGGCTCCCAGGCGGTCGAACTCGCGCACGTTCCTGGCTGCCCCCGCCTGCGGTCAAGGCCAGGACATGGGAGGAGCACCCCGGCGGCTTTGCGCGCATCGGGACATCTCCCAGGCTGGCGCAAGCGCGAGCAGGTTGGAGCCGGCCGCTTGCCCTGCCTCGGGAGGTTCGCAGGTTGGTGCCAGTCCTGATGGTCCGTTGGCTGGGGTGTGCACTCGCCTTCAGGCGCATTGGGATCCTTCCGCGGCGCGGTGTGCGCCGGCCTGCCCACTGCGGCGCCAGGTCAACTTCGCTTCGCCATCCACCTTGCACACCATTGCACCGCTGCGGGTGGCGGATGCCGGCCGGCGCGTGCCGGACATGGCGTATACTCCGCGCGATGCGGAACAGAATCCCGCCCTTTCTGAAGGTGATGAGTGGCAGCCGAATGCCGGCCGCGCAGGTCGCCGTGTGGCTCCTGCTCAGTCTCGCCGTCCCCGCCTGCGCACCGGCCACACCAGCACGGGTGATCGCCCCATCGGCGACGGCGCTGGACATTGTGGCAGCCACCCCTTGGGTACGCCGCGTCACTCCACAACCGCCCGCTCCGGAAACGCCGCTCCCGCCGACCACTCCCGCGGATGGCTCGCCGCTGCCCCCTCCCACAAGCACGCCTACCTTGGCCTCGGACCAGCGGATATCGCCGATCGACGGCGCGCGGCTGGTGCGAGTTCCCGGCGGCGAGTTCTGGATGGGGTCGACCGAGTCTGAACGGCTGACGGAACCGGATGAATTCCCTCAGCGGCGCGTCCGACTGCAGGAGTTCTGGATTGACCAGACCGAGGACACCAACCGCCAGTACGCCTCCTGCGTGGCGGCGGGTGCCTGTGCAGAACCGCCGTCCAAGCTCGAACTTGAGGATGATCGCCCCTACTATGGCGCACCGGACTACCGTGAGTATCCTGTTGCCAACGTCGCGTGGGCGGAGGCAGCAGCCTACTGCAAGTGGGCCGGGCGCCGCCTGCCCACAGAAGCCGAGTGGGAGCGGGCGGCACGTGGCGGCGATGCCCGCACCTACCCTTGGGGCTGGTTCGGCGTCGTCATGGAGGATCGGCTCAACTTCTGCGACCGGGAGTGCCCATACCCCTGGGCTGATGTACGCCTGAGCGATGGCTTTGCGCGGACTTCCCCAGTGGGGTCATACCCCGAAGGCGCCAGCCCGTCCGGCACGTTGGACATGTCAGGCAATGTCTGGGAGTGGGTGAGCGACTGGTATGACAGCGGGGCTTACGCGATTCAGCCTTCCGAACAGCCGAACGGTCCGGAGCAGGGTCGCTACAAAGTCGTGCGCGGCGGCTCCTGGCTGGACAGCACGCTGGGAGACCACCTATCCTTCTTCCGGGCAGCGAACCGCCACTGGCAGCTCCCCGAGGCGCGTCGCAGCTACATTGGCTTCCGCTGCGCCGTCTCACAGGCGGACTAGCCGCCACGTCTGGCGCCTCCGACTGACAGGCTACGAGCGAGCCACCCGCAAGGGGACGCGCGGCCTGAACTATCCCATCGATTCGATCTTGTCAACGGACCAGATATTGGTCGATGGTGTGCATCAACTGGCGCCAGGTGAAGGGTTTGGCCAGGAACCCATCGGCGCCGGCCATTAGCGCCGCCTCGCGGTCTTCCGGGCGGACGCGGGCGCTGACCACGATCGTGGGGATGGCGCGCAGGCCGGGGTCAGAACGCACGTGACGCACGAAGTCCAGCCCGTCCATGCCGGGCATCATGACGTCGGTCAGAATCAGATCGGGCGTTGCCTGCTCGAGCAAGTCGATGGCTTCGACTGCGTCGTGGGCCTGGTGCACCCGGACATCGGCAATGCCGAGCAGTTCCGTCACCACACTGCAGAAATCCGGCTCGTCATCGATGACCATCACGCAGGGTGAGTCCTCGCCGCAGGTCAAGGTCGGATCCGAGGCGATGCTGATCCACGAGTCGCTCACTGAGCCTCTGCTCTTCGGCCAGGGGATCCGGTTGCAGGATTGGTGCCGCCCTGCCCAGGGCGGAATGTGAAGGGAGCGCCGCTTGGCGCTCCCTTGTGCCGCAAGCGGGTGCCTTCCAGTAGCCGGCTCAACCCCCGTGTGCCAGCTCCTCCTTCATCGCGCGGCCCAAACGGTAGATCCCCTCGTTGATCATCTCGATGCTCGCATTGGAGAAGTTCAGGCGCATCGAGTGCTCGCCACCCTGCTCGCCAGGATAGAAGGCGAAACCGGGGACGTAGGCGACCTTGGCCGCGACGGCCTTCAGCAGGAAGTCACGCGTGTTAATCGCTTCGGGCGCTCTGGCCCACAGAAACAGCCCGCCCAGCGGCTTGGTGAAGGTCACTTCCTGGGGAAAATGCTCGGCAATGGCGTCCATCATCGCGTCCCTGCGCTGCCGGTACACCTGGCGCAGGCGGCGGACGTGCTGGCGAAGGATGCCACGCTGGCAGATGTCATTGGCCACCATCTGCACGAAGGTCCCGGTATGCAGGTCAGCCCCCTGCTTGGCCTGGACAAGTCGGTGGATGATCGGTTTGGGAGCGGTAATCCAGGCCAGGCGGATGCCCGGGGCAAGCGTCTTCGAGAATGTGCTCAGGTAGAGCGTGCGCTCAGGAGCCAGGCGGAAGAGCGGGGTGAGGTCCTCGCCTTCGAAGCGCAGTTCGCCATACGGGTCATCCTCGATGAGGACCAGGTCGTATTCCCGGGCAAGCTGAGCCACGCGCTGTCGCCGCTCGAGGCTTAGGGTGTTGCCGGCAGGGTTGTGGAAGTTGGGCAGCTCGTAGATGAAGCGCGGGCGCGTTCCCTTCTTGAGCTGGGCTTCCAGCTCGTCGACCAAGGTTCCGTTCTCATCCATGGGCACGGTGCAATAGGAGGCTTCATAGGCGTTCCAGGCCTGCAACGCCCCCAGGTAGGTGGGGCGGCTGCACACCACGCAGGCCTCCGGGTCCACGAACAGCTTGCCCACCAGGTCCAGGCCCTGCTGCGAGCCGTTGACGATCAGGATGTTTTCGACCTCGACCATGATGCCGTAGCGGGACATCGCGTCGGCCAGGTACTCTTTGAGCGGCAGGAAGCCTTCGGTGGGGCTGTACTGCAGCGAGGCCGGACCGTCGGTCTCCAGGACATGGCGGCAGGCTTCCTGGAACTCCCGCACCGGAAACAACTCGGGGGCTGGCAAGCCCCCGGCGAACGAGATGACATCGGGTTGCGTGGTGAACTTGAGCATCTCGCGGATGACCGAGCTCTCCATACGGCGGGTGCGTTGGGCCAGGCGGGGCTCCCAGTCGATGTTCTGCACGCTGCGGATGATCGGCTCCTCGGACTGCATGCGGTCCTCCATGGGCTGTGCCTAGATTGTCCGTCTC
>JBFYRF010000066.1:0-4698 GCA_041302385.1 Anaerolineales bacterium | reverse complement strand
CAGTGTCCAGGCACGCCGCCAGGCGGGCCTCGGTGATCTGCTCCGGCGCGGGATTCGTGCTCAACAGCTGGCGGGCGGCCCGTACGATCTCTGCCCGCCCGCCATAGTTGAAGGCGATGTTCAGGTGCAGCCGGTCGTTGCGCGCCGTGTGCCGGACGGCCTGCTGAACCCTCCGGCGGGTTGCCGGCGCCAGCCCTTCGAGGCTGCCCAGATGCCGCAGTCGCACCCCGTTTCGGTCCAGCGCATTCAGCTCGCGTTCGAGGTAGAGATCGATCAGTCCAAGCAGCCCGCGGACTTCCGCCGGAGGGCGGTTCCAGTTCTCGGTCGAGAAGGCATACAGCGTCAGGTAGCGGATGCCGGCCTCGACGCCGGCCTCGACCACCGTACGCACGTTTTCGACTCCGGCGCGGTGGCCTGCCGCGCGCGGCAGGCCGCGGGCAAGCGCCCAGCGGCCGTTGCCGTCCATGATGATCCCGACATGCCTGGCCGTTCGCTCCGGCGATGACGCCGGGTGCGGGGGGCCGCCGGACGGGGCGTGAGTCATCGCTCTCCTCCTGCGCCGGCCCGGCGGCTCCGATCTGGGCTGGACGGCGCCGTCTGGAACGCGGGTCGGACAAGCCGCCAGCCCAGCGCGGCTAGCGGCAGGGCCATCAGGCCCAGCGCCGCCAGGAACTGCGGCCAAAGAAACCGCTCCGGCAGCACGCTCAGCACGGCCGGAGTCCCGCGCCACACCGCCTGTGCCGCATCCCAGGTGAACACGCCGATAGCGAACAACGCCCCGCAAGCGGCGGCAACCCAGGCCGCTCGCGGGACCTTGCTCCCACCGCTGGCGAAGCGGGCATGTGTAAGCAGCGTGCCCAGCGTGATCATCAGCAGCGAGATGAGCGCCGGCGCCAGCACTGGCCCCCACCATGGGAGAGGGATCAGGAACAAGATGTCCCAATCGAGCAGGGACGCGGGCCAGCCGCCCATCCAGTGCAGGAACAGGTAGTAGCTGAGATCCCACAGGCCGAAGGCGATCAGAAAGAACCCGAACTGCGATTGCCGGCCCCTGCCCGCAAGGCTGGCCACCGCAGCCAGCATCAACAGCGTAGCGACCTCGCGCACCAGCTCGATCGGGCCGAGCGACGGCAGGGTCGGCAGGGGATCGGCTTGATACGGCTGGACACGATCGGCGGGGAGGCGCAGGTACATCACTGCGGCCGCCTCCACCCAGGCCATGGCCAGGGCGAAGAGCGTGACAAGCAGCCATCGTCGGAATGGGATCACATCGCCTCCTGCCGCAGCGGCCTGGAGCCGCGGGGGTTGCGCCCATCGTCTCCGGTGGGAACTCTCAGGATCTATCGCGGGCCTATCAGGTGGTTGCGTTGCCCGTGAGGCGCAGCGAGGGTTCTCTCACTCCGCGCACATTCGGACGACCAATGGGGTGTAGAGCGGGGCCTAACGATTGGAGGATCAGGTGGCTTGCGCGCGGAGAGAACGTCAGTCGATCGAGTCAGGCTCGCCGTTCCCAGACGGGCCCCTCGGGTGTATCGCGCACCTCGATGCCCAGATCGGCCAGGTCATCCCGTACACGGTCCGAAGCTGACCACTGCTTGGCCTGCCGCAGCAGTTGCCGGGCCGAGACCAGCAGGTCGATCAACTTGGCCGGATCTTCGGTCGGGGTGACCATGCGCTCGGCCTGTTCGGCCGCCATGCGCAGGACCGAGGCTTGGTCGGGAGGGCTGGCCTCGGCCAGTGTGCGCAGTCCGGCGGCCAGGTCCCCGGAGGCGACCTGGGAGGCCGCCTGCACGTCAGCCGGGGGTTGCCCCGAGTCTGCCCGAAGCTCCGGGGGCGAGGGGTCGTCGGATTGACCGGCCGCGAGGCCGGTCAGGCCGCGCGTGGAGAAACTGCTTCCAGCGCGGTGCACCGTCGTGGCCTCGCCCTGGAGAACCGTGACGCCGCCGCGGCCGAGCACTTCGGCCAGGCCAGTATCGAGATCGAGGACACAGGCTGTGTGCTCGTCCACGCCGAGGACCGTCGTGCCGGTCGGGAGCAGGCGACGCAGTTGGACGAAGCGCTCCATCCCCATGAAGCATGCCTGGGTGTCGTGACTCCCGCCCTCGGCATTGTCCCAGTGCGGGACGATCGCCAGATCCAAGCCGAAGCCGCCGAGTAAGTCGAGGCCGGGGATCCAGTGCAGCGGCTCACCCACCTTGTAGATCTCATAGACCGGGAGGGCAAGTCGGCCAATGGCGACGGCAGCCGAGGAGGCGAAGACGAGCGTGGCGCCGGCGCGCCAGCGCTCGACCAGCGCGGCGAAGACCGCGGAGCCGCGCCAGTGGCGGATGGCGTAGGAGGGGCTCCCCGGGCCGGCGATCAGGTAGTCGGCGCGGCGGATCACCTCGAGTGCGGCGCCGATGGAGGCCGCCGGCTCGTCGGCGCTGCGATAGGAGGCCAGGCCGAACTCCACGTCCAGCCGCTGCAGGAAGTAGTCGGAGAAGCGCGCGTGGATTGCGCCCAGGCCGAGCTCGAAGCCTGCCGGTGTGTCGAGGAAGGCCGCCCGTGGCTTGGGGCCCAGGTCCTTCAACAATCGGCGATGCAGGCCGACCATGCCCGGAGCGACTTCACCCGAGCCAATCAGCACCAGCTTCCCTGTCACCGCCCCTCCGTATTCTTGCCGGTCGCGAAGAAGCGCCCGGGTGAAGACAACTTCCACATCCCGTGGCCTCGCTGGGACCCAAACCACACGCCAGGGTGGGAGTTTCCCCCCGCAGTGCGCTCTTCTTCCACGAACCTAGGGGAGTATACCGTAGCCGACTCGCCGATCGCCGCGCTGACCTGCATCTAACTGGACGTTAACCTTGCTCTAGCGGCGGGGGATTATCATGAACCAAGACTGTGTGTGAGGTGCTGCATGTCGAAGATTATTGGCATTGACCTGGGGACGACCAACAGCGTCGTGGCGGTGATGGAGGGCGGCGAGCCGACGGTGATCACGACGGCTGAAGGCGGGCGGCTGTGCCCGTCGGTCGTGGCGTTCACCAAAAACGGGGAGCGGCTGGTCGGCCAGACGGCCAAGCGTCAGGCGGTGGTCAACTCGGAGAACACGGTGTATTCGATCAAGCGCTTCATGGGCCGGCGCCACGACGAGGTCGAGCAGGAGCGCGGCATGGTGTCCTTCGAGGTGGTGGCCGGCCCGAGCGGCGACGCCCGCGTCGATATCCCGATCAATGGCAAACAGTACAGCCCCCAGGAGATCTCGGCCATGGTGCTGGGCAAGCTCAAGGCCGACGCCGAGGCCCACCTGGGCGAGCCGGTGACCAAGGCGGTGATCACCGTCCCGGCCTACTTCAACGACTCACAGCGCCAGGCGACCAAGGATGCCGGCAAGATCGCTGGCCTGGAAGTGATGCGCATCATCAACGAGCCGACGGCAGCGGCGCTGGCCTACGGGCTGGATAAGAAGGAGAATGAAACCATCCTGGTGTTCGACCTGGGCGGCGGCACCTTCGATGTCAGCCTGCTCGAGGTCGGCGATGGCGTGGTCGAGGTCAAGGCGACCCACGGTGACACCCACCTGGGCGGCGACGACTGGGATCAGGCGATCCTGGCCTGGGTGGCGGACGAGTTCAAGCGCGAGCAGGGCATCGACCTGCGCGGCGACCGCCAGGCGTTGCAGCGGCTGCGCGAGGCGGCCGAGAAGGCCAAGATCGAGCTGTCCACCGTCTCGGAGACCGAGCTGAATCTGCCATTCGTCACCGCCGATGCCAGCGGGCCGAAGCACCTGCAGATGAAGCTTACCCGGGCCAAGTTCGAGCAACTGACCGAAGGCCTGCTGCAGCGGGTGCGCGGCCCGTTCGACGCCGTGCTGCGCGATGGCGGCGTGCAGACCGGCCAGATCCACGAGGTGGTGCTGGTTGGCGGCGCCACACGTATGCCGATGGTTCAGGAGCTGGTGCGGTCGCTGACCGGCAAGGAGCCGCACAAGGGAGTCAATCCGGATGAGGTGGTGGCAATCGGCGCGGCCATTCAGGGCGGCGTGCTGGCCGGCGATGTCAAGGACGTGCTGCTGCTGGATGTGACCCCGCTGTCGCTGGGCGTGGAGACGCTCGGCAACGTGATGACCCGGCTGATCGAGCGCAACACCACCATCCCGGTGAAGAAATCCGAGGTGTTCTCGACGGCCGAGAGCAACCAGACCGCGGTGGATATCCATGTGCTTCAGGGCGAACGACCGATGGCGACGGACAACATGACGCTTGGTCGGTTCCGTCTGGAAGGGATCCCCCCGGCGCCGCGCGGCGTGCCGCAGGTCGAAGTCACGTTCGACATCGACGCCAATGGCATCATCAACGTCACGGCCAAGGACCGCGCCACCGGGCGCGAGCAGAAAGTGACGATCACCGCCTCGACCAACCTGAGCAAGGATGACGTCGAGCGCATGGTGCAGGAAGCCAAGCGCAACGAGGCCTCCGACCGCAAGTTCCGAGAGCTGGCTGAGGCGCGCAACCAGGGCGACAGCCTGGCCTATCAGGCGGAGAAGTCCCTGGCGGATCTGGGCGACAAAGTGCCTGCCAGCGATCGACAGCGCATCGAGCAAACGATCGTCGAGCTGCGCGAGGCCTTGAAGGGCGATGACCAGGGGCGTATCAAGAGCCTGACCGAGCAGTTGCAGCAGGCGTCGTATGCGCTCAGCCAGCAGATGTACGCCCAGCA
>JBFYRF010000023.1:0-3412 GCA_041302385.1 Anaerolineales bacterium | reverse complement strand
CCTCCTTCGTAAATAACCCCCTATGCAGCCGCTGGCTGGAACGCAATAGTGACCGCAGCACCGGTCAGTTGCTCCAGGCGCCGCAAGTAGTAGTTGACCTTGGACTCCTTCTTGCGTTCGTCAAAGTAGTCGCCGCCCAGCTCTCGGTACGGTTGGCGAGTGGTCAGGATATGCCAGATCATGACGATCATCGAATGTGCCACCGCTCCGAGGGCACGCTTCTTCCCTCGTCGCCCGGCCAAGCGGTGGTAGCGCGCGTTCAAGAAGGTATCCTTGCTCCGCGCTGCTGCTTGTGCCGTCTCGGTCATGATGCTGCACAGGGAGCGATTGCCCTTGGTTCTCCGCCCCGAGTAGCGCTTGCCACCACTCTCATGGTTGCCTGGCGCCAGCCCTGCCCAGGAGGCCAGGTGATCCGCCGTCGGGAAGCGGCTCATGTCCACGCCTATCTCCGCCAGGATGACTTCCGCCGCACGTTGATTCACACCGGGAATGGTGTCCAGCAAGGTCACCGCCTCATCCCAGGTCAAAGGGGCCAAGGGCGCCTCACCATCCAAGGGCTGTTCCCCGCCGTCTGCATCGGCTCCGTGCCTCGAGGACCCATCCATCCCTTCCATGTGCCGGCCGATCTCGGCGCTGATCTCCTCGATCTGTTCGTCGAGGAAATCAACGTGCGCCAACTGCTTCGCCAACAGGAAGCGATGATGCGCCCTGACCCTGCCGGTCAACGCCTTCTCCAGCTCGGGGATCTTGTTCCTCATCCGCCCCTTTGCCAACTCCGCCATCTGCACCGTGTCCGCCTGGCCGGCCACGATCTCGTTCAGCATGGCTCGTGCCGACACGCCCATGATGTCGGTGGCCACCGACGACAGCTTGATGTTGGCTCCTTCCAGCAACTTCTGCACCCGGTTGACCAACCGCGCTCGTTCCTGAACCAACGTTGTCCGATAGCGGGTCATGTCGCGCAGCGCTCGCTGTGGTTCGGGCGGAATGAAGCTGGCTTTCAGCAGACCGTGCATCATCAGTTCCGCTAGCCATTCGCTGTCCTTGGCATCCGTCTTGCGTCCCGGCACATGCTTCACGTGCTTGGCGTTGACCACCAGCAACTCGAAGGTGCCTTCCAACACGTTGTACACCGGCTTCCAAAAGTCGCCCGTGCTCTCCATGGCAACATGGGTGATGCCCCACTCCAGCAACCAGTCGAGCAACTCCAACAGCGCGGGAGTCGTAGTGCCAAAGGTCTTGGTCTCCCAGTCCACGCGGTCGTCTCTGGTCAACCGCATCCGAGTCGCCACCACCGTCTTCTTGTGCACATCCAGGCCCGCTACCAATCTGAAGATCACGCTCAACATCTGCCGCCTCCCAATAATGATTGGCTGGTCAGATGCCCATCTATTGAAGGATTCTCCTTCACGTGCTCGCAGCAACAATTTGTGGTGCCCCTGGGCATCCGTGGCCAACTCCCTCTCAGGCTCTCAGCACCATTGACGCGTCGCCCTCAGACCAGCCATCGCCGACAAGCATACCACACCTCTGCCGTCCGGGAAAGCGCGGCGGCCTACGCATTTTCATTCCTCGTGGCGCCCGTGGGGCATGGAAACTCCCAGGAAATCAGGGCGCTCTGCCCACTAGACCTCCAAGACGACGGGAAGGATCATGGGCCGGCGCTTGGTTTGCTCGTACAGAAACTCGGCCAGCCGCTCCTTGATCTTGATGCTGCTGGCGGCCGGCACGCTGCCGTGTCCCAGGGCGTCCAACACCTGCTGCTCCGCCTCGGCGATGAGACCCTCCGCCTCACGGATGTAGACAAAGCCCCGGGTGATGATGTGTGGCCCTTCCACCACCGCGCCCGAGTCGGCGTCGAGGGCCACCACGACGACGACAAAACCGTCCTGCGAGAGCAGGTGCCGATCGCGCAGCACCACGTTGCCCACGTCGCCGATACCCAGGCCATCCACCAGCACGTGGCCTTCGGTCACCTGGCCGTTGACGCGGGCCCACTCGGCGGCAAACTCGAGCACCTGCCCGCTTTCGACGATAAAGATGTTCTCCGCCGGGATGCCAACCTCCTGGGCCATACGGGCGTGGTGCACCAGGTGGCGGAACTCGCCGTGCATGGGCACGAAAAAGCGCGGCCGGGTCAGGTTCAGCATCAGCTTGTGTTCCTCGCGGCTGGCATGGCCCGAGACGTGCACCTGCATCCGTTCCTGGTGGAACACATCGGCGCCCGCACGGAACAGGTTGTTGATGGTGCGATTCACCAGCTCCTCGTTTCCGGGGATGGGCGTGGCCGAGACGATGACCGTGTCGCCCGGAAGGACGTTGACCTGGCGGTGCTCGCCGACCGACATGCGCACCAGGGCCGAGGTCGGTTCGCCCTGGCTGCCGGTGCAGGCGATGGCCACCTGGTGCGGCGGCAGGCCGTTCATCTGCTGCGGCGACAGGAGCTCGTCGGGCGAGACGTCCAGGTAACCCAGCTCGTAGGCCTTCTTGGCATAGTTGAGCATGGAGCGCCCCACGAGCCCCACCCGGCGATTGTGCCGCCGCGCCGTGTCCACCACCTGCTGGATGCGCGAGATGTTGGAGGCAAAAGTGGCAACAATGATGCGCCCCTCTGCCCCGGCAAAGATGCGCTGAAAGTTCTCGGCCACCACCTCCTCGGAGGGCGTCTGGCCGTTGGTCTCGGCATTGGTCGAGTCGGACAGCAGGACGTGCACGCCCCGCCCTCCCAGCTCGGCCAGCTTGGCGAAATCGGTCAGGCGGCCATCCACGGGGGTCTGGTCGAACTTGAAATCACCGGTATAGACCACCAGGCCCACGGGGGTGGTGATGCCCAGGCCCACGCTGTCGGGTATGGAATGGCTCACGCGAAAGAACTCGACGGCAAAGGGGCCCAAATCCAGGCGGAACTGGTGATCGTCGGGCAGGATGGTGTGCAGCTCGGCGACGTCCAACAGGTGATGTTCTTTGAGCCTGACCTCGATGAGGCCCCGCGTCAGCCGCGTGGCATAGATCGGCGCCCGCACCTTTTCCACCAGGTAAGGCAGTGCCCCGATGTGATCCTCGTGGCCGTGGGTCAGGACGATGGCCCGCACCTGGTCCTTGCGCTCGAACACGTACCCCATGTCGGGGATGACAATGTCGATGCCCAGCATGTCGCTATCGGGGAACATGAGCCCGCAATCGACGACGAGGAGCTGCTCGTCGTACTCAAAGACGGTCATGTTCTTGCCGATCTGGCCGATGCCGCCCAGGGAGATGATTTTAAGTATGTCCTCGCTCAACCTTACTCCTTACTATACGCGCGCCACGCCGGGGCGCAGCGAACCTCGCCCTCGCGCGGTCAAGACGCTGGAGGGCCGGCAACGACGCATCGCCGCCTCTCTCTGGCCCGTCAGCGGTCAGAACAGGCTCA
>JBFYRF010000011.1:0-10477 GCA_041302385.1 Anaerolineales bacterium | reverse complement strand
GGCCGGTCTCGACGTCGACGGTGACCTCGGCAAACTGGGCGGCGAAAGGCGGCGGCGCCACGGGTGACACATACGAGCCGATCCCCATGATCTGCTCCTGATCCTCGTGGTGCAGCGAGTTCAGGGCGATCTGGGTCATGCTGACCGAGCGGCCGTCAGGCGTCCAGGCTTGCCGATCGGCGAGGCGGACCTGCTCCGGCGTGTAGGCCGGTTCCCCGGCGGCCGAGAGCATGCGCGCCGCCCGACGGCGGATCCGATCGGCGGCCATCTGCGCCGCCCGGATGACGGCCGTGCCGGAGATGTAGGTCGTGCTCGAGGCGTACGCTCCCTTGTCGAACGGGGTGAAATCGGTGTCGGAGGAGTAGACCAGGATGTCCTCGACCGGAACGCCGAGCACCTCGGCCGCCTGCTGGGCCAGGACGGTGTCCGAACCCGTGCCGATGTCGGTGGCGCCGACAAGCAGGTTGAAGGAACCGTCGTCGTTCATCTTGAGGCTGGCGCCACCCATGTCCAGGTAGGGGATAGCCGTGCCTTGCATCACCGTCGCCACGCCGATTCCCCGGCGCAAGTGCGGTTTCCCGGGCACGGCGCGCCAGGCGGGGTTGGCATACTTGTCCTGCCAGCCAATGGCGGCCGCGGCGCGATGGACGCAGTCCTCCAGACCGCAGGTGTTGATGACCTCCGGCCGCGGCTCGCGCCCTTCCGACCAGACGGCGCTGAATGGATGCACTTCTCCGGCGCGGATGGCGTTTTTCAGCCGGAAGGCCAATGGATCAATGTCCAGCGCACGGGCGATCTTCTCCATCTGGCGCTCGACCGGCCAGAAGCCCTGCGGCACACCGTAGCCGCGAAAAGCCCCGGCCGGCGGCGTGTTGGTGTAAACGACGTCGGCATGGAATCGGATGTTGGGGGACTTCCGGTAAGTCCCATCGCCAATGTATAGCGCCATCGACTTGGCGCCGGTGTTGCCGGCGACGGTCAAGCCATGGCACCCATAGGCGCCGGTGTCGCTCAGACAGATCATTTCATGCGCGGTGAGGGTGCCGTCGCGTTTCACGCCGGTGCGCAGCTTGAAGCGCATCGGATGCCGTGAGCGGGCGGCGAAGAACTCCTGCGCCCGCGTGTACTCGAAGCGGACCGGTCGGCCCGTGGCGATCGTCAAGTGGGCGGCGACGTCCTCGATCATCACCTCCTGCTTGCCGCCGAACCCGCCGCCCACCCTGGGCTTGATCACCCGGATGCGCTTCGGCGGCAGGCCGAGCACGGGCGCCAACATCCGGCGCACATGGAATGGCACCTGCGTGCTGGTCCGTATCACCAACCGATCGTCTTCGTCCCAGTAGGTGATCACCACGTGCGGCTCGATCGAGGCTTGCTGGACCTTGGGAACCTCGTAGGTCCCTTCGAAGATCTGATCCGCCTGGCGGAAGCCTTCTTCCACGTTCCCTATGTCGATGTGGATTTGCGCCACGCGGTTGATGGTCGCATCGGATTCGGCGAAGTTGACGTAGTCCGGCTGGTCGTGCACAATCGGCGCCCCGGGCTGCATCGCCTGGGCCGGATCCAGCAGCGCCGGCAGGATCTCGTAGTCGACCTCGATCAGCGCCAGCGCCTGTTCAGCGATCGCCTCGCTCTCAGCGGCCACGAACGCCACCCGATCTCCCACGAAGCGCACCTTGGAATCCAGCGAGAAGGTGTCGAGCGGCGCCGGCAGCGGATCCGACTGCCCGGCCGTCGTGAAGGCGATGCGCGGCAGATCCTGCCAGGTGAGAACCGCCGCCACGCCCGGCAGGGCGCGCGCGGCGCGGACGTCGATGTGGCGGAGGCGGGCGTGGGCGTGCGGGCTGTGCAGCACCTTGGCGATCAGCATCCCGCGCATCTCGACATCGGCGGTGAAGGCGGGCTTGCCCTGCACCAGCTTCACGGCATCGACCTTCGGCTCGGGCTTGCCGATCACCGAGCGCGGCTCGGCCTGCGGCGGGACCTGGATGCGCGGCAGCAGCTGCAGCCGGGTGACCAGATCGCCGCGCCCCCCCTGCAGGGGCTCGGCCTCCCTGCCGGGCGGGGGGAAGAGATCCCGCGGCGCCGGCAGCGGTCGCTCGATCGGCTCTACCGCTTCGCCGCGCAGCACGGCCGCCGCGCGCAGCACCGCCTGCACCGGCTTGATGTAGCCGGTGCAGCGACACAACACGCCGGCCATCGCCGCACGCACCTGCGCCTCCGCCGGATCGGGCGTGCGCTCGAGCAAGGCCCGGGCTGCCAGAATCATCGCCGGTGTGCAGTAGCCGCATTGGATGGCGCCCGTCTCAACGAAGGCCTGCTGCAGCGGATCGAGGCCGGAGGTGTGACGCCAGCCCGGCGCCGGGTGCTCGCCTATCCCTTCGATGGTCATCACCTCATGCCCATCCACCTGACCGACGAGCATGACGCACGAGTTGACGATCACCCCATCGAACAGCACAGCGCAGGCGCCGCACTCGCCGGTCTCGCAACCGTGCTTGACGCCGAAGATTCCCATATGCTCGCGCAGCGCCTCGAGCAAGGTGGCTTGCGGGGCGATGTCCAACTCGACCGGGGTCCCGTTGAGGCGGAAGCGGATCCTCATCTGACCCCCTCCTGCGCCAGCCGCCGCGTCAACACAGCCGCCACATGGGAGCGGTAGGCAGCGGAGGCCCACTCGTCGTCGGCCTGCGCATAGGCCGCAGCCGCTGCAGAGGCCGCCGCCTCGAGATCGCCGCGCAGCAGCGCCGCTTCGGCCGTCGGGACACGTACCGGACGCGAGCCGTGCCCGCCGAGCGCCAGGCGGAACTCGGACCGTCCGCCCTTCCCCTCGAGCTTGCCCAACGCGGCGCATACAATCGGGCGGTCCTTCGGGGAGCGAGCGACCTGTTGGTAGCGCAGCGCCGCCGGAGGTCGCGCTTCGAGGCGCGTGATCAGCTTGCCCTCCAGCGCCTGTGGACGCGCCGCCAGCAGCGAATCGACCGGCACCGCCGAGTCTCCCGGCGCGAACCGTGCCACGGCGTCCATTGCCAGCAGCACCGTCACCAGCGGCGAACGGCCATCACAGGCGACGATCGTGCCGGCAACGGTCGCCATGTTGCGCAGATTCAAGGGGGCCTCGAGGCTGGCCGCCTCCGCCAGTGCCGCCGGCAGCGGAGGCGAGCCATCGACGAGGGCCTGCAGTTTGACGGTGGCGCCCAGGCGGATGGATCCCTTTTCGACCACCAGTTCATCCAGCGACAACTGCTGCAGGTCAACAACGGCGGTGATCTCCGACCTGTTCGGCGTGAGGGCCGTGCCACCCGCCAGCGGCTGGGCGCGAAGCAGCAGGTCCAACGCCCTCTCGAGCGAATCCGGCCGATGGTAGTCGATCGAGGTCATCGGACACCTCTTTTCGTCGCAGCCCGGGCCGAGTCGGGTTCGTCCGGGTACACCTTCCAGCCGAGGTCCTCCAGCGACTGACCCTGGGAGGGCAGGCCTGGCAGGTCGACCAGCAAGGCCTCAGCCTCGGCGCCGACGGTCCCGTCCGGGAGGAAGATCTGGCCGGTGGCGTTCGCCGCCCGCCCCCGTCGGCTGACCAGCCGGCCGACGAGCCGGAGGGGAACCCCGATAGGGATCGGCTGCCGGTAGCGGATTTCCAGCTTGGCGGTCATCATGAACCGGTCACTGTCGGTTTCCATCGCAGCCCGGCCAAGGATTTCGTCAAGCATCGAGGCGACAATCCCGCCGTGCACAACCCCCGGGTAGCCTTGATAGTGATCCGGGGCAACATAGTCACAGGCCGCCTCGCCGGGGCCGGTGCTGTAGAAGGCCAGGTGCAGCCCGACCGGATTCTCCAGGCCGCAGACGAAGCAGCTTCGAGAGTTGGGCTGCTTGCGCCGCGGTTCGCGTCCGTCAGGTTCTGTCATTCCCCTAGTAGCCCCCGGCGAGATCCCATCTCACTCGGCCATCATGGGACGGAAGGTTTCGATCAACAGGTGCGGGTCGCCGCTCACGTCGTACAGGATCGGACAGGTTGCGCCATGATGCAGGTATTCCTGCACCTTCGCCCGCGCTTCGTCCGGCGTGCCCGAGGCCGTGATTCGCTCGATCAGCTCGTCCGTCACGAGGTGCTTGGCCTGCTGGATCTGCTCGTGCGTGGCGGGCCAGCCCAGGATCGCCTGGATCTTGGCAACCACCTCGGGGGAGACTCCACTCGCTTGCGCGATGTGCGGCTGCTGCGCCAGGTATTGCGTCAACAGCTGGCGAGTGCTGTCCAGCGCCTGGGCCCGATCGTGGTGAACTGAGCACACGATCAGCTGCGGGCGATCCAGCTGGTCGAGCGTTCGTCCGGCTGCGTGCGCCCCGCGCTCGAGGGCCTCGATCGCCGGGTCGTTGTACTCGGGCGGCACGCAGTAGTTGAGCACGACGCCGTCGGCGATCTCGCCGGCCAGCTCCATCATCTTCATTCCGGTGGCGCCGATCAGGAGGGGAACGTCCCGCGCCTCGCGGCGTCCATGGACGACATCGAGCTCAATCCCGTCGACGTGCACGAATTCTCCATGGAAGGTGACGCGCTCCATGTTGAGCAGCCTGCGCAAGGTCACCACCGTCTCGCGCATCGCCAGCAGGGGCTTGGTGCGCTGTATTCCGACGTTCTTCGCCAGCGGGTCCCACCAGGCGCCGATGCCACACACGATCCGCCCTGGCGCCAGGTCGTCGAGCGTGAGGAAGGTAGCGGCCAGCAGGCCGATGTTGCGCGTCCAGTTGTTGATTACCCCCGAGCCGACCTTGATGCGCTCGGTCACGGCAGCATAGGCGGCCATCGGCACGATGGCATCTCGCACCAGGCGCGATTCCGCCTGCCAGACGGCTTCGAATCCGGCCTGTTCCGCCAGGCGAACGTAGTCCAACCCATCGCGCAGGTCGTGGGAGTCTTGCAGGTAGAGGGCTACGCGGGCTTGGCTCATGGGCGTCTCCTCAGGTGCAGGTTGCGGGGCCTTCCCAGAGCGAGGGCTGCAGCCGCGAACTGCAGTGCTCAGGTGTGTGCCTCCAGGCGGGTGCAGCATCAGCGATCACGCTTCCGCCACCCCCTCCGCTGACGACTCTGCCAGCAGGCTAAGGTCCTCCGGAAGATCCAGGTCCAAGGCGAACGCCGGAGAGCGGCAGATCTGCGGTTGGATGCCGGCGGCTTCGGCCAACTGCAGGTGGCGCATGAAGCTGAGGGGTCCAAAGGCGTATTCTATCAAACCGGGAGGCGTCAGCAGCAGCGCATTCGTCCCGGAGCCATGCCGGTCGGGAGCTAGAACCACACTGGGCGCGCCATTCCCGAGGCTGGCCAGGCTGGTGATGGCCTCGGCGGTCAGCCGCGGCAGATCTGCCGGCAACACCAGCAGGCGAGTTGCATGTTGGTCGAGCGCGGTCTGCCGGGCGCGCTCGAGGGCCTGGTTCAGCCCACCAGCAGGTGGATCCTCGATGTAGACCGCTCCCCGGGCCCTGGCCAGGCTGCGAACCTGGGCGTCGCTGCTCACGACCGCGATCCGCCCGATCCCCTCGGCCCGAGTCAGGGAGTCCAGCGTGTGGGCCAACAGGCTGGCGCTCAGCGCTTGGCGTTCCTCCACTCCCAAGACCAGCGACAGGCGCGACTTGGAGCGGCTCAGCGCCTTGACCGGGACAACCGCCCACAGCGTCATGGCTCGTTGCCCTCGTCGGCCAGCGCCCGCGCCAGGCCGAGCATCTCGGCCGCGAGTGCCGCGCGGGAGGCGCCGTCGCGCATGATGGTGTTCGTGACCCGCGTGCGCAGGCCCGAGCCGGCGATCGGCTCCGCCTGCTCGGCGTCGGCTGCATCCAGCACGAAGCCGGCGAGGATCGAGCGAAAGTGGGCCGCGATGGTGCGCGGGGAGACCGGCAAGCCGAGTTCGGCCGCCATCTTGGCCGCCGGGCCCTTCAGCGCCCGCCCGCCGACGATGGGCGACACACCGACCACCGGTTTGGATCCCAGCAGCTCGCGGATCCCCGGCACAGCCAGAATCGGATCGAGACTGACCCATGGATTGGAGGGAGCCAACAGGATCGCTTCGGCCCGCGTAAGAGCCTCGAGTACGCCCGGCGCCGGCCGGGCTGCCTCGGCGCCGTCGAAGCGGAATGCGCGCACAACGGGTCGGCAGCCGCGGGCGACGAAGTACTCCTGGAAGGCCAGTTCACCGTCGTCCGAACACACGATCGTTCGCAGCGGATCATCGCTCACCGGCAGCACAGCCACGCGGATGCCGAACGAGGCGGCGATGCGCTGCGTCACCTCGCTCAGCGCCAGGCCGGAGGCAAGCAGCGACGTGCGCAGGATGTGGACGGCCAGATCCCGGTCGCCCAGGCGAAACCATGTCGGGCCACCGAGTCGGGCAAGTGAGTCGAGGAAGGCCCAGGTCTCCTCGGCGCGTCCCCAGCCGGTCTCCGGGTTCTCGAGGCCGGCGAGGGTGTAGGTGACCGTGTCAAGGTCGGGCGAGATCTTCAGACCCAGGTGCTCGAAGTCATCGGCGGTGTTGACGATGAGGGTCAGGTCGTCGGCAGGAAGCGTGCGGCGCAGGCCATCCGCCAGCCGTGCGCCACCCACACCCCCGGCGAGCGCAACGACCTTCATCGCCAGACCACCACCTGATCAAGCGGCAGGCGGCCGGGGTCCGACGGGGTCTGGTCGACCTCGCCAATGATGAATGCAGCCTGCGGTTCCCAGTCCGGCGGGAGGTCGAGCGCCTGGCGCACAGCCTGCGGAGCGAAGAGGGGCGCGCACAGCCAACAAGCGCCCAGGCCGTGAGCATGGGCGGCGAGCAGCAGGTGCCCGCCGGCCAGGGCAACGCTCTGAACGGTCATCATGCGCTCGGCCGCCTGCCGTTCGCCGTCCGGGTAGCGATCCATCGCCTGCATGCACAGGCACAGCACGACGCACGCCGGCGCCTCCACCAGCCGCTGTCGACGCGACTCGAGACGGGCCTCGACCGTTGCCGGATCCGCCCGGTCGGCCAGTAGGTCGCGGCGATGCTTGTCGGCCATGGCCTGCGCCAGGCGCTGCCTTGCCGGACCGACTGAGACGACGGCGAAGCGCCAGGGCTGGCGGTTGTGTGCCGAGGGCGCCTGGGTCGCGGCGTCCAGCAGTGCCTGCAGCGTCTCAGCGGAGATCGGCGTCGGCCGAAAGCGCCGCACCGAACGGCGAGTCGCCAGCCAGCGGTGGAACTCTTGCGCGTGCATGCCTACCCCATCGCCTGCACGGCGATCGGTTCGATGATGAAGATGACGCGCTGGTCCGTTGCCGGGCCCTCGAACTTCGCCTTGCCCTGGTACTTGTGCGCCAGCCGGTCGATGTGCGCCCTCCCACCTGCCTCATCTGCGCCCACCACCCGGCCGCGCACCTGCAGGTAGCGATAGGGGTTCTGTGGGTCAAGGATGCACAGCGCGACCACCGGCCGGTCCGTCATGTTGCGGTCCTTGGTCCGACCGCGGGCTGTGTTGACGCGCAGCCGACCCTCGGCGAAATCAAACCACACTGGCGTCGCCTGCGGGCTGCCGTCCGGCAGGATCGTGGTCAGCACGGCAAGAGCCCTCTTCTCATCCTGCAGCAAGTCGGCATACGCTTCAGGGATCGACGCAGTCATCTACCATCTCCTCGCCAGCAGTCTCTCCTCCTAACGGAAGAGGTCCTCCTCAAGGGGGCGGATCAGGTCCGCCGCCCTGCCCGACGGTCCGCCAGAGCTCAAGCCACGCACGTGAACTACCGGGCGTCCTTCGGCCGCCTGGCCCATCAAGGCCGAGGCGCCGGCAGCGATCTCGTCGGCCAACCCAATGACCGTTGCCTGCAGCTGGTAGTTGAACAGGTCTGGCTGGCCGCGCAGGTCAAGCAGCGTCGGGAAGCCGGCTGCTCCCAGCGCGACTCCGACCGTGCCCAGGCGCCAGGCTCGCCCATGCGAATCGGTGATCAGCACCCCAGGGGCAACGCCGGATCGAGCTTCGAGCGAGTGCCGGAGCTCAGCCGCTGACCGATCCGGGTCGGCGGGCAGTCGAAGGACCCACTCCCCGTCGCTTCCGTCCGGGCTATCCACGTTCGAGTGGTCGACGCCGGCGTTGGCACACACGAATCCGAGCCGGTGCTCGACGATGATCAAGCCCGGCCGGGCGCGCAGCAGGCTGCGGCTATCCTGAAGGATCACCTCCACCAGCCGGGCATCCTTGCCGGTCTCAGCGGCCACTTCGAGGGCGCGCGGCGAGGGCGTGAGCGTTGACAAGTTGACGTGCCGGCCCTCGGCCTTGGAGACGATCTTCTGGGTGACGACGACTACATCGTCCTGCGCCAGGCGGATCTGCTCGCGCTCCAACGCCTGCCAGATCACCTCGGCCAGGTCATCGCCAGGCCGGATGCAGGGGATCCCGGACAGGGCGGTGAAGACAAGCCGGGCCGTCATCCGCTAGGACTCCTTCGGCTCGGCCCGCTCCCCGACGATGCGGATGCCGGCGCCCTTCAGCTTGTAGCGGCGGTTGATACCGATCAAGACCGAGGTCAGGCTTTCGGCGACCACCGCGTTCTTCAGCGGTCCGGCATCCCAGCCGCTCAAACCCAACGCTTCGACCAGCTGCAGCACCTGCTGCTTCGCCGCCTTGCTGTCTCCGCTGACCAGCACGTCGCAGGTCGCGCCTGCGTCTTCCAGCAGCAGCTCGTGCGAGATGTTCTGGAAGGCCGACACGACCTCGACCTCGTCGCCGAGGATCTGCTGCGCCTGCATGGCGGCGCTCCCGGCGGCGGGCAGGTTGACCTCGCTCAGCTTGGGTGGGACGGCCGGGTTGGTGACATCGATCAGCACCTTGCCAGCCAGCAGCGGCCTCAGCCCCTGCAGCGTGTCGCGGTGAGCGGCATAGGGAACCGTCAACACGGCGATATCGCAGGCGCCCACGGCGGCTGCGTTCTCCATGCCGCGCACCACACCTTCCCCAAGGCGCCCGTTCAACGCGGCCGCGGCGGAAAGCGCCTTGTCTTCGCTGCGCGAGCCAATGATCACTGGATAACCGGAGCGCGCCCAGCGGTAGCCCAGCCCCTGGCCTTCCTTCCCCGTACCCCCGATGATCCCCAGCGTCACCAGAATCCGCTCGCTTGCCATGGTCAGCCTCCTTGATCCGCAGGCACAAAGGATCGATACCGTTCCCAGACAGCGGGGACGCGGGCGCGCGCCGCCGCCGTGATCTCGGCTTCATTCAGCGTCAGCAACACCCGGTCGCGCATCAGCACCCGGCCGGCGGCAATCGTTGTGGTCACACGCGACTCGTGGAACCCGAACACGATGTGCCAGGGCAGGTTCCCAGCGGTGAGCGGGGTGGTCGGATGGTAGTCGACCAGGATCAGGTCAGCCAGCGCACCCGGCGCAACGACGCCCAGCGGCGCCTGGGGGAAGAAGCTGCCGGCCAGTTCGGCGTTGCGGTAGACCGCCATCTCGACCACCTGATCGCCGGGCATGCGCCGCGGGTCGCGGTGCCAGACCTTGTGCAGCAGGTAGGCGGCCTTCCATTCCTCCCACATGGCGTTCGAGAACCCGTCATTGCCCAGCGCCACCCTGACACCGGCCCGCATCAGCGACTCGACCGGCGCCGCGCCGACGCCGTTGTTCATGTTCGAGCGCGGCTGATGGGTGACCCACGTTGCGCTCTCTCCGAGCAGCTGGATCTCACGCGCATCGACATGGATGGCGTGCGCCACGATCGTGCGCGGCCCCAGGATGCCGTGCTGGTGCAGTCGATCGACAATCCGCAGCCCGCTGCGCGCCAGGCTGTCATACTCGTCGGCTTCATGCTCCGCCACGTGGATGTGAAAGCCCGTCCTTTCGGGGACGGCGCGGCGACAGGACTCCAGCGTTTCGTCGGAGAGCGTCAGGCTGGCATGCAGGCCGAACGTAGCCGCGATCCGTCCGTCGGCAAGCTGCCCTTCTCCGCAACGCCTCAGGAAGTGCAGGTTTTCCTCAATCCCGGCATGGGCCTTTTCCGCGCCGTCCCGGTCGGTCACTTCATAGCACAGCACGGCGCGCAGGCCGGACTCGGCCACCGCTCCGGCAATCGCGTCCAACGAACCTGCAAGCGCATTCGGCGAGGCATGATGATCGATCAGCGTGGTGGTGCCATGCTTGACCGCGTCGACCAGGCAGACCAGCGCTGATAGGCGCACATCCTCGATATCCAGCGACTTGTCCAGCGGCCACCAGAGCTTGCGCAGGATGTCGGGGAAATCGCGCGGAGCGCGGCCCGGGATCGCCAGGCCGCGGGCGAAGGCGCCGTAGAAATGCGTGTGGGCACAGAGGTTGCCGGGCATCACCAGCTGACCTTGCGCGTCGATCACTTCTTCGCCGGGGCGTGCCTTGCCGACCTGCGGCTGCGGGAGCACCTCGACGATGCGATCGCCTTCGATGCGCAGCGCGTAGTCCTCCAGGATCTGGTTCGGTCGCCCCCAGGTCACGACCCGGGCATGGGT
>JBFYRF010000003.1:0-6242 GCA_041302385.1 Anaerolineales bacterium | reverse complement strand
TCGCCGCCCGAGCGCTGACGGCCGCCGTGACCGGCGAGCCCCGGTCGCGCGCGCTGCTCATGCCGCTGGCGGTGCTGCTGATGACAGCCATCGCCGGCCAGGCGTTGTGGTGGCAGCTGCGCTACGGCGGTCCGGAGTGGAAGGGGCGCCGCATCCGCGGCATACGGGGCAGGCTGCAGTGAGCGAATCGCCGATTGTGGTCATCGGGGCGGGCGTCGGTGGGTTGAGCGCCGCCATCCAATTGGCCGTTGCGGGCCGGCGTGTATTGCTCCTGGAGCAGAACAGCTACGTCGGTGGAAAGATGGCAGAACGCCGGCAGGATGGTTTCCGCTGGGATACCGGACCGTCGGTGATCACGATGCGCGACGTGCTGGAGGATCTATTCCGCCTTGCCGGGCGAACGATGGAGGACTATTTGCGCCTGGTACCGATCGATCCACTGACGCGCTACTTCTTTTCCGATGGCCGAGTGCTCGACGTCTGCCGCGATGCAGGCGCGACGGCGCGTCAGCTCGACCGGCTGGATCCGCGCGAGGGCCAGGCGTACCTGCGCTTCCTGGCGCATGCCGAGCGGTTGTTCCGCATCACCAGTCCGGCCTTCATCTATGGTGACCCTCCGAGCCTGTCCAGCCTGGGGCGCTTCTCGCCGCTGGACCTGCTGCGCATCGATGGGCTGCGGACGATGGATCAGGCGGTACGCCGGCGCGTGCACACTCCCCAGCTGCGCCAGCTGCTGGATCGATTTGCCACATATGTGGGCGCCGACCCGTTCCGCGCGCCGGGCACGCTGAGTGTGATTGCTCACGTTGAGCTGAATCAGGGCGTGTGGTACCCGGAAGGGGGGATCTACCGCCTTGCCGAGGCGCTGGCACAACTGGCGCGCGAATGGGGTGTGCGCCTCGACCTGGGACGGCGGGTGCGCAAGATCCAGACGCAGGCGGGACGCGCGGTGGGAGTCGAGACCGAGGATGGCGAGACCATCGCCGCCGAGGCGGTCGTGGCCAACGTCGATGCGGCGTTGGTGTACGGCGACCTGCTGGCGGCGCAGCCGGACGTTCGCCCGCTGGCCGACCGGGTGCGGCGGCAGCCGCGCTCGCTGTCCGGCTTCATCCTGCTGCTCGGTGTAGAAGGGCAGACTGCCGAATTCGTCCATCACAACTTGCTGTTCTCGGGCGACTACCGGGCGGAGTTCCGCAGTCTGAACGAAGGTGATCGACCCACCTCGGATCCGTCGCTGTACGTGTCGATCAGCGCCCGCTCCAACCCGCACGACGTGCCGCCGGGGTGCGAGAATTGGTTCGTGATGGCGAATGTCCCCGGCGAGAGCGGCTACTGGGCTGTGCCCGAGCGAGCGGAGGCCTACGCCGAACAGGTGCTGGGCACACTGGCGCGGCGAGGCTTCGATGTGCGCCCCCGGCTGCGCTGCCGCAGGTGGATCACCCCGCTGGACATTGAGAACGCCACCGGCGCATGGCGCGGGGCGCTGTACGGCGCCTCTTCGGATGGACGGCTGGCCGCCTTCCGGCGCGCCCACAACCGCTCGCCGGTCATTGAGCGCTTGTACCTGGCGGGCGGAACGGTCCACCCCGGCGGCGGCGTGCCGATGGCGATGCTCTCGGGAAAGGCCGCCGCCCGCATGCTGCTGCAGGATGAGCGCCGCTCCTGACCGTTCTGCTGGCGGCAGGTGGACGGACGACAAAGTACAATCAGAGATGATGCGCCCGAACCTGACCCACGCCATCGAGGACTACATCAAGGCGATCCACGAGTTGAGCCAGGTGGATGGCCGGGCGACGACTAACCGCATCGCCGATCGGCTGGGCGTGACGCCGGCCTCGGTGACGGGGATGGTCAAGAAGCTCGCCGCCACCCGTCCGCCGTTGGTGCAGTATTCCAAGCACCGCGGCGCGGTGCTGACGGCGGAGGGTGAGCGCGTGGCCCTCGAGATCATCCGTCACCACCGCCTGCTCGAACTCTACCTGGTGCAGGTGCTCGGCTATGAATGGGACGCCGTGCACGACGAAGCCGACCGGTTGGAGCACGTGATCTCGGAGGAGTTCGAGGAGCGCATCGCGCAAGCGTTGGGTGATCCCGCCCGCGATCCGCATGGCGATCCCATTCCCGATCGGCACTTGCAGGTGACGCAGGATGCTGGGGTGCAGCTTGACTTGCTGCGCCCCGGAGAGCAGGCTGTGGTCGAGCGCGTGCTGGATACCGCTCCCGATACACTCCAGCGCCTGGCGGAAGCAGGGCTGGTCCCGGGCGCACACGTGACGCTGATCGCGGTCGATGAGGCTGCCGACCGCATTTCGCTGAGGGTCGCCGATCGCTCGGCGCCCATCGTCCTGCCGCGCGGCCTCGCTCGCCAGCTGCGTGTCGTGCCGATCTGATTTCGGTTGGCCGGATCGCCGACGGCGCAGACCCGTACGCCGGTTCAACTCCCCGACCAAAGAAATGCATCAAGCCTCCTCACCGTCGGCGCCCGAGCGCCGGAAGCGATGGACTTGAGGCCCGGCCTGGTGGAAGGAAACTTCCGGGCTCGGCGCGCCGAGCCCCAGACAGCAACACCCCCCACAGCGGCAGACGGTGGGGGGTGTTGTGGTTGAAACTCGCCGGGGTTCAGCGCACGACGAGGGCGAAGCTGCCGGCGAAGTTGGTCGAGGTCTGGATGCGTCCTTCCGCCGTCGACTGAGTTCCCACTAAGACCATACGGCCGTCGGCAAGGTCATTCAGCGGCGCGGCGGTGAAGCCGGTTGCGGCTGCGGTGGGCAGTTCGATCCAGGTGCCCAGGGTCTGATCCCAGAACCAGATCGAGGCCGACTGGCCTGGCTCGAGGGCCGGGAGCGCAAAGGACACGCTGACCTTCGTGCCCTCGGGCAGCCGATGGACGGCCTGCTCGCTATCGGTGACATGCACCTGCAGTGCGGAAGAGGCCAGGTAGGGCAGCTCCTGGAGCGCCCGGGGGTCAAGCGCCTCGAGGCTGACGCGGTACCCGCACAGATGCTCGAAGGACACCTGATTGAGATCGGGCAGTCGCAGGATCGTGCGGTCGAAGGCGCAGTTCACCGGCAGGATTTCCGCCGACTGCACACGATAGAGAACCGAGCGGACGATTGGCGAGCCGGATGAACCTCCTCGGCCATGGCCGCCGGAGGAGGGGAAGCCCCATTCGATGTTCAGGTGGGTGTCGTGCGCCTCATAGTTGAGCACGCCATCGTCGTCATCACCGCCATCGAGCCAGTCGATCCCGAGCCCGCCGTCGAGCACGTCGTCCCCGGCTTCGCCGAATAGGAAGTCGGCCAAGGCGCCGCCGACCAGCACGTCGTTGCCGCCGCCGCCGTAGATTGTGTTCGGGCCGGAGCCGCCCAACAAGGTGTCGTCCCCTTGCCCACCGTCGAGGGTGAGCGTCCCGGTGTAACCAGTGGCATCGAGGGTGTTGGCGGAGGTCCCGCCGATCAGAATGGCCGATTCGAACCCGCTCAGCCAGTCGGAACCCAACCCGCTCAGCGTCCCGTCCGTCAGCACGAAGTCGGCATCCCCCGATTCGATCAGCACATCTTCGCCGGCGCCGCCGTCGAGGATGTCATCGCCGAGGTCTCCGGTCAGGGTGTCGTGGCCACCCTCGCCGTAGAGCGCGTCCCCGTCCGAGCCGCCCTCCAGGAGATCATCGCCGTCGCCGCCGTACAGACTGTTGGGGCCGGATCCGCCAAGCAGCGTGTCGTCCCCGCCCAGGGCGTTGAGGGTGGTGGCGCCGGAGAACCCGCTGGCGTTGATTGTGTTGGCCGAGGCACCGCCGGTCAGCTCGGCCGCCTCGAAGCCGGCCAGGCTGTCGCTGCCCATGCCGGTGAGCGACGTATCGTTGAGCGTCCAATCGACGTCGCCGGTTTCGACGAGCGTGTCGAAGCCGTCGCCGCCGTCGAGGCTGTCGCTGCCACCGCCGCCGGTGATCCGGTCGTCGCCGGCCAGCCCGCTGAGGGTGTTGTCGGCGGCGTTGCCCACGATCACGTCATCGAATACGGTCCCGATCACGTGGCGGAACAGCCCGCTCAGCGTGAGGACCAGCCCGCCGCCGACATCCTGCTGGGCGGCGTTGCTCAGGTCGATGGAGACTGGCAGACCGAACAGACTGAAATCGAGGGTGTCGTCGTCGCCGGCGATCAGGGCAAGCCAACCCTGTGTGCCGGGCTGGAAGGCGTAGGTGTTGCCGCCGGCGCCGCCGCTGATCACATCCCCGGCCTCATGGGCGCCGTCAATCCGGAAGATGTCGTCGCCATCCTCACCGGCGAGAGCATCGACTCCGGCGGAGGTCACCAGCGTGTCATTGCCCGCTCCGCCATACAGCTCGTCGTCCCCCTCTCCGCCATCGAGCCAGTCATCCCCGTCCTCGCCGCGCAGGGTGTCATGGCCCGCCCCGCCGGCAAGATCGTCGTCGCCATCGCCTCCGTAAAGGGTGTCGGCGCCGTCCCCGCCGTCGAGCAGGTCGGCACCCGCGTCGCCGCGCAGGGTGTCGGCGCCATCACCGCCGCTGAGAGCGTCGTTGCCGATTCCGCCATCCAGGCTATCGTCGCCGAGGCCGCCGTTGAGCACGTCGTTGCCGGCGTCGCCCCACAGGTTGTCGTTGCCGGCGCCCCCGTCGAGCGTATCGTCACCGCTCCCGCCGCGCAGGATATCGGCGCCGTCAGCGCCGGAGAGGATTACCGTCCCCAGGGTGAAGGCACTGGCGTCGAGGGTGTTGTTTCCAGAGCCGCCGATGAGGTTGGCCTGCTCGATCGAGGTCAGGCTGAAGTTCCCGCCGCTGGAGACCAGCAGCTGCGAGTCGGTGAGGATGAAGTTGGCATTGCCGCTGGCGGCGACCGTGTCGGTCCCGCCGGCGCCGTCGAGCGTCGCCGACTGAGTCCAGCCGGTGACGGCGAAGGTGTTGTCCGAGGCGCCGCCGGTGAGCAGAGCTTGCTCGATCGAACTCAACGTGTCGCTGCCTTCGGCGCCGATCACCAGCGAGGCGTTGTTCAGGGTCATGTTGGCGTCGCGGGTCTCGACCACGCGGTCGGTCCCGCCGTTCCCGTTGAGGGTATCGACACCGGTGCCGCCGGTGAGCTGGTCATTGCCGTTTCCGCCGGCCAACGAGTCGTTGCCCGCGCCGCCGTTGAGGACGTCGTCGCCGGCGCCGCCGCTGAGCGTGTCGTTCCCGCTGAGGCCGGAGAGCGTGTCATTGCCGTTGCCGCCGCTCAGCGAGTTGTTGGCGTCGTTGCCGAGCAGCGTGTCGTTGCCGCTGCCGCCGGTGACATTCTCGATGAGGGTGCCGGCCAGAATGGTCAGGGTGTGGTACCCGGCGACAACGACCTGGGCAGCGTTTGAGCCCAGATCGACCGTCAGGTGCCGGGTCGCGGTGCCGGTCGAGGAGTAGTTCAGCGTGTCGGTGCCGCTCGAATCCTGGAGCGTGTCGGAGCCGATGTTGCTGTCGGCGTCGAAGGTGTAGGCATCGTTCCCTTCGCCGCCGATCAGCGTGTCATCGCCGGCCTGGCCGCTGAGCGTGTCGTTTCCGCTGCCGCCGCCGAGCGTGTCGTTGCCGTTGCCGCCGGTCAGGGTGTCGTTGCCGCCCAGGCCGGAGAGCGTGTCATTGCCGTTGCCGCCGCTCAGCGTGTTGTTGGCGGTGTTGCCGGTCAGGCTGTCGTTGCCGCTGCCGCCGGTGGCGTTCTCGATGGTGGCGCCCGGCAGGATGGTCAGGGTGTGGAAGCCCGGGCTGACCACCTGGGCCATGTTTGAGCCCAGATCGAGCGTCAGGTGCCGGGCGGGGGTGCCGGTCGAGGCGTAGTTCAGCGTGTCGATGCCGCTCGAATCCTGGATGGTGTCGGAGCCGATGTTGCCGTCGGCGTCGAAGGCATAGCTGTCGGTGCCGTCGCCGCCGATCAGGATGTCGTTGCCGGCCGATCCGGTCAACGTGTCGTTGCCGAGTCCGCCGTCGAGGGTGTCGTTGCCATTGCCGCCGGTCAGGCGGTCGTTCCCGCCGTTGCCGAAGACGGTATCGTTGCCGTTACCGGCGCTGACCGTGTCGTTGGCGTCATCGCACACGATGACGTCATCGCCGCCGGTCGGGGCGGGGACGCAGGCTGCCCGCACCGGGGCCGGGCGGACGGCCATGCAGATGAGGGCGGTGAGGGTGACGGCAGCCACTGCGATCCGCAGCTGTCTGCCAGGGTAGGTAGTCATGGAACTGCTCCTCCGAGGATGCGAGCTGCCGCATT
>JBFYRF010000249.1:0-7759 GCA_041302385.1 Anaerolineales bacterium | reverse complement strand
GGCGGTGGCTGGGGTGGGGAGCCTGGAGCGTGCCGCTGCTGCTGATGCTTGGCGCGGCTGTTCTTTGGCGGCGTGCGCTTGGGCAGGCGCCGGAAATCCCTTGGCGCCGCGTGATCGCGCTCGAGCTGCTATTGCTTGGCGTTCTCGGATTGCTGGCGCTGGCGGATGGCGGTTCGCTGGCCCAGGCCGAGGCCGGCGGAGGCGGAGGCCTGATCGGCTGGGGGCTGGCCAGGCTGGTGAGCGACGTTGCCGGCAGGCTGCTCGGCGCCCTGGCCTTGGTGAGCGTGGTGGTTCTCGCCTCGTACCTCCTGCTGCGGGAGTGGCGCCGAGCGCGCGGGCAACGACAATGGCCTGAGACGCTGGGCGGAGAAGCTCCGGCGCAGGTCGTCGCACCTTCCCGAGCGGCGGCCCCGACGGAGAGCACGGTCCGACCGCCGCGCCTGCCCTCCGAGTTCCGCAAATCGTTCAAGGTGGAGCCGGCACAGGCGGAGAAGCCGGCCAAGCCGGTTCGCCGCGACAAGGCGTTGCCCCCGCTGACCGTGCTGGAGATGGATGAGCCACCGCGTGTCAGCGCCAAGGAGGTCAACCAGACGGCAGGCCTGATCGAGAAGACGCTGGCGGATTTCGGATTGCCGGCTCGGGTGGTGGATTTCCGAGCCGGGCCGGCGGTGACGCAGTTCGCCGTCGAGCCGGGGTTCACCGAACACCTCACCCCGGAGGGCGAGAGCAAGCGGCAGAAGGTGCGGGTCTCCCAGATCTCGTCGCTGGCCGATGATCTGGCGCTCGCCCTCTCCGCGCCGACGGTGCGCATCGAGGCGCCCGTCCCCGGCCAATCGTACGTCGGGATCGAGGTTCCCAACCGGCGGTTGGCCATGGTCCGCCTGGGACCGTTGCTGCGCAGCGAGGCCTTCCAGGCGGTGCCGTCGGCGCTGGCGATCGCCCTGGGGCGCGACGTCGCCGGCCAGTCGATCGTGGCAGACCTGGCGGCGATGCCCCACCTGCTGATCGCAGGCACGACAGGTTCCGGTAAGTCGGTGTGCATCACCGCGCTCACTGCCTGCCTGGTGATGAACAACGCGCCCGAGGAACTGCGCCTGGTGATGATCGATCCCAAGATGGTTGAGCTGGTGCGGTTCAATGGTCTGCCCCACCTGCTGGGCAAGGTGGAGACGGATCTGGAGCGGATCACCGGGGTGCTGCGCTGGTGCACGATCGAGATGGATCGGCGCTACAAGCTGCTCGAGGAGGCCAAGGCGCGCGAGATCGAGTCGTACAACCAGAAGATGCGTCGGCGCAAGGACGGCGAGACGCTGCCGCGCATCGTGGTGCTGGTGGATGAGCTGGCCGATCTGATGATGATGGCGCCGGATCAGACCGAGCGCACGCTCGTGCGACTGGCCCAGATGGCGCGCGCAGTAGGGATCCACCTGGTCGTCGCGACTCAACGGCCGAGCACCGATATTGTGACCGGCTTGATCAAGGCCAACTTCCCGGCGCGCATCTCCTTCGCGGTGGCCTCGGGCGTGGACTCCCGGGTGATCCTCGACAGCCAGGGGGCGGAGAGCTTGCTGGGCAAGGGGGACATGCTCTTCCTATCGCCGGAGGCTTCGGCTCCGGTCCGCCTGCAGGGCGCCTTCGTGGGCGATCGGGAGATCGAGAAAGTGGTGGAGTTCTGGCGCGTCGAACGCGAGCAGGAAGCTCCGGAAGCGCCGCCCAGCGCGCCCTGGGAGGAAGTGCTCACCCGGTCCGGCGTCGAAGAAGAGCCCGACGATGTCCTGGAGCGGGCGATCGAGATTGTTCGCCAGACCGGCCAGGCCAGCGCTTCCATGCTGCAGCGCCGCTTGCGGATCGGGTACCCGCGCGCCGCGCGCCTGATGGACCAGCTGGAGGAGATGGGGCTGGTTGGCCGGGTGCAGGCGGGCGGCCGAACCCGCGAGGTCTTGATCCGAGAGTCGGAGGAAGACGACGACGATTCCCGAGACTGAGCCCAGCGTCTGAATACCTGGGCGCGGCATGGCTTGACGCCCGCCGCGGGCACCATTAGCATTGGTCTTTGCTTTCCACAGGAGCCGAGAATGCAGGCCGACCCGCCCCCTCGATCACCGATGCTGCTGTCTGACCGGTTCCGCAAGTGGTTCAAGTGGCTTCTGGATCCGATTGCCGCAGCCCTGAACCGGGCGGGTGTGCACCCCAATAGCGTATCCTTGTTTGGCTTGCTCGGCACGCTGGTGGGCGCCTACCTGGTGGGGGTAGGGCAGATCCGCTGGGGCGGTGTGGTGATCCTGCTGATGGCCCCGGTCGATGCCATCGACGGCTCGATGGCCCGCCAGCGCGGGGTGAAGTCGCGTTTCGGCGGCTTCGTCGATTCGGTGACCGACCGCTACTCGGAGCTGGCGGTGTACTTCGGTTTCATCGTCTACTACACCGGGATCGGCGATCGCACGATGTCGCTGGTGGTGTTCCTGGCGGCTGCCGGTTCGCTGCTGGTGTCCTACATTCGGGCCCGTGCCGAGGCGGTCAGCTTCGAAGCGCGCGGCGGGCTGCTCTCGCGCCTCGAGCGCTACCTGATCCTGTGCCCAAGCATGATTCTGGGGTTCCCACAGATCGGCCTTTCGATCATTGCCCTTCTGGCTAATATCACCGCGTTGCAGCGGATCTTCTCCGTGCGGCGGCAGGCCGCTGGGACGCCTGGGGCAGAACATGTACGTTGACGCATACGGCCTCCACCTCGGCCCGCTGTACTTTCGCTTCTACGGCATGATCATCATGCTGGGCGCAGTGGCGGCGACTGCCCTCGCCGGCCGCCTGCTGCGCCGCCGGGGGTATGACTCCTCGCTGGCCTGGGATGCGCTGCTGTGGGCGCTGATCTTCGGCATCCTCGGTGCGCGGCTCTGGCATGTCTTCACCCCCTCCCAGTCGCAGATCGAGGCTGGGATCACCACGATGTACTACCTGACGCATCCGCTCGACCTGCTCGATACGCGTCAGGGGGGGCTGGGCATCCCCGGCGCGGTGATAGGCGGCATCGTCGGCCTGGGGATCTTCGCCCGGCGCCGGAAGTTATCGCTGCCGATGATGCTCGATGTCGCTGCGCCTGGCCTGGCGTTGGCGCAGGGGATCGGTCGCTTTGGCAACTTCGTCAACCAGGAGCTGTACGGCCCACCCAGTGATCTTCCCTGGGCGATCCCCATCCGTCCTGAGAACCGCCTGCCCGGCTTTGGAGCCTACGAACGATTCCACCCGCTGTTCCTTTACGAAGCGCTGCTGAACTTCGCCAACGCAGCTTTCCTGTACTACCTCGACACGAAACACGCCGCCAGGCTCCTACCAGGCGATTTGTTCTTGATCTACCTGGTCACTTACCCGACGGCGCGCTTCTTTCTCGAGTTCATCCGGCTCGACATCTCCCCGGGTTTCGGGCTGAACTTGAATCAGGCCGCGATGCTTGCTGTCGCCCTGGTCAGCGCCGCCACGCTGATCCTCCGGCACCGACGCAAGCCGGCCGCCGGCTGACTTCGCGCGTCCCGGCCTGCCGCCGCTGCAGGGCGGCGTGGGAGGGTAGTCCGGTTGTCGAGCGTTGGGGGCGGGTGCTACAATCCCTCTGATGGTTCGATTCCTGATCGAGTGTGAAGAACTGTGCAAGCGCTTCGGGCGCTTGCAGGCAGTCGACCGCGTCAGCTTTCGGGTGGAGGCTGGCGAGGTCATGGCGCTGCTGGGCCCGAACGGCGCCGGCAAGACCACCACGCTGCGCATGCTCGCCTCCATCCTGACCCCCAGCAGTGGTCAGGCCACGGTCAACGGGTTCGACACGCTGACGCAGCCGGACCAGGTCCGGCGCTCACTCGGTCTTCTGACGGAGCATCACGGCCTGTACACGCGCATGCGGGCAGACGAGTATCTGACCTTCTTCGGACGCGCCTACGGGCTGCCCGAGGCGGAGATTACCCGCCGCGCCGATGAGCTGTTGCATCGGTTGGACATCGCCGACAGCCGCAAGCGGCGCCTGGGCGAGTTCTCCAAGGGAATGCGGCAGAAGCTGGCGCTCGCCAGGGCGCTGATCCACGATCCAACGGTATTGCTGCTGGATGAACCCACTTCTGCGATGGATCCCGCCAGCGCCCGACTGGTGCGGGACGCGATTCTAGCGCTGCGTGGGGGCGCGCGGGCCATCGTCGTCTCCACGCACAACCTGGCAGAAGCGGAGATGCTGGCCGATCGGATCGCCATCATCCGCCAGGGAAGGTTGATCGAGCAGGGCACTCCGGCGGACTTGAAGGAACGCGTGCTGGGCAATGCTGTGATGGAGCTGCGCCTGACCGAGCCCGTCGATGGCCACACACGCGCCCTGCCGAAGGAAGTCCATGTGCTCGAGTCTGGCGAGCGTTGGCTGCGCTATGCGACCGATGACCCGGCGCGCGACAATCCAGCGCTGCTGCGCTCCCTGGCCGAGGCCGGGGCCTCGGTGCTGTCGCTGGCGGAGCGGCCGCGTTCCCTGGAAGAGGTCTACCTGAAGGTGATGGGGAACCCGCCGGTGGCGGAGGCGGACGGCGCGTGACGACTGTGGCGATGGGTCGGGCGCGGGGTGCATCGGCTGCCTGGCTGGTTGCCCGGCGGGAGCTGCGCGACTTCTCGCGCGATTGGCGCCTGCTTGGGCCGATCCTGCTGCTCACGATCTTCTTCCCCTGGCTGATGAATCTGACCGCAGGCATGGCGGTCGACTTCGTTAACCGCTACGGCGCTCCCCTGGTCGCCGAGCGGCTGATCCCGTTCTTGCTGCTGGTGGTCGGCTTCTTCCCGATCTCGTTCTGCCTGGTGATCGCCCTGGAGAGCTTCGCCGGCGAGCGCGAGCGTCAGTCGATCGAGCCGCTGCTTGCCGCGCCGATCTCCAACCGTCAGCTGTACATGGGGAAGATGGTGGCCGCCCTAGTGCCTCCGCTGGCGGCGGCCTATCTGGGCATCGGGGTGTATCTGCTCGGATTGTGGCTGAACATCGGCTGGCTGCCGCCGACGATGCTGCTGACGCAAATCCTGCTGTTGACCAGCGCCCAGGCGTTTGTCATGGTCGGTGCGGCGGTGGTGATCTCCTCGCAGACCACCTCGGTGCGTGCGGCGAACCTGCTGGCGTCCTTCATCATCATCCCGGCCGCTCAGTTGATCATCCTCGAGAGCATGGTGATGTTCTGGGCGCGCTATGAAGTGCTGTGGGGGATCCTGCTCGCTCTGATGATCTGCGGCGTGATGCTGGCGCGCATCGGCATCCATTTGTTCAACCGCGAGGAGCTGCTGGGACGCGAGATCGATCTGCTGGACATGCGCTGGGCGGGGCGCGTCTTGCGCAACACCTTCTTCGCCGGCGCCCGATCTCCGGGCGAGTGGTATCGCGGGCTGTTCTCGCGTTCGCTGCCCCAGCTCAAGATCCCGGCGTTGATCATGGTGCTGGCGCTCGTGCTTGGCTACACCATCGGCATCCGGCTGTCTGCCACGTACACCCTGCCGCTCGATGTCCTGTCCATCGGGCGGGCGCCGCCGGGGGCCGAGCTCGACCTCAGGAGCTTCGGCCTGCTCACCGGGCGGGGTTGGGCGTGGGTGATGAGCAACAACCTGCGCGCCATCCTGCTCGCTTCCTTCCTGGGCGCCTTCTCCTTCGGGGTAGCCGGCGTCGTGTTGCTGATGGCGCCGGTGGGGATCATCGGGTACTTCGCGGGCAACCTGGCGCTCGCCGGACTCAACGCGCCGCTGCTGATCGGCGGGCTGGTGGCCCCGCACGGGCTCGCCGAAGTCCCGGCGATGATTCTGGCCGGAGCTGCGATCTTGCGCCTCGGATTGGCGTGGGTCAGCCTGCCGCAGGGAACCTCCCTCGGCGAGAGTTGGCTGCGGGCCGTTGGCGAGTGGGCGCGGGTCGGGGTGGGCCTGGTCGTGCCGCTGCTGGCGGTGGCTGCGGCGCTTGAGGTCTTCGTAACCCCGCTGGTTGCCATTCGTGTGCTGACAGGGTTCTGAGATGGCGCGCCTGGTGTTGCTGGGCACGGCCAGCGCCGTGCCGGACCCGTTGCATGAGAACACCCACATGGCGTTGGTGGGGGAGCAGGGCGCGGTGCTGGTCGACTGTGTCGGCACACCCGCCGTACGCCTGCCGCGGGCCGGGATCGCCATCGAGTCGGTCACCGATCTGATCGCCACCCACTTCCATCCGGATCACGTCTCCGGTATTCCTCTGCTGCTGATGAACATGTGGCTGAGCGGACGCCGGGCGGGGCTGCGGGTCTACGGTTTGCACCATTGCCTGAAGCGGCTGGAAGACATGATGGCCGGCTATAGCTGGGAGAACTGGCCGGACTTCTTCCCGGTGGCGTTCCACCGCCTGCCCGAGCGAGCGCAGATGCCAGTCCTGGAATCCGACGAGGTCCGGATCCTGGCATCCCCGGTGCGCCACTTGGTACCGACGATCGGCCTGCGCTTCGAGGGCAAGGCCAGCGGGAGGGTCATCGCCTACTCCTGCGACACGGAGCCCTGCGCGGCGGTAGTTGAGCTGGCGCGTGGCGCCGATCTACTGATCCACGAGGCATCCGGTCCCAGCGCCGGACACTCCACCGCGGCGCAGGCTGGGGCAATCGCCCAGCAAGCCGGGGTGGGATCGTTGCTCCTGATCCACTTTCCACCGGGAGGGGAGGAGAGCGCCATCGGGCTGCGGGCCGCGGCGAGAGCTGCGTTCGGCGGCGAGGTTGCGGTCGCCCAGGACTTGTCTTCGTTCGAACTGTAGCCAACGCCGCCGGGCCTGCTGCGAACCGTGGCAGGCGCGGGAAGCGGCTGGAGGCGATCAGTTGCCGGACGCCGGGCGTAGCGTGGCGTGCAAGAAGCGGAAGTCTCCCCGGGCGGGCAGCAGATCGACCACCTCGAGCACGACGAAGCGACGCTTGCCCAGCGTAACCTGGTCCCCGACGCGCGGCGGCTGGTCGGCATTCAGGATCGCGCCCGGGTGCTCCTCGCCGGCGACCACATAGCTGACCTTGTACACCGAAGCCATGGCCTCACCTGCCTGTCAGGTTGCGGTGGCGAAGCTTGAACGACAGGTCCGCCGCCATGTTGCGCATGACCAGGTAGCCCACGTGGAAGTCGTGCTCGCAGAGCTTGGTGAACCGATCGCGATGCATGGCCTGCAGGACGGTCG
Organism: Anaerolineales bacterium; assembly: GCA_041302385.1. Lineage (GTDB taxonomy): Bacteria > Chloroflexota > Anaerolineae > Anaerolineales > E44-bin32 > PFL42. The sequence continues at coordinate 594 of JBFYRF010000249.1, read as the reverse complement.
GCTCGGAGATAGCCCGCACGCTGGCGCTGCGTGGGCCGTAGTCGACGAGGGTCATCTCCCCGATCAACTGACCGCGGCCCAGGTTCACCACGGCGCGCGGGCTGGCGGCACCGGGAGGGGCGCTGGGGACCACCTCAACCCAGCCTTCGCAGATCACGTACATTTCGTCGCCCGCCTCGCCCTGACGGGTGATCAAGTCCCCAGCGTGGAATACCCGCTCGGCACACAGGGCTGCGACCGCCTGGAGTTCCTCGGGCGTTAGCCCTTCGAAGAGTTCGACCTTCTGGAGCAGGGGCACCAGGTCCATGCGCACCTCCATGAGGCGGACGGAGGAGAGGAGCGGGTCAAGCCTTGTTCCGATTCTACAAGGGAATGGCGAGCCAGCCAACGCCCAAACGGCCAGGTGTCGCGCAGGTGAAATGGCGCTAGCCGAGGCTGCCTGCTTGCGGCGGGTGTGGTAGAATGACACATCATCCTCGCCACAGGCAGTGAAGCCAACCCCATGAATCAACAAGATCCTGTGCCCAATGCTCCGGCCTACCTGTACGGGCCTGAGGATGAGCCTTGGCGTCTCCCCAGTGATGCCAGCGGCGT
>JBFYRF010000206.1:0-5476 GCA_041302385.1 Anaerolineales bacterium | reverse complement strand
CAGCGCCTGGGGGGCCTGCATGCCTTCATGGGCTGGACCGGGCCGATCTTGACCGACTCCGGGGGATACCAGGTGTTCAGCCTGACAGAGACCCGTAAGGTCGACGCCGGCGGGGTCACCTTCCGCTCCCACATCGACGGCTCCAGTCACCGGCTGACGCCCGAGGCCGTCATCGCCATTCAGCAGGCGCTGGGAGCGGACATCATCATGGCCTTCGACGAATGCGCCCTGCCGTACGACCGCCGCTACAATGAACAAGCCATGGCACGCACCCATGCCTGGGCGCTGCGCTGCCTGAACGCGCATCGGTCAGGCGAGCAGGCGCTGTTCGGCATTGTCCAGGGCGGTGTTTTCCCTGATCTGCGTCGGGAGTCGGCCCAGTTCATCGCCTCGCTCCCATTCGCCGGGGTGGCCGTCGGCGGGCTGTCCGTCGGAGAGACCAAGGACGAGATGCACGCCATGCTCGAGGTCGTCCTGCCGGAGCTTCCCCCCACCCGGCCGCGCTACCTGATGGGCGTCGGCTCGCCAGAGGACCTGGTCGAAGCGGTGGTGCGCGGCATCGACATGTTCGACTGCGTGCTGCCGACGCGCATGGCACGCAACCACGCCGCCCTCACCCCGCGCGGCCGGCTCAATTTGCGCAACGCCGTCTTCGCCGATGACCCGCGGCCGATCGACGAGATGTGCGACTGCACCACCTGCCTGCAGCACAGCCGCGCCTACCTACGCCACCTGATGGTGGCCCAGGAGATGCTGGCCGCCACACTTGTCTCCATCCACAACTTGCGCATGCTGATCCGTCTGACCGAGCAGCTGCGCCAGGCCATCCTGGACGGCAACCTGGCAGAGTACGTTGCGGCATTCCGCCGCAGTTACCGCAAACACCGATCCCCGGAGAGTTGACCTTGACCTGGCTGCAGGCGATCGTTCTCGGCATCGTCCAGGGCCTGACGGAGTTCCTGCCGATCTCCTCCTCTGCCCACCTGGTGCTTGTGCCTTGGCTGATGGGGTGGACCTTCGAGGCCGAAGCCGCCTTCGTGTTCAACATCCTGGTGCAACTGGGAACCTTGCTGTCCGTCATCCTGTACTTCCGGGCGGACCTGCTGGCCATTGCGCGGGCGATGTGGAGCGGCGCGGTGCACCGGCAGCCGCTCGCTGATCCGGCCTCACGCCTGGGATGGATGATTCTCCTGGCGAGCATCCCGGCGGCGCTGGCCGGCATCCTGCTTAAGGATGTGGTTGAGCAGGCTTTCGCCTCGCCGCTGGCCGTGTGCTTCTTCCTGCTGGTCAATGCCGCGCTGATGCTCGGCGCCGAGCGGCTTGCACGGCTGCAGCGGAGCCTGCAAGATGTGAACGCCGGCGACGCGCTGTCGATAGGAACCGCGCAGATCCTTGCGCTTTTCCCCGGAATCTCACGGTCTGGCTCGACGATCTCGGCCGGGATCGTGCGCCGGCTGCTGCGCCCCGAGGCGGCGCGCTTCTCGTTCCTGATGTCCATCCCGGTGATGGTCGGCGCCGGCCTGATCGCCACGCTCGACCTGGTCCGTTCCCCCTCCGCCCTCCAGCAGATTGGCCCGATCCTGGCCGGCTTTGGAGCGGCGGCGATCGTCGGCTATCTGGCGATCCACTGGCTGCTCGGCTTTCTGGCACGCAACAGCCTGACGCCATTCGCCATCTACTGTGCTGTCCTCGGGCTGGCGGGGATCCTGCTCTCCCTGGTGGGCGCGTAGAGCGATGCCTCGCCACGGCGCTTCCCCGCTGCGTAGGAGCGGCCACCGGATCTCAGCCTGCCTGGCTGTCGTATGGGCGCTGGCCGCAGCCTGCACCCCACCCGCTCCGTCGGCCACGCCGACTGCGCCGCCGTGGGTCGCGGTCACACCCGGCCTCGAGCCCATCGTGACCGAATGGGTCGAGGCCTACCGGTCGGAGGTCGGAGGCCCGCCCTTTGATCTGACGGTCCTGCCCCTCGAGGCAGCCCAGGATCGTCTGCGCCGCGGGGAGCTGGCCATGCTCTTCGCGGCTGCCACACCCCCGCAGGGCTGGTTCGCCACCCCGGTTGGCGCGGAACAGGTGGCGGTCATCGTCCATCCCGACAATCGCGTGCGCGGCTTCGGTCTGCGCGACCTGGAGCGGCTGTTCAGCGGGGAGGCGGTTGCGTGGGCCGAATTCGGGGGGCTGGAGACGCCGGTCCAGATCTACACCCCCTTCCCCGGGGACGACCTGCGAACGGCCTTTGAGCAGCAGACGCTGCGCGGGCGGCCGGTTACGCCCAACGCCCGGCTGTATCTGACCCCGGCCAGCGGCGCGGCGCTGGCAGCGGAGGATGCGGCTGCACTCGGGATCCTGCCCCTTTCAGCTGTGCCATCCGACGTGCGTGCCGTGCGGGTCGAGGGTTCCCTGCCCGAGGATGCTGAGTACCCCTATCGGTTCGACATCCTGGCGATGGCGCCGGGCGAGCCAACGGGCGGCGTGCGCGACTTTCTGGTCTGGCTGCAGTCCACCCAGGCGGACTAGGCGCAAGATCCACACACTCCTTGCGTCCCCAGCAGCAGCGCAGCAGTCGGCAGCCCCAAAGGCTTCGCCCCGTGCGGCAAGTTGTGCAGTCACCCGGACCGCGCGGCACTCCGCGCCGGCGTGGATCAGTCCATATTCAGAAAGGGATTGGCGCGCCGCTCATGCCCGACGGTGGTCGCCGGGCCATGTCCCGGGTAGATCGTCACCTCGTCGGGCAGACTGAGCACCTGGCTCTGGATGCTATCCAGCAGCAGCTCCCAGCTCCCGCCCGGCAGATCCGTTCGACCGACCCCTTCTGCGAAGATCACATCGCCGGCAAACAGCATCCGCTCGGCGGCGCAGTAGAACATGACATGCCCAGGGGTGTGACCGGGCGCATAGCGCACTTCGAACTTCCGGCTCCCCAATTGCAGCTGCATGCCATGCACCAGATCGACGCCAGGCTCCGGACCAGGATCAAAGGCCGGGATCCCGAACAGACCCGCACCCCCATTGAACCGCCACAGGGGCTGGTCGCCCGGATGGAGGGCGACGACCGGCGGACCGGCGGACAATCGGACCAGGTCGGCCACGCCGGCGAAATGGTCGAAGTGAGCGTGGGTTAACCAGATGGCGGACAGGCTCCAGCCCCGCCGCTCCAGCTCCTGATGGATCCCGGCGCCGTCCCAGGCCGGGTCGATCACCACCGCCGCACCGCCCGCCCCGGCGTCGGCGACAAGGTAGGTGTTGGTCTGAACTGGACCCAGCGTCAGGCAGGCGACTTCCAGCTGTCCCCCACTCGGGGATTCGGAATCGGCATCCACGGGCTTCGCCTCCTCGGGCCTTGTGACGATCGCCCCGATGACCGAAGATAACACACACCCGTGACACTCGCGCCTTTCTCCTCCACGCAGGCAGTGCTAGACTGGGTCAACTTCCCCGGGAGGACCGCATGGCGCACTATCCCCCTGAACCCTTCCGCATCAAGATGGTAGAAAGCATTCACCTGCCCACCCGCGCCGAGCGCACCGCGGCATTGCGCTCGGCCGGCTACAACACCTTCGGCCTGCGGGCGGAGGACATCTACATCGACCTGCTCACCGATTCCGGAACCGGCGCCATGAGCGACCACCAGTGGGGCGCCATGATGATCGGCGATGAGTCCTACGCCGGTGCCCGGTCCTTCTTTCGATTGCAGGAGAGCGTTGAGCAGATCTTCGGCTTCGCGCACTTCATGCCCACGCACCAGGGACGGGCGGCAGAGAACATCCTTTGTGCCTTGTTTGCCCACCCCGGGTGGTCGGTCCCGTCCAACATGCACTTCGACACCACCCAGGCCAACATCCTGGCGCGCGGTGGACGCCCGGAGAATTTCCTGATCGACGAGGCCGGCAACCCGGGCTCACTCCATCCCTTTAAGGGCAACCTGGATGTGGCCAAGCTGAAAGCCTTCCTCCAGGCACATGGCCCAGACGAAGTCCCGCTGGGTATGATCACCGTGACCAACAACGGCGCCGGCGGGCAGCCGGTATCGATGGAGAACCTGCGCGCGGTCAGCGCCATCTACCGCCAGGCCGGCATTCCGTTCTTCATCGACGCCTGCCGCTTTGCCGAGAATGCCTACTTCATCAAGCTGCGCGAAGTGGGGTACGCCGAGAAGTCGGTGCTCGAGATCGCCCAGGAGATGTTCTCGCTGGCCGACGGCGCAACCATGAGCGCCAAGAAGGATGCCATCGTCAACATCGGCGGGCTACTGGCAATGAACGACAGCGATCTGTACGAACGCGCCTGCAGCGAATTGATCCTGCGCGAGGGCTTCCCAACGTATGGCGGGCTGGCGGGGCGCGACCTCGACGCGATGGCGATCGGCCTGTGGGAAGGCTTGAACGAGGACTACCTGGCCTATCGCCTCGGTCAAACGGCCTATCTGGGCGAGCGGCTGCTCGAGATCGGCGCCCCGATCGTCCAGCCGCCTGGCGGCCACGCCATCTACATAGACGCCGGCGGGCTGTTCCCCCACCTGCAGCGCGACCAACTCCCCGGGCAGGCGCTGGTGGTTGAGCTCTATCTGGAGGGCGGAATCCGCGCCGTGGAATTGGGCACGGTGGCTTTCGCCCATCCCGACCCGGTCACCGGGGATATGCACTACCCGCCGCTTGAACTCGTCCGGTTGGCGCTGCCGCGGCGCATGTACACTCAGGCCCATCTCGAGGCGGTGGCGGAGACCGTGCAGCGGATCGTTGCGCGGCGCGCTCAGATCCCCGGCTACCGCATCGTCCACGAGCCGAAACTGCTGAGGCATTTCACCGCCCGCTTCGAACCGATCTGACGGACGCGCCTCGTCATCCACAGCCCGCAGTAGGGGCGAAGCACCGTTCGTGCCGCGAGCCCGACGGCATGCTCCGCCCCTACCCTGCATCTGTGAGCCGACGAACGGCCTAGAAGTCCAGGACCTTGACCTCCTTCAGCCGCACGTTGTTGCCCTCATTGCTCTCGTCGACGTCATCGCCGGTGTCGACCTCGGCCTTGGTGTTGATCGACGGATACCAGCTCGGATAGCCACCGTAGTTGCAGCTCAGCGTCTGATCATCATCCGGTTCGAGGTCATCTACATCCCAGGTGCAGGCGGCAGACGCATAGCCCTCGCCTGGCCACCATTTGACGGTGAAGTCCTCGGCGATCGCCCCGCCCTGGTTCTCGATTTTGACCTTGACCGCGATCGACTGGCTCTTGTACGGCTCCGCCGGATCGAGATTGATGCTCCTGACCACCAAATCCGGCTTGAGCGAGGCGGCGGTGACCGCCTTGATCTTCACCCAGAAGTAGTTGGAGGCCGAAGGGCCAATCCCAAACAGCACACCGCCCGGCTCCTTCAGCCGGAAGTTGCCCTGGTAGGTACCGGTATCGGCGGGCGCCGTCAGATCCACGGAGATGTCTACCGTGCCACCCGGGGCGACGGTCCCGGAGGTGAGCGTTACCGAGT
>JBFYRF010000195.1:0-6375 GCA_041302385.1 Anaerolineales bacterium | reverse complement strand
CCGATCTGGCCCGCGCCGTGAACCAGGGCATCCTCGGACTTCTCTCGGGGGGCCGCCCGCAGGGCAAGGGCGATCAAGGCGATGAGCACGGCAATGGCAAACACGGGGCACCTTCTCTGGGGGCGGGCTCAGCGGCCGCGGGAGCTCGTATCGAAACTCTGTCGCAGCATTTCCAGTTCCTGCAGCAGATGTCTGCGGGTGGCCGGATCGAGGCGGGTGTCCTGGGCGACCTTGGCTGCCTCTTCCTCAGCCGCGCGTACGACGAAGGCCGGGACGAACATGATCCTCCCAGCCGGAATCACCTCGAAGTCGCGGCTGCGCATCTCGAGCGCCTGATCGTCGAAATACGGCAGACTCAGGCTGAGCCCGCGATTCAGATCGCTGGCCGCGGCCCGGCGGCGGATGGTCTGGATGATCTCGGCGGTCTGATACCGGGCGAGCGCCCGCCCCTGGTTGAGCAGCTGGCCGAGAATACCGTAGCGTTTGCGTTGATACTCCGGGTCGGCGACCATGTAGGACGCCAGCGACACTGCGGCATGCAGCACACTCAGATACTTCTGCATAGAGGCCACGTGCGCTTCGGCTTCCGCCAGGCTGCCCACCAGCAACTGGTCCTTATCGTCGAAGGCCACCCATTGCGGCAGGAAGAACGGACGGGCCGCCGGAACGTACGGGACGAGCAGCTCCCCGCGTCCGCCGGCGTCCTCCCCCTCTTCGACGATGGCGTCGGTCTGGGCTGTAATGGCCGAGGCGGGCTCCAGGCCGTCGACCTCGGGGATGAACGGGATCATCTCGCCTTCCGTCGAGCGATAGCTCACTTTCTTCCCAGCCGGAAGCAACACGTGGATCATGTGGTGCACGGTGGCGAAACGGATCAGACGCGCGGCGGCGGAGATCGGCGGGTCGCTGGATTGTTCTAGCTCGGCCAGCCGCTGGCGGGTGGTCACGCGGATGTCGGAGCGGGTCACCCGGTCGACGAAGCCGCCGATGGACTCGTTGCGCTGTTCGGGGGCAATCCTGCCCGGCTTGGCGGTGGCGGCATCCACAACAAGCTGATCTGGGAGGGCAAAGCGAATCTGAGTGCCTTGGCCAAGCAGTCCGTCCGCGATCTGCGCCGCCTGGGCATCCAGGAAGCGCTGCACGGTCTTGCTCTGGCTGCGATAGAGCACCTCGTTTGCCTGGAGTTCTTCGAACAGGTGACCGGGGAGAGCCGGGGTGTCCGCGCTGCCTGGGATTGGAGCATGAGGAGGGTCGTTCCTGGCCATGAGGTGACTCCCGCCTGCCTGCCGGGCCGGCCCCCCCTCCGAAGGGAAAGCCGGGCGGCCGCAGGTTCAAGGGCGAAGTGTACCCGAAATCGCTGCGTCCGAAGAGCGCGGGGAATCCCCGATGGGCGAGGGGGCGGGTCGTGACCTCGCCTGGGAAACCCAGGGGGGAGGCAGCGGAGCGGGCGCTAGTCCGGGCGAAGCGGCGAGCCGGAGGCCGGGGCCGCCGGCTCCAGATAGCCGGCAAGGATGGAAGGCGCCTCCGGGTGATCACTGTGCACGGCTTCATCGTAGGCGCCGGCGATTGCGGGGACCTCGTACCGCACCGGCCGACGAATACCGAACCACTCGGCGAAGCGGGCGATGCCGACCAACACCTGGTAGCGGTATTCCTGCATCTTCAGCGACTGCCACTCGACAATGGAGGCCATCGCCCCCTGCACGCGGGCCTTCTCGCGCACGATGCGATGGATCTGCGTCGGCTGCCGATGGCCGTAAGGCGAGAGCAGGATGGCGTGCGCGATCAGGAAGAGCAAGGTGAACGAGATCAATACCACCCAGCCTCCCTCCGCCCATTTGCCGACAATTTGACCGACAAAGATCGTGGCCGCCAGAATCGTGGCCAGTGTGGCTCCGACCACGCCCACTGCCCTCTTCCGACCGGTGAAGCTGACTTGAACATGCCGGCGGATGGCCAATCCCATCACGGCGATCGGCATGAAGACACCGACACCGTAGAACGGCACGGCGAGAGTCGTCCGACCGCGCACGATGAGTTGGATCACGACGGCGGCGATGAACCCCGCTGTCACCGAGCGGGTGAAGGTGCCGGACGAATTGCGGTAGACCACGACCTCCGGCATCTCGCCGATGGCCACATCTCGCCAGGCCGTGGCCTGCAGATCCTGGAAGGCGGTCATCGAGGCGGCAGCCAACAGGGCGACGGCCAGGATCTGATAGACCCAGTACAGCGAGATTCCGCCGGGGATCTCGCCGAATCCGATAAACGCCAGGTTGCCGACCAGCGTGCGGCCGAGCGTGCCGTCAAAGACATTGAAGCGAAGGGCGAAAGTCGTCAACAGCAGCGTCGTCAGCCCGCCGTAGAACAGAAACGAAGTCTGCACCACTCGGCCGATGCCAGACTTGCCGCTGTAGAATCTCCAGAACGGCATCAACTGCGGCAGGCGGCGCTTGCCCCAGCGCACGGGCTTGATGTCCTCATTGATCACGAACTGGATCCCGTTGGACATCGCTTCCAGGCCGGAGAGAGCCACCATGCCCTTCATCGAGGCCGTGAGCAGGTGCATGGCCGCCTGGCCCAAGGTGACGGCCTGCACCGGCTCCTCATAGGGCGCCGGCGACACACCCCGCGACACAGCCATGATCAGGCCGATCGTCATGATCGCGGTCATCATCACGAACACTCCCAGCAGGGTGAAGGTGATGCGCGCGGACTCGCCGCGGCCGCGGATGGTGAGGAACCAAGTGATGGCCGCCAGCGAGGCGCCGATCAGGAAGTGGTAGACCCAGTTCTTGCCGTACAGTCCGACGATCGAGAGCAGCTGGTCTCCACCCGACAACGCTGAGACGACGATGGTCAGCACGTAGTCCTGGATCAGGACCACGGCCACGGTCAGGCTGAGGGTGGGCCACAAGTAGCGCATCGAAGCAGTGTACGACCCTCCGCCTTCGTTGAAGATTCCCAGGGAATACATGTAGAGGGCACCGAAGACGAAGTTGGCGAAGGCGATGACAAACACGGCGATATAGGCGTAGTGTTGCAGACCATATGGGTGCAGCGCGTGCAGCATCTCACCCGTGGCGTAGAAGTAGGAGGTGAAGTAGTCCACCCCGAATAACGCCAGGGCGGCGAGCATGCCGATCTGGCCGGCGCCGTGGACGTGGGTGTGCTCCTTGTTCTCGCGCGGGGCGAGCCTGGCTGCAAGCAGGAAGATGGCGACCAGCAGAATGATGGAGAACATCTCAGTCTCGAGGGGACCTTTCGCCAGGGGGAGCAGGCGGCGGTTGGAAGGCTTGCTCCAGCGCCTGGAGCGAGGCGAGCAGGTTGGCCTGCATGGAGGGGGTCAGGCCATTCTCGCTCAGGATCTGTTCCCGCTCCCGCTCGACGGCCAGAACGACGAAGGCCGGCAGAAACATCACGCGTCCCGGCGGAATGATCTGGATCTCCCGCCAGCGCAACTCGAGTGCCTGGTCGTCGTAGTACGGCAGGCTGATGCTCAGCCCCCGATCCAGCGTGTGGGCGGAAGCCCGTCGCCGGATCTTGGTGATGATCTCGCCCAGCTGAAGCTGGACCAACTGGAGCCCGCGTTCTGCATAGACTGCTTCGACCTGCCCGGGCTCCCGTCGGACTTCCGCTCCGGTGAGGTTCGGGAGGGAGAGGGATGCAGCGTCCACGCCCATGGTGGTCTTCTCTCCTGATCGTTCGTAGGCACCGAGTCAGCTTGGAGCAAGACGCTCGGTCGCGGTGGAGCCCGGACGTACTTCGGGGCTCGGCTGAACTGTATGCCCGCGGGATAAGGCCCCGATAAAGAAATGGATGGGTCGAATAAAGAACAAATAAATACCGCCGGAATCAGCCGGCGGCAGGAGCATTGGCAGGGGTGGGCTAGTGACGGACGACGGCTTCGGGGAACCTGCCGGTTTCGAGGTACGGCGCCAGCAGCGAGGGAGCCGCCGGATCGTCGATATGCAGGGCATGATTGTAGTCGCCGGCGGGAACGGGGCGGGCGTCGGTCACCGGGCGGCGCACGCCGAACCGCTCCCAGAAGCGGGAAAGGCCCAGCAGCAGCGAGTAGCGGTATTCCTGCATCTTGAGGGATTGCCACTCGACGATCGAGGCCATCCCGCCGCGGACCCGCGCCTTGTCCCTCACGATGCGGTGGATCTGTATTGGGTCTCGATGCCCGATCGGCGAGAGCAGGATGGCGTGCGCCGTAAGGATCAACGTGGTGAAGGTCACCAGCCGCACCCAGCCGCCTTCTTCCCACTTGCCGAAGACCTGGGAGACGAAGATGAAGGTCGACAGGCCGCCGGCGAATCCGGCAGCGCGCGCCCCCCAAGTGCGCATGCGACCCACGTAGTGGCTGCGAATGTGCTTGCGGACGGCGAAGCCCATGATGGCGATCGGCATGAACACCCCGACGCCATAGAACGGGACGGCCACACTGGTGCGGCCGCGCACGATGAACATGATCACGACCGCCGCCAGGAAGGTGATCGTGACCGATCGGGTGAAGGTGCCCCGCTGGTCGCGATAAATGATCGCCTCGGGAATCTCGCCGATGGCGACGTCACGCCATTCGGTCGCCTGGGCATCCTGGAGAGCGGTCATCGAGGCTGCCGCCAGCAGGGCTACCGCCAGAATCTGATATGCCCAATACAGCGTGATCCCCCCCGGCAACTGGCTGAATCCGATGAAGGAAAGATTGCCGATCAGCGATCGCCCCAGCGTTCCGTCGAAGACATTGAAGTGGAGGGCAAAGTAGGTCAGGAACAACGTCGTCATCCCGCCGTAGAACAGGAAGGAGGTCTGGACCACACGCCCAATCCCTACCTTTCCGCTGTAGAAGTGCCAGAGCCAGTTCAGGCGAGTGACCTTGCGCTTGCCCCATTTCACCAGGGCGAAGTCCTCGTTCTTGAAGAACTGGATGCCATTCGAGACGGCCTCCAGTCCGGTAAGCGCAACGATCCCCTTCATGGTTGCGGTCAGCAGGTGGAATAGGGCCTGCTGCAGCGTAGTCTCGTGAAGGACCTCGGCAGGCGCAGGCGGCACGCCGCGGGCGACCGCTGTGAAGAGACCGATGGCCATCACGATCGTCAGCTCGACGAATACTCCGAGCAGCAAGAAGACGACGAAGGATGAATCGCTACGACCGCGGATCGTGAGATACCAGGTGATGGCCGCAAGGCCGGCGCCAATCAGGAAGTGGTAGAGCCAATTCTGCCCGTAGAGATTGAGGATCGAAAGCAACTGATCGCCGCCCGACAGCGCCGACACAACGATGGTCAGGGTGTAGTCCTCGATCAAGACCACCGCCACCACCAGGCTGAGGAAAGGGGTCAGGTAGCGCATGGAGGCGATGTACGACCCGCCGCCTTCGTTGAAGATGCCCAGGGCGTACATGTAGAGTGCCCCGAAGACCAGGTTTGCCAGGGCGATGAATGCAACGCCGATGTAGGCGTACTGCTGCAGCCCGTAGGGATGCAGGGCGGACATCAGCTCGCCGGTGGCGTAGAAGAACGACGTGTAGTAGTCGACGCCGAACAGGGCAATGGCCGCCAACAAGCCGATCTGACCGGCGCCGTGGACGTGCTTGTCCTCGGCCTTCTCACGGGGAGAGATGCGATATGCAAGGAAGACAAACAGAACCAATAAAGCGACGGAGAGCATCGCAGGCTACCTCGGGCCGGGGTCGGACCAGCGGCTCTCGGGGGTGCTGGTGGCAAATGCGCGGGCAAGGCGGTGCAGGCCGTCGAGCAAGTGTTCCCGCGTAGTGGGGTTGAACTCGGTGGCCGCCCGCACTCGTGCAATTTCACGCTCGGCAGCCAGCACCACGAAGGCGGGGACGAACAGAATGCGGCCCTGCGGGATTACGGTGAACTCCCAGTAGCGCAGGGCCAGGCGTCGATCGTCGAAATAGGGCACGCTCACCCGCAGGCCGCGATCCAGCAGGTGGCGAGCGGCCCGCAGCTTGATCTCGTCGATCAGCTCCTCGGCGGCCAGCCGGGCGAGCGCCCGGCCGCGCGCAACGCGATCGGGCTCAACCCGTTGCCGTTCGGGAGAGGAGAACGCCTCCTCCGTAGACCCTGGCAGATAGGTGGTGATACCGACGGTGCCCATGTTCGCTTCCTCTTCCAGGCGCGTGATCGACCCTGATCAGTCTCACACCCTGGGATAAGGAGGGAACAAAGAAAGCAGGCAATAGGATGAAAAGGGAATAAAGGACCGCGTGGGCCGTGCGTGCCTGGAGCCGGCTGCACGTCGGCCGTTTGCGGCTTAGCCTTCGACGACGAAGCGGTATCCGATGCCCGGTTCGGTGGTCAGGATCTGGGGATGATCCGGATCATCCTCGAGCTTCTTTCGAAGCTGGCG
>JBFYRF010000187.1:0-11412 GCA_041302385.1 Anaerolineales bacterium | reverse complement strand
CGGCGGTCTCCCAGGTCCATCGCAACTTGACCTACGCCAAGGAGGACTGGCGTCAGCTCAGCCTGACGCTCGCCCCGGCCGGCAGCGTCGCCGCGCCAATCTGGCGCAGCGAGCCCGAGATCCTGCTCCCCTTGTCGTTCTATCTGGGCCCGGAACCCGCGTTGCGCGAGTCGCCGGCGGCCACCGATTGCCGCCAGGGATGCTGGTATGTGGCGCGCAAGCCGTACACGGCCACGCATGCCTTCGGACAGTCCGTGCAGGAAGCCGATCGACCCTGGCAGGCGGTTGCGCCGGACGGCTGCCGAGAGCTGGATGCCTGGCGAAGTGAAACCGGCGTGGCTGCCTTGTGGATCGTGTGCGAGCCAGTGGGCGGCTGAGCAATGACCCCGAGGGTCACCCCGCGCCGGCTCACGCTGGCACTGGTTCCCCTTGCTTTGTTTGCCATCCGCCTGGTGATTCCTGGGCGTGGATTCGACGTGCTCGGTCCACGCGCCGGGCTCGATGCCGCAATCGCGATCTTGCTCGCCGCATGGCTGCTCGCCCTTGCCAGTGCGCTGGGGGGGCCACTGCTGGGCGCTATCCTGAAGGGCTCGCAGTCGGAAGGGATCGAACGACTTGTGCTCGCCGCCGCACTCGGATTCGGCGCCCTCGGTGCAGGCATGTTCTTCCTGGGGCTGTTGGGAGCGTTCAGCCCTCCTTGGATCACGCTGGCACTGTGCGCGGCTGGCTTCCTAGCCTTCGGAAGGCGAAGCGATGACAGCGCCCAATGGGGCACGGCCGTTCGCCAGGCGGGCGACTCCTGGCGCTCAGCCTCGATGGGCGCACGCAGCTTGTGTGTCGCCGCAGCCGCGATCGGTCTGCTCTCTGCGATCCAAGCGCTCGCACCCACCTGGGACTACGACGGCTTGATGTACCACCTGCAGGCGCCGCGGCTGTTCCTTGAAGCCGGCAGGCTGGTGCCGCTCCCGGAAATCTGGCAGGCGAATGGCCCGCTGACAGTCGAGATGCTCTATGTGATCGCCCTTGGCCTGCAATCGGAGCCGACCGCCCGCCTGATCCATCTCGCGCTGGCAGGCCTGCTCGTGGTGGCGACGTACGCCCTGGCCCGCTCGGAACTAAGCGAGACGGGCGGCGTGCTGGCGGCGGCGATCCTCCTGGGGATCCCCATCTTCCCCATCTGGGGCACGCTGGCCTATGCCGACATGGGCTGGGCGCTCTTCGAGTTCTTGATGCTGTTCGCGCTCGTCCGTTGGTCGAGCAGCCGGGAACCCGGGTGGCTGGTTCTGGGTGGAGTGTTCGCCGGTCTGGCCGCGTCGACCAAGTATCTCGGACTGGCAGGCCTGCTGACCGGTCTGGCGCTGGTGGTCCTGAGCGCAGGCGTCGCGCGAATCCGCGACTGGCCACGGTTGGCTGCTCTATTCGCCCTCCCTGCCCTGGCCGTCTGCGCGCCGTGGTACCTGCGCAACGCGATCTGGCTGGGGGACCCGGTGTATCCCTTCCTGTCCGGCGGCCAGGGGACATGGGGGGATGGCCGCCTGGCCCTGCTGATGACCTACCTGCGTTCCTTTGGTGCAGGGACCACGCCGACGGACATTCTGCTGCTCCCGGTTCGGCTGTACACCGACCACGGGCTGTTCGGCACCTTCATGAGCAGCATCGAGTTCCCCAGCTTCCTTTTCCCACTCGCGCTGCTGCTCCTTCTCGCTCGACCGGCGCGCCCCCTGCGGCTGATCGGCGCCTTCGTCCTGCTGCGCTTCGGCGCATGGGCCCTCGGTTCGCAGCAGACCCGTTTCCTGCTGCCCATCTTTCCAGCGTTGAGCGTGTTGACGGCAGGGGCGCTGCTCTGGCTCGGGAGCCGCGCGGCCATCCGCCCCTACGCCCGAGTGATGGGCATGGGGATCGTTGGCGGGATGGTGGTGGTCACGCTCGCTTATCAACTGATCTATTTCGGGAGCACCCGGCCGGCGGCGGTCGTTTTGGGCCTGGAGACGCGGCGGGACTTCCTCTCACGCGCCGTCTATGACTTCGAAGTAGTCCGCTATGTCGTCGAGCAACTTCCTCCCGATGCGCGCGTGCTGATGCTATGGGACGGGCAGGGCTACTACTGCGATGACCGTTGTCTGCCGGACACGGCGCAATCGCGCGCTCCGTTTCTGATGCAGCGCGCCGAGGCCTCGCTTGACAAGTGGCGGCTGGACGGCCGGGTCACGCATGTCTTGCTGGATCTGGAAGGAGCCAACTTCATGCTTCAGCATGACATCGGCGGGAGTCATGCTGCTGCGCTGAACGGCTTCCTGGAGGCGGCCGAAGCCTGTGGCAAGACCAGCGCCTCCAGCGAAAAAGCCATTCTCTACGCCTGGGGTTGCCCGGAATGAGCCTGGCTGTCTCCCTCCGCAGCAAGACTCCGCTTCGTCCGTATCCAGAGCAAGAGCATTCGATCGCCGCCAAGCAGTCGAAGGGTCGAACAGTCGAACCACGCGCCGGATGCAACTCAAAGGCCCATGGCTGCCCCATCTTCGCCGCAGGGCTCACGATATCGCGGCAGGGCGTGGGCCCCCGGGCGCGCCCGCGCCCAGGCGTCCCTTCAACCTCTGAGAGGCCATACTAGTGGGATCTCTTCCTCCTCGCCTCTCGGTATCTGGCAAGGGTGTCCGCCCGTTGATGCTTCTCGGCGCCACGAGCGTTGTGCTCGGACTGCTTCTGGCCCACAAGCCAGGCTCCATCCTGGATGGCCCCCCGACAACAGTCGGGCCCATCTTCTCGCTCGCGGCAGCGGCAGGGCTGCTCTCGCTATGCGCTTGCATCGGAGCAGCTCTGCTCGCTCGCGCAGGCGGGTTCTCATCCCTCCCAGCAGGAACCTGGCTAGGCACTGCCGTGGCCGTCGGGGCGTGTGCTCTTGCGACATGCTTTCTTGTGCTCGGGGTGAGCGGCCTGCTCAGTGCCTGGGCTCTTGGCCTCACGATGGCCATCGCCTTTTCCCTCACTGCCTCGCGCCTGCAACATGTCGCCCGGGCTTTGCACAGAGCGATTGGAGAACTGCTTCGAACCGCGAGTGCGCTTCAACTAAGGTGGGTGCCGGTCCTGGGGACGCTGACATTTGCGCCTTTCGTCGTTGCCTCCCTCCTCCCCCCCACCGACTGGGACACCTTGATGTACCACATCCGGGTTCCTCTTCAATTCCTCGCGTCCCAATCGGTCTTCCTGCCGGGAGACAACCTGCACTTCGGCTACCTGGGCCCCATACAGTTCCTGTACCTGCCGCTCCTGGCCGCAGGCGCGCTCTCCGGCCCGGCGACTCTCAACATGGGGTTTGCAGCCCTGCTGGCCCTCGCCATCTTCGATCTCGGTCGCACATTTGTGAGTGAGGAGACCGGGCAGCTCGCGCATGTGTTGATCTGGGCCAGTTCGAGCCTGCTGCTGGTTGCGTCGACTGCCCGAGTGGACACGGCGCTCTCCCTCTTCCTCACACTGGGGCTCGTCGCTCTGGAGTCGCGATTGCACCCTACGGGGAAGGTGCCCAGCTTCCTGATCGTCGGTCTGCTCCTCGGAGGGGCTGTCGCCGTAAAAGCCTCGGCGGCGCTCTTCCTGCCTTGCCTCCTGGCGACGTATTTCTGGTCAGAATGGAGGCTCCGTCCCTGGCGAGCCGGGTTTGCGAGTTCGGTGATGCTCCTGGTGGCAGGTGGGAGCATCGCCTTGGCACCTTGGCTCCTGAAGAACACCGCACTCATGGGCTACCCGCTCGGGCTGCTGCAGATGCGCTCCCGCCTTGACCCATGGTTGGCTGAGCTCCTTGGCTCCGCCTCCTTCCCGCCCGGGATGCCTGCGCTGGCCAGCCGAGCGCTCGTGACTGCTCGCGAGCCATTCAACCCAGTGGCGTTCTTTCTCCATCCCGGCAGCCTTACCATCGAAGCCGAAGGGAGCCTCTACTTCCCCGGGCTGCTGTTCCTCGCGCTGCCGCTGCTGGCGTTTCTGCCCAGGTCCAGACCGGTGCTGCGGATGCTGGTCACAAGCCTGGGCTTCGCTTGCGCAGTCATCTTCTATCGTCCCGCGACGAACCTTCGCTATCTGATCCCTGCGCTCACCGGCATCACAATCGCCTCAGCCTATCTGCTGGAGCAGGTCTCGACGCGCGTGGTGCGCGCGCCGATGGGTCGCCGGGCATTCCTGATGATCGTTGTGGTGCTGTCCCTTGTGCCAACCTGGGCTGCAGGGGCCGCGAAGCTACGGGCCAATCACAGTGCCTGGCAATACCTGGGAGGGCGGGTTTCCACGGCCGCCTATGTAGTGGATCCTCAGAATCCACTCGGAGGCTATGGGCCGATTGTGGAGGCGGCGAACTCGACACTACCCTTGGATGCAACTGTGTTGCTGCTTCTTGAAGCCCGCAGCACCTACCTGCAACCCAGAGTTCTGCAAGACAACCGTTTGCTCAACTGGCCTGCACTCGTGCCTCTGCTCAAACGCGATCCGTGCCTGAGTGGCGTCGGTTTCACTCACATGATTGTGAATGAGGGTGCCATGCGGTTGTACGCCGGTCGGGGCGTGGACCCCGCCAATCTGGGATGGGATCTCTTGGGATCCTTCGCCGAGCGTTGCCTCGTCGAGTTGGCACGGACTGAGAGCCACACTCTGTATGAGCTCCGCATGGACCCTGCCCCCACAGGGTGATTCCAGGCGTGGGGGGGGGCTTGCGGGCGTACGCAGGTGCCGGAGGATGCTGAGAGCCCGACCGTGTGAGTAAGCCTCCCTGGGTTCAAACCTATGCCTCATGCGTGCCGTCAGGATCAGCAGCAAGCGTCAAAGAGCCGATTCGGCGAAGCCGGGGGCCCTGCCACGGGCGGCTGCGCGCGTTCTGCAGGGCACAAGGGGTGCCGAGTCGCCCCCCGCAGCACCTGCCTCACACTCGCAGACCCTGAACGGCTAACGTGTTCGAGGATTGACTACCGTCCTCTTGATTCTCCAGGCACTCGTGACTCGGGACGCGCATCTGGATGATCCCGAAGGGGGTTGACAGCCTGTGCGTCCTGACATACCTTCACGCCATGGCAAGCAGTGATCCGCTTTGGAGCGCTGGGAGACTCGCCGTTGCGCTACAGCGCGCGCCCGAGCACGATCTTGCCGATCATCCCGAGCACCCAGGCCGCTTCGCCGGTTTCGAGGCTGTCCTGCAGGGATTCCCGGACGGCACCCTGTACCCGATCACGCCTCAGCTGGCGAGCGAAACCAGCCTCCACCGCGTCCACCCACCCGCCTACCTCGCCGCACTGCGCGAGGCGGCCGCCCAAGGCCCGGCGATCGTCGACTACGCCCCCACCTACGTCACACCAAGCTCCTACGAAGATGCCCTGCTGGCGGCCGGCGCCGCAGCAGACGTGGCGGCCGCGGTGTGGGAACGGCGCGCCGCAGCCGGATTCGCCCTGATCCGCCCGCCGGGCCACCACGCTACACCAACACGTGCCATGGGTTTCTGCCTGCTCAACAACATCGCCATCGCCGCCCGCCACGTCCAATCCTTGGGCTGCGAGCGGCTGATGATCGTGGACGTCGACGTGCACCATGGGAACGGCACGCAGGAGATCTTCCAGGCCGACCCGAGCGTCCTTTACCTCTCCACCCACCAACACGGCATCTACCCAGGCACTGGAGAACTTGGCGAGACCGGCGAGGGCGCCGGAGAAGGCACGATTGTCAACCTGCCGCTGCCCGCCTACGCCGGCGACCAGGCGCTCTCCTCCGCCATCGAGCAGATTGCAGTCCCGCTGGCCAGACGGTTCGAGCCCCAGATGATCCTGGTATCGGCCGGGTTCGATACGCACTGGTGCGATCCGCTGGCTAGCCTGCAATCGACCTGCAGCGGCAGCTACCGGCTGACGCGCCAGCTCGCCGAGTTGGCCGATGTGGTGTCTGAAGGCAGGCTATGCCTGTGCCTGGAAGGCGGATACGACCCTGCCGCGCTCGCCGGCTGCGTGGAAGCCTCGCTGCACGCGTTGGCTGGCCGTCCCCCTCCGGCAGACCCGCTCGGCCCGTCACCCTACCAACCGGCCGACATCGGACGAGTGCTTGCCAGCGCCCGCAGCCTGCACAGGCTATAGTCATCGTGCGTTGGGTTGCCTCCCGTCTGGCACGCCACTGGCAACCTGGCACCCACGCCGGGATTCCGCCCGGGAATGCAGGACTCTGGCGACGCTTGCGCTACTCTCCCAAGTGGGGCATACTCTGAAAAACTAGGCAAATATGGCAGAAATCGCCCTCCGAACCTACATAAAAGAGATCGACGATTCGATCGAGCAGGAGCAGCTCGATCAGGCGATTGCCCATTGCCGGCACATCCTCGAGACGTACCCCAAACATCTCGACACCTATCGCCTGCTCGGT
Source organism: Anaerolineales bacterium (assembly GCA_041302385.1). Taxonomy (GTDB): domain Bacteria; phylum Chloroflexota; class Anaerolineae; order Anaerolineales; family E44-bin32; genus PFL42. The sequence continues at coordinate 5,037 of JBFYRF010000187.1, read as the reverse complement.
AAGGCCTACCTGGAGGCCAAGCGCTATGGGGACGCGGCTGACCTGTTCCAGCGCGTCCTGTCTGCCGTCCCGGACGACTTCGTCGCCCACGTGGGCATGTCCATCGTGCGCGAGGACGAAGGCAACCTGGATGCAAGCATCTGGCACATGGAGCGGGCCTTTGAAACCAACCCGGCCAACCCGACCATCCAGCAGGAGCTCCGCCGGCTGATCGGCCGACGCGACGGCATGGAGCCGCACAAGGTCCGCCTGACCCGCGGCGCTCTGGCCCGCATGTACGCCCACGGTGAGCTGTACCAGCAGGCCGTCGCCGAACTCCGCTCGGCGCTGACCGAAGATCCGGAACGGCCGGACTTGCAGGTACTGCTGGCCAATCTGTACTGGCGGATGAATCAGCGACAGGAAGCGGCGAGTGTCGGCAAGGCGATCCTCGACAAGCTCCCTTTCTGCCGCGATGCCAATCGCATCCTGGCGGCTTCCCTGCAGGGCGCGGACAAGATCGAAGAGGCTGCCGCCTACCATCGGCGGCTGGCGGCCCTGGATCCGTACGCTGCCTTCGTCGAGTCGGCGATGGTCGAGCCGACGACCGTCGACCCCGCCTCAGTCAGGCTGGAGAAGCTTGCCTGGTCACCGGGGCAAGCGTTGACCCCGCTGGCGCAAGGTCGCCCGGTCTGGGCCACTTCGCTGAGCGAGGAGTTTAAGAGCCAGCAAGCTGCCGCGGCGCCCGTCAACCTGCCCTCCTGGCTGGAGTCGCAGCCCTCTCCGGAGCCTGCCCCCATCCCGGCGCCGAGGCCCCCTGCAGAAGCTGTCCACCCCTTCGACGCTGCCAAGGCCCCGCCAGAGGCCCCGATCCCTGAATGGATGGAAGATGCCGGATGGTATCCCTCCAAGGGAGAAGCCGTGGAGGGTACCGTCGAGTTCAGCGAGAGCGAGCTGGAAGGCACCTCGGAAGAGGTGGAGCCTGCGGAGCCGTTGGCCGCGGCCGAGATTCCTGGCTGGCTTAGCGAGATCTCACCGCCATCCCAGCCGCCTCCCGAGCTGACGCCTGAGCCAGCGAGGGGCAGCGGATTGCCGGATTGGATGCAAGATATTCCCGCAGCGGGTGCCGCTGCAGCGGCCGCAGTTGCCGCCAATCGGCGCGAGGAAGAAACGCCTGAGCCTGAGCCGGCTGCTCAAGAGCCAGCCGCCGATGCGCTGGAAAGCGCCGAGCTCCCGACCTGGCTGGACGACATTTCGCCCGGCGCCAGCGAGACGATCGTCTACTGGCTGGGTGATCGGGATAAGACCGACGCCGGCGAAGCAGAGCCAGCCGACCTGGAGACCGCTGGGGTCCCAGAGGGCGCACCGGATTGGCTGCAGGATGCCGCGACGGAGGATCTGGAGTTCACTCCCTCCCCAGCGGTGCCCGAAGCGCAACCCGCTGCTGAGCTGCCCAGTTGGCTGAGCGGCGTCGCCAGCGCTGCGGCGCAAGAGCCCGAGCCCGCCGAAGCTGCCGAACTGCGCAGCTGGATCGATGAGGCTCCCGAAAGCGCTTCGATGCCGGAGTTCGAGGCCGAGGCCGGGCAGACCAGCGCTCCGACCGAGGAAGCGCCGGATTGGCTGCGCTCGATCCTCGACACCGACGAAGAGGCCGAGGCAGGCGCCCAGCCGCCTGAGCCGGCAGAGGGCCAGGCCTGGGGTTCGGCCTCTGAAGCCGCCTGGCTCGAGCCCGAACCAGGAGAGGGCGAGCTCGAACCCGCTCCCGACTGGCTCGCCAGACTGACCTCCCCCGAGCCGGAAATTGAAGCGCCTGAAGAGGTCCTTCCACCCGCCGCTGAAACGCCTGTGGCCACGGCAGCGGCCGCGGCCTCCGTCGACTGGCTGCGCGGCCTTCTTGACACTTCGGATGAGGAGCCGACAGCGGCCGAAGGCGAGGCTGGGCCGGAAGCCTGGTTGAGGGGCCTGGCCGGGCCCGAGGTCGAGGAACCTGAGAATGCGGCTGAGGCGCCGATCGCTGAGGTCGACAGTGATGACTGGCTGCGGAGTATGGTCTCCGAACCCATTGAGGAGACACCAGGTGAGCAGCCCTCCTTCGAATTGGAGCAGCCTGAGTGGCTTGAGCGCCTGGTGGCGCCCGAACCGGGTGAACACCCGGGAACCTCGCTCGAGGCGCCGGATTGGGTCAAGGCGCTGGCCGCGATGGAGCCTGGCCCGGAAGAAGAATCTGGAGATGCCGAGGAACCCGCCGCGCCTGAGTGGCTCGGGCGCGTGCTTGGCGCCGAGGCCCAGCCTGCAGTTGAGGCGGCCGAGCCAGAAGCCGAGCTCGAAGAGCCGCCGCCCTGGCTGTCTCAGACAGCCGAGCCCGGGATCGGCGTGCTGGGCGCTCAAAGTGCGCAGGAGTCGGAGTTCCCCCAGATCGGGCGTATCCCAGGGGCTGCGCCACCCGAGACCCCGGATTGGCTGCGAGAGTTCGCCGACGCCGCGGCCGACGAGGCGCCTGCCCCGACGACCCGCACGCCTGTGCCGACGCCTCCCCCGCCTGATCTCGAGTATGAGGGTGCACTCGATTGGCTGCGGGAGGGCGAGACAGGCCCCATCCGTTCGGAGGAGTCAGGGCTGCCGGAGCCATCAGTCGCCTCCGTCGCCAGCACCCCCGCAGGCGACGTCGATGATGAAGAGATTTTCCGCTGGCTCGACGATCTTGCCCAGCGACAGCCAGAGGAGAGCGTCCCGTCTGGGATCGTCCCCCGGGCGGAGCTTCTCCCCGACGAACCAGAAGTACCGCCGGTGCCCAGAGCGCCGATCCCCGAGGAGGCTGAGGCCGGTATGGAGTGGCTGGAGCAGCTGGCCGGCGACCTGGAGCCCGCTTCTCCCGTGCCCGAATTTCCAGCGATGCGGGTGCCGGAGGAGACCCCGGCAGCCATCCTGGCATATCCTGCGCCAGTGGAAGAGGTGATTGCAGTGCAACCCACCCCGCCGACACCGCCACAGCCGGAGCGCCCCGCAGCCACCCCGCCTGAGCCCGAGGAAGAGGACATCACGGTGTGGCTCAAGAGCCTGAGCATGGCGCAGCCCCAGCCGGCGGCGCCACCGACGATGGCCGCTGCTCCCCCGCCGGAGCCCGCCGCCCCCGCCATGCCGCCTGCGCCGAGCGCTCCGGTTACGGCGGCTGCGGAGCCAGTCGCACCCATCCCTGAGGAACCCCCGCTGAAACCAACCTGGACGCCGGTGGATGAGGCGTGGCTGCGCCCGACGGCCCAGCCGGTTGAGGCGCAGTCGCCAGAGCCTGTCGCGCCTGCAGCTCCTCCGCCGCCCATTGTCGAGCCGCCAGTTGTGGTCCCGCCAGCGCCCCCGCCGCAAGCCGAGCCGGCTGCCAAGCCACGCGCCAAGGCCCCCGGCGCCGCTGACGTCCTGATACGCGCGCGCGGTCACCTCTCGCGCGGCGACTTCGCCAAGGCTTCCAAGGACTACTCAACGGTCATCAAGAAGAAGTATGAGCTTGACAGCGTGATCACCGAGCTGCGCATGGCCGCTGACCACTTCCCAGCCGAGGCCGGGCTATGGCAGCTTCTGGGTGACGCGTACATGCGCGCCGACCGGCTCGACGAGGCGGTCGAAGCGTACAGCCGCGGCGTCCAGGCCGCCTGACGCCAGGCGTCGGCGCGGCAGCACATCACCCAGTTCCTGGAGGCGAGTTTGGAGAAGACGCTGGTCCTCATCAAGCCAGACGCCGTTCAGCGCGGCCTGATCGGCGAGATCACCACCCGGCTCGAGCAGCGCGGGTTGAGGCTGGTCGCAGCCAAGTTCCTCAAGGTCGACAAGCCGCTCGCCGAGAGACATTACGCCATCCATCGAGGCAAGCCCTTCTACGCCGGACTGATCGACTACATCACCTCCTCTCCGGTCCTGGCCATGGTCTGGGAAGGCCCGTCGGCCATCGCCGCTGTCCGGCAGACGATGGGGAGCACTCGCCCGACAGAAGCCGCTCCGGGATCGGTCCGGCACGACTTCGGCCTGACCGTGGGCCGGAACCTCACCCACGCCTCGGACTCGCCTGAGACTGCCGCCGAGGAGGTTGGACTGTGGTTCTCACCCGCCGAATTGGTGTCTTGGAGCCGCGACACCGACCGTTGGGTGTTCGAGCCCTGACGAAGACCAACCGTCCGCCTCGACGGCTTACCTGCGCCAGAGCAGGAAGGACGGTCAGATTAACTCGGGAGCAGCCCAACCGGCTGCTCCCTTGTGTTTCCCCCAGCCGGGTGCGGCTGCGTCACGGCATATGGACCAGCGGGCGCGCGCTGCGCCAGAGTTCCTCGAGCGCATAGTAGCGGCGAACTGCGGCCAGGAAGAGATGGACGACGACCGCGCCGAAATCGAGCAGGATCCAGCCGCTGGCCGTAGTTCCCTCCTGCCCACGGCAGATCGCCTGGTGACGCTGCTTGGCTCCGCGAACCGCCTCATCGGCTAGCGCCGACAGCGTCCGCTCGCTAGCGCCGGAGCAGATGATGAAGTAGTCCGTGAAGCCTGCTAACGCTGTCAAGTCCAGCAGCAGGATGTCTTCCCCCTTCTTCTCCGCCAGCAGGTCAACCAGCGTATGCGCCAGTTCAAGATCGTCGATGGGATCCTCCTCCAACGCTCGCGACTACCGGCTGGCTGAGATCGCAGCCGCAAGTGCGGCTTCGGCAGCTTCGGCGGCAGATTGCACCCGGACCACGGGCAGGGGCTCGCCGCCCGGACCAACCGCTTCCCACGTGCCAAGCCCGATGACCGGCCTGCCGGCCTTGAGCGCCAGCGCGATCTCAGACAGAGTCCCCAGCCCGCCACCGATGGCGATGACCGCATGCGCACCGGCCGCCACCAGCCAGTTGCGGCCATCGCCCATGCCCGTGGGCAGCCGGACGGACAGCCAGGGATTGCCCGACTCTATCATCTTGCCCGGCAGGATCCCAACTGTCGTCCCGCCCGCCAGCCGTGCGCCGCGGCAGGCCGCCTCCATCACCCCGGTCGTCCCGCCGCAGAGCAGCACCGCCCCTGCCAGTGCTACTCGGGCGCCAACTT
>JBFYRF010000173.1:0-3138 GCA_041302385.1 Anaerolineales bacterium | reverse complement strand
CAGCCCGTGTGGATGTCGCACGGCGACCGAATCGAAGCGATGCCGCCTGGGTTCGCCGCCATCGCTAGCTCCGACAATTCCCCGATTGCGGCGATGGCGGATGAGCAGCGGCACTGGTATGGCGTCCAGTTCCATCCGGAGGTGCGCCACACGCCGGGCGGCGTCGCTCTGCTGCGCGCCTTCGTCGTCGACATCTGCCACGCCCGGCCGGACTGGACACCGGCGGCGATCGTGCAGGCCAGCCTCGCCCGAATCCAGCAGCAGGTCGGCAGTGGCCGCGCCCTGGCCGGCATCAGCGGCGGGGTCGACTCGGCGGTTGCCGCCACATTGGTCCACCGGGCACTCGGCGACCGGATGACCGGGATCTTCGTCGACAACGGGCTGTTGCGCCTGGGCGAGGCCGAACAGGTTCAAGCCGACCTCGCCAAGGTGCTGGGCGGACAGCTGCGGGTGGTTCACGCCCAGCGCGAATTCCTCGATGCGCTGCGTGGCGTGACCGAACCCGAGCAGAAACGGACGATCATCGGCCGCCTGTTCATCCGGCTGTTTGAGCGGGAAGCCCACAGCCTCGGGGAGGTCGAGTTCCTGGTGCAGGGGACGATCTACCCGGACGTGGTCGAATCGAGCGGCCCCGACCGACGGGTGGCAGCGCGCATCAAAACCCACCACAACGTGGGCGGGCTTCCGCCGGATCTTGGGCTCAAGCTGGTTGAGCCGCTGCGCTACCTGTTCAAGGATGAAGTGCGCCAGGTCGGCCGGACCCTCGGGTTGCCCGACTGGCTCGTGGAGCGGCAGCCTTTTCCCGGCCCCGGCCTGGCCGTCCGCTGCCTGGGCGAGGTCAGCGCTGAGCGCCTGCGCCGCCTGCGCGAGGCCGACTGGATCCTGCGCTCGGAGCTGGAGCAGGCCGGCATCCCCGAAGGACAGCTGGCTCAGGTCTTCGCCGTGCTGCTTCCGGTGAGCAGCGTCGGCGTGATGGGAGACCAGCGCACCTACGCTGAGGCCGTCGTGCTGCGGGCGGTTTCCACCGAGGACTTCATGACGGCCGACTGGGTCCGCCTTCCGTATGAGACGCTTGCCCATATCAGCAACCGCATCGTCAATGAAGTGGCGGGGATCAACCGGGTGGTGTACGACGTCACCAGCAAGCCGCCGGCGACGATCGAATGGGAGTGAAGCGGCAGAGGGCAGCTCCGGGCCCTCCCGCCGGGGAGAAAAGAACGGCCCTCCCGCATGCGGGGTGTGCGGGAGGGCCAGCCGGAGGGAGGCTCAAGAGGTGTCTCGGGCTTTGGCCCGAACCTCATGGCCGACAAAGGGAAGGGACACGCCCTATCCGATCAAACGCACGGCCTGCCAGATCAGATAGGCCTCCAGGGCAAGCACTGCCCCGAAGGAAATCAGGAGGATGGCCCGCAGCATCCTCTCGATGCGGCTGAGAGGAGGAACCCAGGCGTTCTCCGGGAGATTCCCCGGCGAGAACATCGTGTCAGCTGTGGGATCAAACTCGGCCATCCCTACCTCGTGGCCCATCTTCGCGCCTGACACGGCGGCTGTGGCAGCTTTGTAAGCCGACTGCAAGCCATCCGGGCCTCGAGGGCGCCATGCTACAATCCCGCTATGCGCATCCCGGGCTGGATGCCGGCGGCCGCCGTACTGGCGGCCTTCTGCCTCAACCTGCTGCCTCCCAATCCCGGTCAGGCGCAGGCGCCCTTTCAGATTGACCTCGCCCCCCCCGACGCTTCCGGCTTTCCCGAGATCATCCTGCACGTGACCCCCCGCACACCGCCCGGTGACGAGCCCACCCCCTTCGCCCCGCAGGACTTTGTGATTCTCGAAGATCAGGCCGAACGACCCCTGACCTCCCTTGAGATTGTCCAGTCCGGTATCGACCTGCGTCTGGTGGTCAATTCAACTCGCGGTCTGGGCGTGCGCGACCCCAGCGGTCGTAGCCGCTTCGATCGCCTGGCGGAGGCCTTCGTCGCCTGGTTGGCGCAGCCTCAGGCGGCGCCATTGGGGGAGGATCGGTACACCCTGATCACCCGCGCCGGCACGTTGCTCGACAGCGTGCCGGCGGCGGCCGAACTGGCCGCAACCCTCGACTACCTCGAGCCCGAGTTGAGCGCGGCCGACACGGCGCTGGACTTGCTGACCCGCGCCGTACAAGCGGGGGGGCCGGCTCCCCCGTCTGGGACGCCTCGCGTGCTCTTGTTCGTCACGCCCTATGTGAACATCGGCCAGGATCTGCAGCTGGCCAATCTCATCGCGGCTGCCCAGGAACAGTCGACCGCCATCTTCCCGATCATCGTCGGGCCCCCCACGCTGGCGGAGGAACTGGCCCTTGAGACCTGGCGCAGCCTCGCCGAGCAAACGGGCGGCAGTCTGGCCCTGTTCGACCCGCAGACCGGCTTGGACGCGCTTTCGCAGGAGCTCGACCGCCTGCGCACCAGCTACCGCCTGACATACACATCGGCTGCCTCAAGCCAGGGTGCACACACCGTCCAGGTTCGGGTGATCAACGAGTTCGTTGACGCAACCTCGCCAGTCCGGACTTTCCGGGCGGAGGTGCTCGAGCCGGAGGTGGTGTTCGTCTCTCCGCCCAGCCGCATCAGCCTCGAACCGATTCGGCCCGGCCAGGGCGCGGCAGGGCCGGAGCCCCCCACCTTGACTCTGCCGCTGCTCATCACCTTTCCCGATGGCCATCCGCGCCCGATCGTCGCAGCTGATCTGCTGGTGGACGGCGTGCTGGCTGTGGCGCAGGTCCAGCCGCCCTTCGATACGCTGACCTGGTCGATGGCTCCTGACACCCGGGCCGGCGAGCTCACGCTGCAGGCGGCCGTCACCGATAGTCTGGGGTTGCGCGGTCTATCGGAGCCTCTGACGCTGCGCGTGGAGACTCGACGCGTGCCGGGGCTCTGGGAGACCCGGCCATGGCTGATCGGCATACTGGCTGCATTGGTGATGGCCACGGCGGCTGCAGTCGGTCTGGCAACACGCCTCGCCACACGGCCGATGCCTGTACCCCGGGCTAGCCGCCGGCCACGATTGCGCCGCGCAAGCCTTGCGCCCGCCGCCCCGGATCAAGCCGAGGCGCAACTTCAGCCCCTCGAAGCGGACCTTGATCCAATCCTGCTGACCGGTACG
>JBFYRF010000167.1:0-10887 GCA_041302385.1 Anaerolineales bacterium | reverse complement strand
CGGCTCGAATCCGCCCTCGGCGACTGACCGAGGAAGCCTTGCAGCTGCTGCTTGCAGGCAGCGAACAGTCCGAGCCTGACGAGTCTCCCTTGGAGCGGGTTTCGGCCCTTTGCCCGGGACTGGTCTGGTCCTCCCAACGCGGCGAGCCTGGTGCCTGGGGATCCCGCCTGGCCGACGATCCGCTCTGGCGCGACGCTCTCGCATGCGCCTGGCCGGACCTGGCCGACACAGCTGGCTGGTTGCAGGCAGCCTTTGCTGCCGATGACCTTGCGCTGCAGAATGCCGCCGTCAACGCCCTGTTGGCCAACTCCGCTCCGCAGAGCGCGGCGGATCTGTTGCGCCAGGCGCTGGGTGCTGCGTTGGGCGCTTCGATCTCCCGTTTCGATCAGATGGGTGAGAGCGCTCTGGCTTCGGCCCTGGCCGCCGGCCAGACCCCGGATGCCGGCGTCCCCAAGGACCTGCCGCAGGCGATCGCCGCTGCCGCCAGCGCGAATCTCCGTGGCGAGCTGGAAGGCGGGCACCTCGCCTTGCAGCAGGCCTGGGATCTAGCTCAAGAGGCGGCGGCGGACGTCGCGGATCGCCTGGCGGACTTCGCCGAGAACCACGACGAACTGGTGCTGGGCCTGGAGGCAAGGCAACGCGCACTCGCAGCTTCTGACACATCTCGCCGGCGCGCTGCACTGGCCTGGTGCCAGATCCGTCTCGGGAACGTGGATCAAGCCTTGACCACGCTTGCTCAGAATCCCGAGTCGTTTGAGGAATTCGTTGTGCGCACCACTGCCCTGCTGCGCCAGGGCGAGCGCCAGGCCGCCGAGCGGCTGCTTGCGAATCTACCGATCGATCCGCAGGAACTGGCTGAGATTCCCTGGGTATGGCTCGAGCGGGCGCGCCAGGGCGCAGGCGCCATTGGCAGTCTGCGGCTTGTCGGTCAGATCTCGGAAGAGATCTCCCGCCGCAGGCCCGCTTCCGCCGAAGCCTGGCTCGACCGGGCCAAATTCCTCCAGTCGACAGGCCAGGCCGAGCGGGCAGTCGACGCAGCCTCGGTGGCCATCACCCTCCAGCCGGCAACACCCGAAGCAGAGCGGGTGCTGGCCGAGGCGCTCGTCGCCGCAGGACGCGCCCAGCTCGCACTGCCGATCTGGAAACGCCTGGCGCAAGCCGACCCGCGCCATTTGTTGGACCTCGCCGATTGCGCGCTGCAGGCGGGCGACCCCGCCCTGGCGCATCAGTTGGCCGAGCAGATGCAGGCCGAAGAGCAGCACTCCCTTGCTGCGGCAGTCATCAGCGCCCGCGCGGCGGTTGCCCTGGGCGAGATCGAGAGCGCCCGCCGCCAGCTGCATCAGCTTGTCACCACCAACCCCGATGCCCCTGCAGCGTGGATCGCCCTAGCCGAGCTACAGGCGGCCTCCGGCGAAGACGCGCTCGCAGGCGCGACGCTGGCCGCCGCTGTGCAGGCCGCACCCGCCACGCCCCGCCTGCTGATGGCCTACGCCCGCTGGCTGGGCAGCCATGGCCGAACCACAGAGGCTGCGGCACACGCCACGCGCGCCGTCGCGACCGATCAGGCGCCGGGGGATTGGCTGCGTCAGGCAGGGAAATGGCTGCAGGAGCTGGGGCGTCCGGATGAGGCTATCCTGCTGCTACGTCGTGCAGCGGAGATGCTTCCGCACGAAGCTCTCATTCAGAACGAATTGGCCGCTGCGCTGGAAGCCAACGGGAAGCTCAGCGACGCCTACCGGTGTCTGCGCAGCCTGCCGGAGGATGCCAAGGGGATCAACCATCTGCTGGCAGGGCGCGTCGGGATCTCCCTTGCCGACCAGACAGGCGAGTCGGTTGTGCTGGCGTGGGCGACGAAGCATCTTGCTGCCGCACTCAGCCAGGAGACGGGAACGCCTGAAGCCGATCTGTGGTACGCCCATGCGCAGCTGCGTTCTGGCAACGCCATTGCCGCTATGCAGCACTACATTGCGGCAACGGCCAAGGCCGCCCTGGGGACGCCCACCCATTCTCAGGCGGCGCTTGCATTGGCCGATGCCGCAATCGAGGCCGGCCAGCCGACGATTGCATTGGATCCCCTCGAAGCGCTGCTTGCCTCCGACCCGAATTCCGTGCAAGCGCATCACCAGCTCGCCCGGGCGTACGCGGCTTGCGAGATGTGGGACAAGGCGTTGCCGCTGGCCGAGCAAGCTGCCAACCTGGCCCCGGCTGACCCGGAGGCTTTGCGCCGCCTGGGTGCCACTGCCATCGCCGCCGGCGCGGCGCATGTCGCCCTGCAGGCCCATGAGCGGCTGACCGCGTTGCAGCCGGCCGACTTCGAGGCGTGGCTTTCGCTGGCCGACAGCGCTGCGCGCCTGGCGCGCAAGCATGTTCAACGCGCTGCGCTTGCACATGCCCTGCTGCTCGGCCGTCGCAGCACCGATCATCTGCTCCGGCTCTCCGCGATCCTGGCGCCGCTGGGCGAGACCTCGCTCGCCATGCTCACCCTCCGTCGAGCACATCTCCTGGACCCGCGTCAGATCGCCCCGCTCCTGGCGCTGGCAGAGATGGCCGACCTGTGTGGCGATCGCCAGCAGGCCGGAGCGGCGTGGTCGAAGCTGACCGAAATCGAGCCAGCCAACGTCGAATTCCTGCTGGCTGCCGGGCAGGCAGCGCACGCCAACGGCCGCCTGGACGAAGCCGTCGAGCTTCACCGGCGCGCCCTCAGCGCGGCGCCCGATCAGCCGCGCACGCACCTCGGACTCGCGCGTGAGCTCTGGTTCTCAGGTGAGCCCGCCGCCGCGCAGGAGCAATACCTGCATGCCCTGGCCACCTTCCCGCATGACTCGCTCGTGCTGCTCGCCGCCGCCCAGGCGCTCCTGGGGAATGGCCGCGTCGAGGAAGCGCTGCAAGTCTGTGAGGACGCACTAGAACTCGCTCCTTCTGAGCCGCAGGCTCTACTGTGCCTGGGGGAGTGTCTGTTGCGCTCCACCCAGCCGGCCAGGTTGCTCGCCCTGCTTGACTCGTCCGCAGCCGACGCCTTCCCGGTTGTCACGCTTGCCTGCCTGCGCACGCTCGCTCACATCCAGTTGGGTGAGCCCGAACGCGCCAGCTATGCTTTCACCCAGGCCACCCTCCCCCAGGATCCCAGCCCCAGTGACACCTTGTGGATCTCCCGCGCCGCTCGTGAACTCGGCGCCTGGGAGCACGTGCTGCGCCCCACGCTGATTGCTCCGGCGTCGGGCGAGGAGGAGCAGCTGGAGGCACTGATCGGCCTGCTCCGCCTCGCCGATGCTTCTTGGCTGCATGCATTCATCGGCGCCGTCCGCCACGCCCCGCCCGCCGCGTGGCTGGACATGGACGCCTGGGACGAATGGGGCCGCCTAGAAGCGGCGCTGTCCCAGTTCCCCGCGTACGCCGACCATCTGGCCGCGCTTACGCCGCGCGCGGACCTGTACCGCCTGGCCAACGACGACGAGCGACGCACGGCGCTCCGGCAGCATCTGGCGCGCCAACCAGCCGCTGCCCCTGCCGAGACTCTCGGCATCGCTTGCCTGCGGGCCGGCCTGCCCGCCGAAGCCCTGGCCGCCCTGCGCACGGTTCCCGAGCCCGGGAACGCTTGGATCGACCTGCTGCAGGGCATGGCACATGCCGGGCAGGGTGCACCGGCCCTCGCCCTCGACTGCTACCACGCAGCTGCAGACTCGCCAGCCCTCCGGCCGCTGGTGGCGATCCTGCGCGGCCGTACCTATCTGCTGCTTGGCCAGGAAGACGCCGGCTTGAGCGAGTTCAGCCTGGCCCTGGCGGCCTGGCCCGACGAGGCTGCCTGGCACGCCGAGCTGGCTTCCGCCTATGGCGAGACCTCCGACGCCCAGCGCGCCCTGCCCCACCTGCAGCAGGCAGTTGCCCTCGCGCCGGAAGTCCAGGACTACCACCTCGCCTACGCCCGTGCCCTGGTCGATGCAGGGCAGGCAAAGGAAGCCGTGCACGAGTATCAACCGGTGCTGGAAAGCATGCCCCGGGTTGGCGGTGTATGGAAAGAGGCCGGTAGCGCCGCCCTGGCAGCCGGTGCGAACGCCCTCGCCCAGTCCTGGTTCGATCAAGCCTGCGTCCTGCTGCCCGACGAGGCGCAGGTCTGGGTCGGCGGTGCCCTCGCTTCCCATCGGGAGGGCAATCTCCGGCGAGCCGCCGACCTCATCCAGACCGCGTCCCGCCTGGCGCCCGAGGACGTCAAGGTGCTCATGGCCCAAGGCGAGATCTACGCCGCGGCTGGCAAACACGACAAGGCGCTGCAGGCGTTCGACGCGGCGCTGGCCTCGCTCGACGATCCGCTTCCGGCGCACCTCGGCCGTGTGGCGGTGATGGGCCGCATCGGCCGGAATGCCGAAGCGATCGCAGAGATTGAGCGCCTGCAGGTCGAGCACCCCGACGACGAGCAGTTGTGGCTGGCGCTGAGCGCGGCGCGCGAGGGCGACGACGATCTGACAGGCGCGCTGACCGCGGCGGAGAAGGCCGTCGAGCTCGCACCCCGTCATCCCGCCGCCAGGGTTGCGCTCGGCCGATTGGCCCGCAAACTCGGCCAACTCGACCGCGCCATTGACGTGTTGACCACCTTCGCGCCATCCGGCGCGGATGCGGCCATTGAGCTCGGCAAGGCGTACGAGGCACGCCGGGAGTATGGGCGAGCCCTCGAGCAGTTCCGGCGCGCCATTGCCGTCGACCCGGGCAGCGCAGCAGCCCATTTCCATGCCGGCGCGGCCCTGCGCAGCATCAAGGATTACCCGCAAGCCAGCCGGATGTTCGAGCGCGCCGTTGAGCTCGACCCGAAAGACGCAAACGCCCTGCATCAACTTGCAGCCGTGCGTGCCCTCGAGTTGGTCCACGGTGCAATCCCCCTCCAGGCGGTGCTGTAATGACCGATCGCGCGAACCTGCTGCTCCTGCTCAACGCCGCCCGTCTCGCCGGACGCCCCGACTACATCCGGCACGTTGCCGCCGACTGGCTGGGTGTGTGGCCCGGCGATCGCGAGGTTGCCCGCTTGCTGGCTGCAGCCGAAAGCGAGCTCGGCTTCGATGCTCTCGCCACTGACCGGCTGACATCCGTCGTCCTCGCCGACCCGGAGGATCAAGCCGCCAATGCGGCGCTCGCAGCCTCGCTGCGCAGGCAAGGCAAGCCGACCGCGGCGTTCGCCTTCGAGTGCTGCGCCCGCGCCCTCCGGCGCGTCCCCCTGCCCGAGAGCGCCCCGGCTTGGGCCAGCTCGCTGAGCGAGGCGATCGCCGCCCTGCAAGCCGAGCAGGCAGGGCGTGCCCAGGCGCTTCTCGTGGATGCTCTGGCCGCTGATCCAGACGTGCCGCTCCCCACCCTTGTTGCCATGCAGGCGGCGGTGGCCAGCGGTGACGAACAAACCGCTCTCGCCCATGCTGAGCGTGGCGCGCGCCGCTGGCCCGACACACTTGCCTTCCGGCTGACGCTCGCCGGCCATTGGATCCGGCAGGGCGAAACGGCGCGAGGTGTCGAGGCAATGCACCGCTGCGCGGCAGACGATCCCACGGCCTCGGTTGCCCTGCGCTACCTCGGCAGCGATAGCCGCTATCTCCGGCTTTGGCCGCTCACGCTGATCGCCAGCCTCAGCCGCCCGATTCCCGCCGACGTCGCCGCCGTTCTGGGCGAGAACCGTCTGGCAGCCTCTGCCCCGGAGGAACCGCACGCCGCAGAAGCTGCAGCCGGTGCGGCAGCCGCCGCTTCGGTCCTGGAGGACGTCAGCCAGCCCGAACCGTGGGAGGCCTTTCAAGGGCCGGACGCCGAGGGATTGGTGAAGAACCAGACGGCTGAAGATGTCCGTCAGGAGCTGCAGCGTCTCGCCGTCCGGCTGAACGCCGCCAGCCTCGCGCCCGACACCGACCGTCGTGCCCCGGTGTACGTCATCGGCGCCAACAAGACGCGCCTGCTCCAGGAGTATGGACGGGATGTCTTCCGGCGGGTCGACGAGGCGCTGATCGACCTGCAGCATGCCGTCGGCAGCCGCAAGGGCTGGTCAGCGGTGCGCGTATACCTGGACGACGCCGCCAGCCTGAAGTCGTACGGCCTGCCTCCAGCCGAACCCTCCCACGCCTGGCAGCTCAAGCTCCGCCTGGCGGACCTGGATCGGATGCTGGCGCGCAAGAACCAGCGCATCGGCGCGCTGCTGATCATCGGCGGCCCGCAGTTGTTTCCATTCCATTCGCTGCCCAACCCGACCGACGATGATGACACCAGTGTGCCCTCCGACAATCCTTACGCCACTTCGGACGAGAATTACTTCGTTCCCGAGTGGCCCGTCGGTCGCCTGCCGGTGGACAGCGATCCCGACCTGCTGGTGCGCCTGATCCGCCGCGCCGCTGACCATCACCTGACACTCGCCATGCCGGTGGGCCCGTTGGCCAGGCTAAGACGTTGGCTCCGCAGCGGCGCCGGGCGCGTATTTGCCACCCGGCTGCGTGCCTTCGGCTACAGCGCCAGCATCTGGCGTCGGGCGTCGATGGCAGTCTACAAACCGATTGGCGAGCCGGATGCGCTCGTCATGTCCCCGCCGGCCGAAGCCGGCGCCATGCCGGCCGTCGCCTCCCGACCCAGCCGGCTCTCGTACTACAACCTGCACGGCGTCGAGGACTCGCCGGAGTGGTTCGGCCAGCGGGATCCGCTGAGCGACGAGACGGCGATCGTCGAGTTCCCGATTGCGCTGCGGCCGGCCGACGTCGTCAACGGCGGACGCGCCCCTTCCGTGGTGTTCACCGAGGCCTGCTATGGCGCGCATGTCGCCGGCAAGTCGCAAGACACGGCACTCTCACTCAAGTTCCTGGCGTCGGGCAGTCAGTCTGTCGTCGGATCGACCAAGGTCGCCTACGGCTCGGTCAACACACCCCTCATCGCCGCCGACCTGCTGGGCAGGTTGTATTGGGAGCAGTTGAGCCAGGGCATGCCCTCTGGGGAGGCGCTGCGGCGCGGCAAGCTCAACCTGGCGGCCGAAATGCTCCGGCGTCAGGCCTACCTGGACGGCGAGGACCAGAAGACCCTGATCTCCTTCGTCCACTACGGCGACCCGCTCTTTGTGCCGGACCCGGCGCGCAGCCAGGTGGACCCCAAGGCGATCGCCCGGCGTCGTCCTCGGCCCGCCCTGCCGGCGATGGCTTGCGCGCTCGGCGGGGAATGCGAAACGTCCGCCAGCCTCGACGCAGCCTCGATGGAGAAGGTCCGTCTGGTCGTCGCCCAGTACCTGCCCGGGATGACCAACGCAGCCAGCAAGGTCCACCGCCAGCGCTGCGGCTGTGACGGCTCCGACCACGTCTGCCTGGCCCACATGGCGGGCGCGAAGTTGGCTTCGCCCACGCCGGAGACAACCGTGGTCACCCTCTCCAAGCACATTGACGCAGGAGAGGTCCGGCACAAGCACTTTGCCCGCCTGACCCTTGACCGGACCGGACGCATCCTGAAGCTGGCTGTCTCCCGCTGACGGCTACGGCACGGACCTTGCATCCCAGCCTGTACGAGGTTGTCGATGGCGACAGCATTGGACAGGCTGGGATTTCACTACTACCCCGACGAGCAGCACTTCACCGAGCGTGACCTCGCCCTGTGGCTGCCGGAGTTGCAGGCGCTTGGGGCGCGCTGGGTCGTGCTGCGCGGCAACGCCCGGCGTTCGGTGCCGGAGGCTTTCGTGCGCGGTCTGATCGACGGCGGAATCCAGCCCGTCATCCACCTCCCCGTAGAAGTCGGCAGCGTGATCCGCGCCGATCTTGACGCCCTGCTGCTGGCCTACGCCCACTGGGGTGTCCGCCACGTGACGGTCTACGACCGCCCGAATATGCGGCGCAGTTGGCGTGAGGCGGACTGGACGCGGCCGAACTTGATCGATCGCTACCTGGACGCATTGTTGCCCGTGCTGCAGGCACAGTTGGCCGCTGGCCTGCGCCCTATTCTGCCGCCCCTCGAGCCAGGCGGCGACTACTGGGATACGGCCTTTCAGCAGGCATCGCTCGACTCGCTCGCCCGACGCGCCCCGAAGGCGCTGCTTTCCGAGGTCGTGATCGGGCTGTACGCATGGAGCCACGGGCGCCCTTTGCTCTGGGGAGCCGGCGGACCGGCCGCGTGGCCGCAGGCTCAGCCGTACGCCGAAGCAGGGGACGGCGAAGATCAACGCGGGATCCGTATCTTCGAGTGGTACAGCCAGATCGCGCAGGCGACGCTCGGCATCACTCCCCCGATGATCGTGCTGGCTGGAGGCGTCACGCCTGGCGCGGAACCGATGTCGGAGGACTCCCTGATTGCGGACACCCTCGCCATCCGAGACCTGTTGGCCTCAGCCGACGACGCCCAGGGTGTGCAGGCCTTCGCCTTCTACCCCCTGGCCACCGACCCCCAGCATCCCGACAGTGGCAGTGCCTGGTATCGCTCAGCAGCCTCGCCGACCGGGGTGGCTGAGGCATTCCTGGCGGCGGCTGTGCAGCCGGCCGGCAAGTCTGCCTGGCCGCAGGCCGGACCCACAGCAGCAGCCCGTCGTTACATTCTGCTCCCGGCGGATGCCCAGACCGCCGCCGGCCTGGACTGGCCGGCCCTCGGCCGCATGGCGATCGAGGCCAACAGCGCAATGGGCGCTTCCGTCGATGAAGCCGCCCGCTGCCAGGAAGTCGTCCTTGCGGGCGTCACGTCGTCCTACCCGGCTCCGGTGCTTGAGCGCCTGGAGGCCTCCGGTTGCATCGTGCTGCAACGACATCACCCGGCGGGAACCCGGCCGGGGGCGATCCCACCCCATGCCGCCTGAACTCCAGGGCGGCGGGAACCTTGCGGAGAAAGCTATGAGTGACTGGTTGGAAGGCGTATTTCCCAAACACGATCCTGCCGAGGACGACACGATCGGCCGGGCGGTCGTCAAGGTGCTGGGTGTGGGCGGGGGTGGATCGAACGCGGTCAATCGGATGATCGAGCTCGGGCTGACCGGCGTCGACTTCATCGCCGCCAACACCGATCGCCAGGCGCTCACCTCAAGCCTGGCGCCGACGCTGTTGCAGCTAGGGCCGCGAGTCACCCGCGGCCTGGGCGCCGGCGGGGATCCACGCATCGGATCAGCTGCCGCGATGGAAAGCAGCCGGGAGCTCGCCGCCGCGCTGCGCGGAGCCGATATGGTCTTCATCACTGCCGGCATGGGCGGCGGCACTGGCACCGGCGCGGCGCCGGTGGCGGCCGAGATCGCGCGTGAGCTCGGCGCGGTCGTTGTCTCCGTCGTGACCCTGCCCTTCACCTTCGAAATGACCCGGAGATCGCAGAACGCGCTGCAAGGGGTGCGCGCGCTGCAGCCGCATTCGCACACCTTGATCACTGTGCCCAACGACCGGCTGATCCAGGTCGCCCCACGCGACATCAGCCTGGAGATCGCCTTTCGCCTGGCCGACGACATCCTGCGCCAGGGGGTGCAGGGCATCGCCGAGCTGGTCACCCAGGCCGGATTGATCAACGTCGACTTCGCCCATGTGCGCAACCTGATGTTGCGCGGCGGGGGCGCCTTGATGGCGATCGGGATCGGCGAAGGCCACAGTATGGCGCGCGCTGCGATCCGCCAGGCGCTGCATCACCCGCTCATGGCGATCGACAGCCTCGAAGGTGCCAACGGTGTACTGGTCCACTTCACCGGCGGGGACGACCTGACGCTGCACGCGGTCGGTGAGGCCGTCGAGGATCTTCGCAGCAGCCTGTCGCCCGAGGTCGAACTGATCCTTGGCGCCAGCACCGACCCGGCCATGACCGGGCGGGCCCAGGCCATCCTGGTGGTCACTGGCGTCGGCGGACAGCCAGCCCCGACGCAAGCGGCGATCCCCCTTGCCCAGCCCGTGACCGAAACGGTCACGATCCAGACTGGCCCACCGCTCGCTCAGGACGACCTCGATCTGCCGACGTTCCTGCGCCGACGGGTCGCAGTGCAGTAAAGGAGGCCGCAGATGGACGCCAAGAAGATCGACACCGTCTCCAAGCAGGTCCGGCGCACCTATCCGGAGATGGACGGCTGCACGCCCTCCGTGAAGCGCCAGGCCAACCCCTCCGATGGGTCGGAGACCTTCATGCTGACCTATCGCGGCCGAGCCAGTCTGCCAGGGGGGAAATCGCTCAGCCGCATTGTGCGCGTCGTGACCGATGGCACTGGTCGCATTCTGCGCATCAGCTCATCGAAGTGATGCCATGCGCGACTTCTTTGAGCGCACCCTGAGCACGCTTGAGCTCCACTTCTGGCAGGCCATGGCAGGCACGACCGGGACGGCGCTCATATGGCGCAGAAGGATACGCCCGCTGCAGCCGTTCCTGGTCTTCCTGTGCGCCGGCGCTCTGACCTTCGTCCTCGGTCGCTGGGCGGGAGTGTTGCTGCTGGCGGTATTCGATTGATCCTCACCCTGCGCGGACAAGCAAGCTGCCAACTGCAGGGCCGCACACGATGTGCGGCCCGCTGTCCTCCTGCACGACGTTGACCCCCTCGTTCGCGCCGGCTGAACTCGCCTGTGCGGGTTGGTCAGCATGTAGGCCATCACGGAATCTCGCATCGCCCGCCTCCGCAGGACTCCCGACCTCCGTAGCGCAGCCTCCGACGCCGGAACCGCAGCGAAATGCGCCGCTAGCGGAGGATTTGCAGGCTGCACAGCGAAGGTCCGGCTGTCCCAGCCGGCAAGCCACCACCTTCTTGGCTGACCGGCGCGCGCCCGCGACTACCCAAGCTCTCGCGGCTGGAGGGTCAGTCGCCCCACCTCGAGCGTTCCTGACTCGCCCCAATACCACCCCCGATCGCCGGTTCGCCTCGACCGCTATGCCGATGAGGCGCCCGGGAGTAGAATGCTGCCATCGCCCCGAGCACAGTGGAGCGTCCCAACGCACGATGTCATCCCGGACCTGGCT
>JBFYRF010000155.1:0-2856 GCA_041302385.1 Anaerolineales bacterium | reverse complement strand
TCTTCGGCCTGTCGGGGGTTGGACGCGCTATCTACGAAGCCATCACGGCCAGGGACTATCCGGTCATCCAGGCCTTCACCCTGGTGGTTGCCGTGGGCTATGTACTTATCAACCTGGCCGTCGATGTCTCGTACACCTACCTGGACCCTCGGGTGCGGTTGGAGTAGATTGGCGTGACGGCCTCTACGGATATCTTCTCCACCGGACCTGGGTCTCTCGACGCCGAGCGCATCAGCGGCAAGCCCGCGAGCCTGTGGCGCACAACGGCCCGCCGGTTGCTGCAGCGCAAGTCAGCCATCGCGGGAATGATCATCCTGGGTGCGCTGATCCTGACGGCTGTGTTTGCTCCGTGGATCGCACCCTATGAGCCGGACGAAGTGCTGATCGGCAAAGAGGATGTCAAGCGCCGCGCACCACCCTGCATTCACCTGCTGGGGTGCCCGGCCGATCAACCGCAGCACCTGATGGGTATCGACGGGAATGTGCGCGATCAGTTCAGCCGGGTGGTCTACGGATCGCGTTATTCGCTGGTGATCGGTTTCGTCACGGTCGGCTTCGCCATTGTGATCGGCACGACCATAGGCGCCGTGGCCGGCTATTGGGGCGGGTGGTCTGACAATGGCCTGATGCGGGTGATGGACGTCTTGCTGGCGTTCCCCGCCCTGCTGCTCGCCATCGCCATCGTGGCGGTGCTTGGCCCGGGTTTGATGAATACCCTGCTGGCGATTGCCATCGTCACCATCCCGGCCTATGCGCGCGTGATGCGCTCCAGCGTGATCTCGGTCAAGGAAACGGACTTCATCTCGGCTTCCAAAGCGCTGGGCGCCGGCTCGGGCCGTGTCCTTCTCCGCTCCATCCTGCCCAACGCCATGACTCCTTTGATCGTGCTTGGCACCCTCGAGATCGCTTCGGCGATTCTGAGCGCGGCCGCCCTGTCGTTTCTCGGGCTGGGTGCGCAACCTCCGACGCCGGAATGGGGTTCGATGCTCGGCGCCGAGCGCAACCAGGTCTTCACCGCGCCGCATCTGGTCTTCTTCCCCGGGCTGGCGATCATGCTGACCGTGCTCGGCTTCAACCTGCTCGGCGACGGGCTGCGCGATGCGCTCGATCCGCGCCTGGGGCGAGGCACCAAGGTCGAGGTCGTCGTCTAGCAGGCTTCGGAACAATCCTGATCCCCGCCTCACCCCTTTCTCTCTCTCCGCGGCCAGCTTTCCGACACGCAAGGAAGCGCAGCGGAGAAAGGGTAGTGCATATGGAATCTGGGGGGATCTGAGCTTCCCGTGGATTCCGTGGAGCCAGTCCCCTCCCCTGCCGGGGGGCATGGACTGCGGGTCCGTGTCGGCGCACGGGGGAGCCCCACCGGGATGCTGCGCGAGGGTCGGGGGTGAGGGTGCGGTGGCCCGTCTCGTTCTCGAGTAGCCCGTTGGTTGGTTCGGGCGGCGCCGCCCTCCGGGCGCGGATCATGTCTGGCCTTGATTGGGAATGTGCCTCCCCCCGATGAGCTCTCCAGCGGTGTCGGTCCTGCTGCCCTGTCGCGATGCGGCCTCGACGCTGGATGAGGCGCTGGAGTCGCTTTTCCGGCAGACGCTGGCGGACTTTGAAGTGATCGCCGTCGATGACGGCTCGAGCGATGGCTCGGCCGAGCGCCTGATGGCATGGGCGGCACGCGAGCCGCGCTTGCGGCTGCTGAGGATCGAGCCGGGCGGAATCATCACCGCCCTCAATGCCGGCCTGGACGCCTGCCAGGCGCCGCTCCTTGCCCGCATGGACGCCGACGACCTGGCCGAGCCCGAGCGGCTGCAACAACAATTGGACCTGCTGCGTGCGCGTCCGGAACTGGCCGCCGTGGGCTGCCTGGTCGCCGGCTACCCGCCGGACCTGCTGGCGGAGGGCTTCCGGCGGTACATTGAGTGGCAGAACCGGCTGATCGAGCCGGAAGCGATCGCCCGCGAGATCTTCATCGAAAGCCCGCTGGTGCACTCATCGATGGTCATCCGGCGAGAATGGCTGGAACGTGTTGGCGGTTACCAGGAACGCGGCTGGGCGGAGGATTACGACCTGTGGCTGCGGATGCACAGCGCCGGGGCGCGCTTCGCCAAGGTCCCGGTTGTGCTGCTGCACTGGCGTGACCATCCGCGCCGGCTGACCCGCACCGATCCTCGCTACTCGGTCGAGAACTTCCTGCGGGCGAAGAGCTACTACCTGCTGCAGGGTCCGCTGCGGGAACGCGACGCGGTCATTGTCTGGGGCGCGGGACAGATGGGGCGGCGGCTGGCCAAGCATCTGCAGCGCGGCGGCGCGCCCCTGAAGGCCTTCATTGACATCGATCCGCGCAAGCTGGGGCGCGAGCGGCGCGGCTGCCCCATTGTGTCCCCGGATGCCCTGCCAGAGCTGTGGCGGCGCTATCAGCATCCAGCCGTGCTGGCCTGCGTCGGCTCACGCGGCGCACGTGCGTTGATCCGCCATCAACTGGCGGTCGTCGGACTGCACGAGGGCTCAGATTGGTGGGCTGCGGCCTGACCCGCCGGCCCTGACCCGAATGGATTTCGCCGCTGAGACAATCCGGAGCATCCCCGGGTCAGCCGCAGGCGGTCGAGCTTATCCCTCTGCGCCGAAGAGCGTCAGCAGCATCACGGTTGGGGTGATGGCCAGCAGGCTGTGCGCCACATTCGGCTCCAGGTGCGCCCATGAGCCCGGGCCGGCCTGGAACTGATCTGCCCCCAGTGTGAGCTTGACTTCCCCCTCCAGAATGTGGATCACCGCCGGACGCGCGGCGGTGTGCTCAGAAAGCATCTGGCCCGGGGCGAAGCCGAACAGGATCACCTTGCAGTCTGCGGCCTGGTACAGGCTGCGGCT
>JBFYRF010000132.1:0-2856 GCA_041302385.1 Anaerolineales bacterium | reverse complement strand
CAGAGCGGCCGCCGAAGAACGCCGCCCGCCAGGACGGCGCGCACAAGCCTTGGTTCGTCGGTGCTGGCCCCAGCGCGGACAAGGCACTGCCGGCCTTCCGTTGGTCGGCGCCAGAAGCTGGGCCGGTACGCAAGACCGCGCTGCATGCTGCGCACAAGGCGCTGGGCGCCAAGCTGGTCGATTTTGCCGGCTGGGAGATGCCGGTGTGGTACTCCTCGGTCATCGAGGAGCACCTGGCGACGCGCAATGCAGCCGGCCTGTTCGACGTCAGCCACATGGGTGTGTATCAAGCCGACGGACCGCAGGCCTGCGCCTTCCTGGACAGTGTGGTGGGCAATGACGTCGCCGGGCTGGCGGTGGGCGAGTCGCTGTACACGCAGTTCCTCGATCCGGCGGCGCATGTCATCGATGACACGATGGTCTACCGCATCGACCAGCAGGCGTATCTGGTCGTGGTCAACGCCGCCAATGACGAGAAGGATTGGGCCTGGCTGAATGCGGTCCGGGCCGGGAGCGTGCGCGTGGATGACGTGCGGCAGGCGGCACGCGCCTTCGGCGCTGGCTGCGAACTGCGCGATTTGCGCGATCCCAATCAAGGCGACGCGCGGCGCGTCGACATCGCCCTGCAGGGCCCGCGCAGCCGGGAGATCGTGCTGGCGCTGGGCTGCAGCCCGGCCGACGCCGCCCGCCTGAAGGCGCTCCCCTGGGCGGGGGTGATGCACGCTGAGTTCGGCGGGTTCGACCTGATCGTCAGCCGGACCGGCTACACCGGCGAGCGGGTGGCCTTCGAGCTCTTCGTGCATCCCGATCGCGCGGCGGAGCTCTGGCAGCAGCTGATCGCCGTCGGCACGCCGCTCGGGATGAAGCCGATTGGCCTGGGGGCGCGCGACTCGCTGCGCACCGAGGCCGGGCTGCCGCTGTATGGTCACGAGATGGGGGGCGACCTGGACCTGGGAGTCGGCCAGGCGGGCTTCGCCTCCTATGTCAAGCTCCACAAGCCGTGGTTCATCGGGCGCAGCGCCTACCTGGCGCAGGAGGCCCAGCGCACGGGCGAGGTGGTTCGCTTCCGTTTTGACGAGAAGGGCGTGCGCATGGCCCACCTGCACGATCCCGTCGTCGATCGCCGCGGCAAGGTGATCGGCGTGGTGACCTCCTGCGCCGTCGATGCCGAGGGTTACCTGACCGGACAGGCCTATCTCCAACTGAAGTCGACCGTTGAGGGCACTCCGATCGGGATCTTCCAGAGCGCAGCCCGCGAGCCGGAGGTGGCGCCGGCCTCGCTGCGCCTCGGCCAGCGCGCGCCGGTGCCCACCGCGGCGACGGTGCTCTCGCGCTTCCCTCGCTGAGCTCGACCAGGCGTCATGCCGGGAAGGGGAAAGAAGAAGCCCCGCTTGCGCGGGGCTTTCTGCTATGGGAGGGCAGGCCGCCCTCCCGAACGGACGCGTGGGCTAGATGTTGGTCACGATGTTGCTGAATACGTTGCCGATTGCGGGTCCGAGCAGCGCCAGGATGACGATCACGACGACAGCCACCAGAACAAGGATGAGCGCGTACTCAACAAGACCCTGGCCCTTCTCTTTCGGAGCGAACAACATTGCTATCACCACCTTTCTGTTTTTATGATTGGCGCCTGATGCGCCTGATTGCCGACTCGATGCATTCGTAGAGTAGCACAGTTTCCCCGCCGCGCGCCTTACGACGGGCTTTCAAACGCACAGGATATCTGTACCATGGGATGCAAGATCTACACCGCGCGGGCTATACCGCCTGGCGCGCTGCGGCCAGCACTTCGGTGTAGTCCGGCTCATCGCCGAGGGCTGGCAGGTAGGCGGCGTAGACGATGCGCCCATCCCGGCCGACGACGAACGCCGCCCGGCGCAGGATGCGAGCTTCCTTGAGCAGGCAGCCGTACTGGGTGCCGAAGTCAACCCGGGCATGGTCGGAGAGCGTGCTTACCCGCTCGATCCCGGCCGCGCCGCACCAGCGTGCCTGGGTGAACGGCAGATCGGTGCTCAGCACGTAGGTGTGCACGTCCGGCCCCAGCGCCGAGGCCTCTTCGTTGAAGCGCCGGGTTTCACGGTCGCACACCGAGGTCTCGAGCGAGAGCAGCGTTGCCAGAATGCACACCTTGCCGGCGCTCTCCTGCAGCGGCCGGATGGTCTTCCAGCCGGTGGTCACCGCAGCGAAGTCCGGGGCGGCATCCCCCGGCTTGAGGTCCGGCCCGACAATGGTCTGGTCCTGATCATGGAACTGGACGATCCCTTTGCGCTCGATGGTCATCGATGAGCCTCCGCGATAGTATCGAGGTCCTCCTGGAACAAAGGAACGCTCCAGGGAGGCGGGTCAGCCAGGGGCCTGAATCAGCCCGTCAGCTCTTGGGGCCTGGCGAGGTGCGCTTACACGATCAGACTGAGCACGAAGGATGCCACGATGAGCAGTCCCAGCAGGGTGAACAGCACGCTCTGGACCCGCATCCTTCGGCGCACTCGGGCGCTCCGATTGGCGGCTGCTTTCTTGGCCACGTTGACTCTCCGGCCGCATCTTACCATGCGCGGCGCGCGGGTGTCCAGATTCCAGGGGGTCACGGGGGATCGGTCCTGTGCGCAGGTAGCAGTCTGCTGTGGGCCGGCAGACCGGCCGAACCCGCCTTTCTTCACTGTGCCCTGGCCGTGCGGGTGGAGATCGCGTTTCCGTCAGGGGATCCCCTTGCGCTGCGCGGAGGGGAAGACGGCCCGGGGTGGCCGACTCGCCCTGGCAAGCCGGGGGTGGGCAAGCGGGAGGATAAACCTGGGCGACCTGGGGGAGGTGCAGGCGTGCTTCAGGCGGCATGACTTGAAGGGCTTGCGGCTTGCCGAC
>JBFYRF010000126.1:0-10311 GCA_041302385.1 Anaerolineales bacterium | reverse complement strand
GGCCAGCCAGATCAGCTCCAGGTCGGGAATCACCGGCAGGATCGTGCCGGCCAGCCCGACCAGCATCACCAGGCCGACGATCAGCGTCCAGGCCTCGGGGGTCACGAGGGCGCCGGAGCCTCGATCACGTCAATCCCGCCCATCCAAGGCCGCAGCACTTCCGGTACGACCACGCTGCCGTCCGCCTGCTGGTTGTTCTCCAGCACAGCGATCAGCGTGCGCGGCAATCCCAGGCCCGAGCCGTTCAGGGTGTGCACGAACTGCGGCCGGCCGCCGTCGCGAAAGCGGATGTTCGCCCGGCGCGCCTGAAAATCCCCGCAGTTCGACACCGAGGACACCTCGAGCCATTCTTCGCTGCCCGCCGCCCAGACCTCGATGTCGTAGGTCTTGCGCGCGGTGAAGCCGAGGTCACCAGTGCACAGCGCTTTGGTGCGATACGGGAGTTCGAGCAGGGCGCAGGTCTCTTCGGCGTGGCTGCGCATCCGCTCCAACTCCTCGGCTGATGCCTCAGGGCGGCAGAAGACGTACATCTCGACCTTGTCGAATTGGTGACCGCGTTTGATGCCGCGCACGTCGCGCCCGGCCGACATTTTCTCGCGGCGGAAGCACGGGGTGTAGGCCGTGTAACGCAGGGGTAGATCTGCCGCCTCGAGAATGCCCTCCATGTGCAGGCCGGTCAGCGGGACCTCGGCGGTGGGCACCATCCACAGGTCTTCCGCATGATCCCGGTACAGATTTTCGGCGAACTTGGGCAGTTGACCGGCGGCAAACAGCGTCTGGCCGCGCACCATAAACGGTGTGTACTTCTCCAGGTAACCCTGCCGGATGTGCAGGTCGAGCATCCAGGCGATCAACGCCCGCTGCAGGCGAGCGCCGGCGCCGCTCAGCACATAGAAGCGCGACCCCGTCAGCCGGGCGCCTTGTTCGATGTCCAGCACCTTCAGGTCCGGCCCAAGATCCCAATGCGCCTTGGCAGGAAAGGGCATCGATGTCGGCTCGCCGTGCATGGCGATGACGACGTTGCCCGACTCGTCCGGCCCGTCTGGCACATCGGCTTGCGGCAGGTTGGGAATCCCGGCGAGCAGCGCATGCAGCTCGGCGTCCACCGACCGCACTCGCTCATCGAGCGCATCGATGCGCTCGCCGGTCTGGCGCATGGCCTCGATCTTCGCCTGCCGTCCCGCGGAGTCTTTCTGCTGACCGATCTCCTTCGACACGCGATTGCGCTCGGCCTTGAGCGTCTCCACTTCGGTCAGCAGTCCCCGTCGCTCGCCATCCAGGCGCAACACCGCCTCCAGAGGCGGCTCGATCCCGCGTCGGGCCAAGGCAAGGCGTACAGCCTCCGTCTGCTCACGAATCATCTGCAGGTCGAGCATCTCCCACCTCCGGCGTAACGCAAGCGCCCCCGTCGTGCAGGACGAGGGGGCGCTCGTGGTGCCACCTGCATTCACCCCAGCCACAGCGGGGCCTCAGTCTCGCGTTACCGGGCGAACCCGCTCCCCTTACGGCCGCACTTGGCCCCTGCGGGGATGACGCCTGCCTCTCGGGGGCAGGGGCGAAGTGGAGCGCTTGCAGCCGGTCCATCGCCTCGCACCAACCGGCGACTCGCTGAACGGACCTGCTGGAACGCCTCTCCGCGCACATCAGATCTGTGTGATTGTGCGGATTATACCGAGGCGAAGCCTCACGTCAAATCCCCCCCACGCCGTCGCATGCCTTGGGGGTTCGCGTGTCAGACGAGCCGACGCCTCCTGCCACTGCGGGATGGCCGGCGAACGTCGCCTTGACGAGTCCTGCGCCGACGGTTCCGATAGATGCCGATAACCCCCGCAAGCATCATCGCTGCGCCGGCCAGCGCGCCCACGCCTGCGCCCAGGCCGATACCCCAGGCGAGCTCTGGTGAGCGCACTCCGCGAAGCGTCGGCAGGCTCCCATCGGGGTTGAGGATCACGATCGATACTTGCGCCTCGCCGAGCTTGCCTTGGCTGTCCCGCGCGGCGACCGTGATGACGTGCTCACCGGGCGTCAGACTCCGGACCAGCAGCCAGGGGCCTCCCCCCAGTTCGCCATCCCGGCTGGAGCGCCAGCCAATGCCCTCGGGATCCAGCTTATCCCCATCCTCGAGGTCGTGCGCGAAGCCTTCCAGCAGCACCGGCCAGCCATAGGCGAAAGTGTCGCCATCGTGCGGTGACGAGACCACCACTTCCGGAGGCTTGCCTTCGACCGAGAACGTGGCATCGCTCGCATCGACCACCGTGTGGAAGCCATCCGACACGACTACCCGAACCAAAGCCTGAGGGCTTCCGCTCAGTTGGGCTAAATCGACCTGGGTCTTGCCGTCTTGAGCCTCAATGTCGACCGCGCTCCAGCTGGCGCCGTTATCTCGGCTGTACTGGACCACGGCGGTCAATGCATCCCCGTCCGCATCATCGGCCTCCCAGCGGATGGTTTTCTCCCCGCGGTCGCGCCATGCCTGCCCGCCGTTCGGGGACACCAAGCGAACCTGGGGCGCGTGGGCACTGGCATCGAAGCGAGCGATCTCCCGGCCGCCGTGTTCAAAGGCAACTGCAACTGCCCCGTCCACCCAGGGCAGCCCCAACGCGAAGAATCCGGTCTCAGCCGGTGCCTGGTTGCTGTTCCCGACCGGACCAAACGCCTGCTCCGCCAGCACCTCGCCGCTGGACGAGAGCAGACGCGCCTGGTAGTCTCCCGACTGCGCCAGGGCGAGGTCGGGAGGCGGCGCATCGGCTCGCATGAAGCCCCGCGGCAGTTCGATCTGCTCCCCTGCCAGCCAGCCTGCGCCCAGCAGAAAAGAAGCCGACGGCTCGGCGGGCGCCATCCTTGCCCCTCCGCCCGGAACGGCTCCGACGCTGCCGACGGCGTCAATCATCGCCTCATACGTGTAGCGCGAAGTCCATGCCCGGTCGAGGACGTCACAGTAGCTCATGTAGTCGTGCGTGCTGGCCGGGTCATACAGGAAGGAGTTGCACGTCCCGCTCCCCTCCACCACCGGGCCGGCCTCGGTGACGATGGTGGGGCCGGGCGCCCCACAGCTACTGACCAGGCGTACATCGGTTCCCCATTCATCCAGGAATCCATTCGCCACGGGGTAATCCGGATCGGGGTTGAAGGCGCTCATGCATGCGCTGGCGTGGCGCCGGCCATGGTTGTGCGCGATCTCCTCAGCGGCCGTGGGTCCGGCCACTACCCATGGCGAAACGGTCCAGCCATCGGCGCCAAAAGCCAGCACCGCAGCCTCCCCGGCAATGCTCTCGTGGCTGGGCACGACTCCGCCGCTCTCGTAGCCCGGTAACTTGGCGACGCCCCCCACGCCGCCGGTAAGCCCCATCGCCTCAAATGGCACCATCCCGTAGTAGCGCAGCGCGTCGACCGGGTCATCATGCCAGGCATTCACCCACCACAGCTGATACAGCATCACGTCCCACAGGTTGGCTCCCCAGACCCTCCAAGTGGCGCTCACAAGCGGATCCATCAGCATGGAACGCCCGCCTTCGAGCTGCCAGACGTGCATGCTCGAGATGGGATAGGCGCGCAGCAGCCACGCCGCCAGCCTCCAGCGCTGATCCAGGTCGGCGGTCTCGCCCGACAGCAGCCTGACCGGAATGAAGACGACATCCAACCGCTTCTCCGGTAGAACATCAATCCATGAGTGCCGCGTGTCGTTGTTCTCGTAGCAGCACTCCTCCGGGGAATGACCGGGGTTAACCCGCACCTGGATGTACAGCCTTCCCCTGCGATCGATGGCATCCTGCGGCAGCAGGAAGTTCAGGGTCCGGTACAGGTCGCCGCGATGCGCGGTCAGCGGGTCGGCCACCGGCTCGACGTCGACGGGCCAGAGCGGCTCGACACGATGTATACACTCGCTCGAGGTCTCGCCCGATCTCCAGTAGCACAGCTCGCCCGTCACGCCGGCCGCCGAGCCGCCAGCCGCGGAGCGAACGTAGGCCCGCACCAACGTTGGCCGGTCGGCGATCAAGGGCACCGCCGTGCAGCCGGAGCGATCCAGACACTGGGTCGCCTGCGTCGCCTCCAACCCGACGATCTCCAGGTCAAGATCCGGCGGCGGCTGGTAGTAGACCGTCACGCGGTCCTCGCCGCGCAATCCGCTCGCATCGTCCGCCCTCACGATGAAGGTGTTGGCGGATCCTTCCTGCAAGGTGTCGGCGACCGGGAACTCCCGCGCGACCAGGTACTCCCCCGGCTCGCCCGCCGGCCCCGCCACGAGCGCACCGCCGCCCGGAACCCGTCCGCCCTCCAGCCACCAGCCGGTTGATCGCAGCGACCGGTCCTCCACGATGCGGGCGCGCAGAAGCAGCTCACCGCCGGTGAAGATCTCCCCCTCCGCCGGCGAGGTGATCTCCACCCGAGGCGGCAGGTCAGCCGGGAGTTCCAGGGCGCTCGGCAGAATCGTCAGGTCATCAATCAGCCGAGGCTCGAAGATGGAGTGGCCGGCGGCGTCCACGTAGTCGAGGGTGGCATGCAGGATGACCGCGCCCTCCGGGGCGCGGTAGCTCACGCAATGCTCGACCGGCGTGGTCCCGGCAGGGAAGCTCACTGTCCCGCTGCCCAATGCGCCGACCTCCGTGCCACCGGCGGGGTAGCCGAAGGCCTCCAGCCGAGCCGTGACGTCCCCCTCGGTCTCAACTGCCTGCTCCATGCCAACGTACATCCCCACGCCCAGCACGCCCTCGGTAAACTCCATCCGAATCGGATCGCCCGAACTGCCGAACTCGGTCTCGAAGCTCTTGCCGGCCAGGGCTCCGGAGCGGGGCGCCACGGCCGGGTCCACCGCGCGCAACGAGTGCCGAAAGCGCACATCGAACTCGTCAGTGTAGGTCATGTCCAGCAGCGACCCAGCCTCAGCATCCTCAAAGTCGATCACCCGGGCGTCTGCGTCGAGCGCCAGCGCGAGGCAGCCCGAAAGCGGCTCAGGTAGAGCCGGTGGGCGAGGCGCAAGCGTCGGTGGCGCCGCAGTTGGCGGCTCTTCGGTCACCGACGCTGTAACCTTGAAGGGTACCGAAGCGCTCTGCTCGAACTCGACCCCTCCGCAGTTGGCGCAAACGGTTATTTTGTGCTTCCCTGGATCGGCGTTCTCAGGGATCTTGAACCCGGTCGAGAAGGCGCCGCCCGGCGGGATGGGGAAGGTCTTACGATCGGCGCCATCCCAGCGGATTGTCCCCTCGTAGCCGCCGGGGACGTACCCGGAGCCGGTGAGCGTGACCGACGAGCCGGCTGTGCCGCTAGCGGGGGCGACATTCAGTGTCGGGCCGTCCAGCGCAGGCGATGTGTACGGCCGGCTGTGCCGAGCCGGTGGAAGTGCGAGGCCACACAGCAACAACATCACAGCCAGTGTGCGGGGTGCAGGGAAACGACGCCGGATGCCCATGCGGACCTCCCCCCAGAGGACGGAACGTTCCCTCAGAAGCCATCGGCCGGCGGCGGGGATGCCAGCCAGTCGACCTCCCATATCATCCGCCGGGGTGCCTCAAACCGCAATCCCGCATCTGTCATGCGATCGGTGGCCGTCCCCGTCGCAACCGCATGCTCCCCGCCAGGAACGCCCAGCGGCCGACGGATCCCTGGGCGAGGCCGGGATCGGCCTGCGCACAACTTCCCCCGGATCGCCTTCCCCGCTCAGGCGCCGCCTCGGGCAGTCTCCCGTCACGATCTGATTCCGAATCGCGCCCAAGTGCCAGCCGCGACCTATGCCTTGATGTAGCGCTCCACCTGCTTCTCGATCACCGCCATGCTGCCCTGCCAGAATTCCGGCCGCCGCAGGTCGATGCCAAAGCGTGATGCCAGGTCGGCGGCCGTGCCGAATCCGGTGGCCCGCAGCAGCGCCTCGTAGTCGGTTACGAAGGCCGGGCCGCGGCGCTCATATTCGGCGTACAGGCCAAGTCCAAACAGCATGCCGAAGGCGTAGGGGAAGTTGTAGTACGACAGACCCGGGCTGTAGTAGTGCGGCTTCCAGGCCCACATGTAGGTGTGCAGGTGCGCCTCATCCAGTCCGTCGCCATAGGTCTCGAGCTGAGCGCGGCGCATGATGTCGCAGAAATCGTCGGCGGACAGCTCGGCCTCCAGCCGGCGCTCGAAGACCTCGCGCTCAAACAGGAAGCGCGAGTAGATATCGACGATCACCTGCGAGCTGCCGATGAGGAAGGTCTCCAGAATGGCGAGGACTTCCTGTGGGCTGCCGGCCTGCCTCAAGGCCGCTTCCTGGGCCAGCGACTCGTTGAAGATCGAGGCGGTCTCAGCCAACGTCATCGGCGTGCGCCGCTGCATCATCGTCAGCCCGGCCTGACACTCGTTGTGGAACGCATGACCCAGTTCGTGCGCCAGGGTGCTCAGCTGATCGAAAGATCCATCGAAGTTCGCCAGCACACGCGATTGCTCCAGCAGCGGCACTTCCATGCAGAAGGCACCACTGACCTTGCCGTTACGCGGCTCAGCGTCGATCCAGCCCTCCGCGAAGGCGCGCCGGGCGAGGCCGGCCAGGCGCGGGCTGAAGGCCTCGAACTGGGTCTCGATGAACTGGCGCGCCTGATCGAACGAGTAGCGCCGGCTGTCCTTCCCCAGGGGGGCGAACAGATCCCACCAGGCCAGCCGATCTTTCCCCAGCCGTTGCGCCTTACGGTGAAAGTAGCGCCGGAACATGGGAAAGGATTGCCGCATCACGGATTGCATCGCCTCCAGCGTCTCCCGGTCGATGCGCGCCTGATCCAGGGCGCGGTGGAGCGAGTCCTCTCGCCCGCGGCGCCGATCCAGCGTGTTGACCTCGCCCTTGATGCCGTTCATGCAGGCCGCCAGCGGTTCGCGCACCCGCTCCCATGCCCGGATCTCGGCCTCGAACGCGCGGCGCCGCACCGACTCGTCGGGGTCATAGCGCACGATGTTCTGGAGCATGCTCATCGGCACATCCTGCACGCGCCCTTCCCGCTCGAAGGGCACCGTCACCTGGGAGGCGACCGTTCCCTGCAGCTTCTCCCACGCACTGCCCCCGCTGAGCGACAGTTGAGCCGCCAGCGTCTCCTCGGCCTCCGACATCAGGTAGCGGCTCTGGGCAACGATCTCCTGCAGGGTGAACACATGGTCGGCGGCGGCCGGGCTGTGCTTCGCCAGTGCAGCCGGGCGAATTCCGGCCTCGGCCAGCGAGCCCAGCCAGGCCTTGAAGCGCATCTCCTGGGTCTCGATCCGCACACCAACCAGGTCCAGCTCGGAGGTGCGCCGTTTGGCGAGGGTATTGAAGGAGTCGGTCGACACGAAACCATAGATGTAGGCCTGCAGCGTTGCGTAGAGCATCACCATGCGGTTGCTCGCCGTCAGGTACGCCTCAACCGCCTCGGCGGCCTGCTCGTCCGACCTGGGGATCCACCCGCCACGCCGAAGATTGCGCTCATCCAGCAGTTGGTCGATCGCATCGCACTGCTCGCCCACGGACTGAAACGCCTGCAAGAACTCAGGGCTCTCCAGACTCGGGTAGATGGTCTCCAGAACCCAGTGCGGCAGTGGTCCGATCTCGCTCTCGGTCATGGTGGGTTGTCTCCTTCAGGACCGGGACACTGACGCCCGGCAGGATCAGGGCGAAGGAGCGGCAACAGCCCACATGACCAGCCGCGCGCCGCTCATCACCTTGCAGGGCTGCACGATACCCGGCTTCCCGAGAATCGTCAACGCGGCTGCTCGATTCCTGCCGTCTCTCCCGCAGGTCCCGTCTTTGCCCGTCTCGCCATTCCCGCGCAGGGCGCAGCCCAGCGAAGCGAATGGGTCCCGGTAGGCCGGGAGAGCGTTTACCTCAGGCGTGGGTCGGCATCGGCGGCGCAACCGGCGCGCATGACCAAACCGTGCGTCCGCCGCTGGTGGCGATTGCCTGAGACAGCACGCCCCCTGGGACCTCGCCTCCGGCAGGCGGTCTTCGTCCTGCATGGAACCCGCGCCTCAGGAGCCACGCGCCCGTCGACTGCTTCTCACGCAGGCTCAATCCAGGCAGGCGACGGGGGAATGCGGCCAGCCAGCCATTCCTCCGATGAATCAGCAGCAGACCCTTTGACATTCCCTGCGCCGGGCCTTATCCTAGCTTCGGATCCCCTCGGTCAGGATACAATCAAGCAGGATTCCGGGCGGCGGGCGCGCCTTGGTCTTATGCACAGGAGCGGGTAGATGGACATCTTCGACAAGTGCTACAGTTTCACCCAGGCCAAGATCGCCAAGGCGATGGGGGTCTACCCCTACTTCACGGTCCTGGACGACACCGAGGGCACCGAAGTCCTGATCGAAGGCCGCCGCGTGCTGATGATCGGCTCCAACAACTATCTTGGCCTGACCACCGATCCCCGCGTGCGCCAGGCCTCGGTCGACGCCGTCAAGCGCTTCGGCACAAGCTGCACCGGCTCGCGCTTCCTCAACGGCAACCTGCGGCTGCATGAAGAGCTTGAAGCCCAGTTGGCGGACTATGTCGGCAAGCAGGCAGCGCTGGTCTTCAGCACCGGCTTCCAGGTGAACCTGGGCACAATCTCCTGCCTGGTCCAGAAGGGCGACGTGGTGGTCGCCGACAAGGATGACCACGCCAGCATCGTCGACGGCTGTATGCTGGCCCTGGGCGAGATGCGCCGCTTCAACCACAACGATCTGGGGCACCTCGACCGGGTATTGGCCGGAATCGACGCGAGCGCCGGTCGGATGGTGGTGGTCGATGGGGTTTACAGCATGGGTGGCGACCTGGCGCCGCTGCCGGAGATGGCTCCGATCTGCAAGAAGCACGGCGCCCGCCTGATGGTCGACGATGCGCACAGCCTGGGCGTGATGGGCGGTGGACGGGGCACGGCCGCCCACTTCGGCCTGACCGATCAGGTCGACCTGATCATGGGCACCTTCAGCAAGTCGTTCGCCTCGCTTGGCGGCTTCATCGCCGGCGACGAAGACATCATCCACTACATCCAGCACCACGCTCGCTCGCTGATCTTCAGCGCCTCGATGCCCGCCTCGAACGTGGCCGCCGTGATGGCCTCGCTCGAGATCATGAAGAACGAGCCAGAACGCGTCGACCGCCTGTGGCAGGTCACTGAGCGCATGCGCGCCGGCCTGAAGGCCGCCGGGTTCAACACCGGCCCCAGCGTGACGCCGGTGATCCCGATCATGATCGGCGATTTCGAGAAGACGATCACCGCCTGGAATCTGTGCTTCCAGCGCGGGCTGTACACCAACGCCGTCATCTCGCCCGCAGTGCCGCCCGATCAGTGCCTGCTGCGCACCAGCTACATGGCCACGCATACCGACGATCAGATCGACCGCGCCCTGGAGATCCTGCGCGGGGTGGGCCGGGAGCTTGAGCTGATTGCCTGAGACCGTCCTCGTTACCGGCGCCACCGGATTCATCGGCGTGGCCTTATGCCGCGCCCTGCTCGACCAGGGTCATTCGGTACGGGCCTTTCGCCGCCCAACTTCCAACCCTCGCGCTCTGGACAGCATGAAGGTCAGCCATTACCTGGGCGACGTTCTCAGCCCGGAGTCGCTGACGCCAGCGATGCAGGGGGTGGACTTCGTCTTCCATGCCGCCGCCGAGGCAGCCTACTGGCGATACCCGGATCAAGTGATCCGGACGGCGGTCGAGGGCACCCGCAACGTTGTCCAGGCAGCACGCGCCGCCGGCGTCGCCCGGCTGGTGATCACCAGTTCCCTGGCGGCCCTCGGTGTTCCCTCCGGCGAGGAATGGCTCGACGAGCAGCACACCTTCAATCTGCCCCCGGGGCGTTTCCCCTATGGCTACGCCAAGCACCGATCCGAGCAGGAGGCTTTGCGCACCGCCGAGGGGCGGCCTGAAGTCGTGATCGTCAATCCCTCTGCCGTGTTCGGGCCGGGCGATGTCAAACCGATCAGCGGGTCGCTGGTTCTCGAAGTCGCCCGAGGTCTGGGGTTTGTCTACTTCGACGGTGGCTGGAACGTGGTTCACATTGACGACGT
This sequence comes from Anaerolineales bacterium, assembly GCA_041302385.1. Classification (GTDB taxonomy): domain Bacteria; phylum Chloroflexota; class Anaerolineae; order Anaerolineales; family E44-bin32; genus PFL42. The sequence goes on along the minus strand of JBFYRF010000126.1, from coordinate 333 downwards.
CATCGCCGGCCATCTGGCGGCGGCGCGGCTGGGACGCGCCGAGGAACGCTACCTGCTGGGGGGCGAGAACCTGACCCACCACCAGACGCTCGAGATCATCTCCCAGGTCGTCGGCCGCCGGCCGCCCTGGCTGCGCCTGCCGGGATGGAGCCTCTCGCCGCTGGCCTCGCTGGTCGACGGCCTGCGCCGGTTCATGCCACTGCCGCTCGACGGCAACCAGCTGCGCCTCAGCCGCTATCACCTGTACTGCGATCTCTCGAAGTCCCGCCGCGAGCTCGGGCTGCCGGAACCGATCCCCTTCCACCAGGCGGTGCAGGAGTACTGGGACTGGCA
>JBFYRF010000123.1:0-5180 GCA_041302385.1 Anaerolineales bacterium | reverse complement strand
GCCTCATAGACCGAGGCTGGCCCACCGGACAAGATGTAACCGACCGGCTGGAGCGAGGTGACCGCCTCCGGGGGCGCGTCATGCGGGAATAGCTCGCTGTACACCCGGGCTTCGCGCACGCGCCGGACGATCAGCTGGCTGTATTGTGAACCGAAGTCGAGAACGACAATCGAGTCAGGCATCGCTCATGCGGCAAACACGATGCGCCCTTCGCTCATGTCGCTGATCACGGCCAGTGATTCGATCGGTACGCCAAGCGACGCCAGCAGCGTGCGCCCGCCCTCGAAGGACTTCTCAATCAGGGCGCCCACACCGACGACGGTGGCCCCGGCGGCTTGCGCCAGACGGACCAATCCCAGGATCGTCTGGCCGCTGGCGAGAAAATCGTCGATGATCAGCACCCGCTCGTCCTGCCCGAGATACTCCGGAGAGACGATCAGCTCCACGGTCCGCCCCTTGGTGTGCGACGGTGCCAGGGTGAGGTAGATCTGGTCGGGCATGGTGATGGGCTTGGTCTTGCGGGCGTAGACCACCGGCACGCCGAGATGGAAGGCGGTCGTCAGTGCCGGGGCGATGCCGGAGATCTCCGCCGTCAGCACTTTGGTCGCGCCGAGCGGGCCAAAACGGTCGGCCAACGCTCTACCGCAGGCGTCCATCAGCCGGGGATCGACCTGATGGTTGATGAAGCCGTCCACCTTGAGGATGCCATTGCCCAGGTTCTTGCCGTCGGTAAGGATCCGCAATCGCAGTTCGTCCATCCTGACCTTCCTTGACGTCGTACGCCCAATTCTACTGAAGTTGAGCCGTGCGGCAATTCGGCAGGGGTGCCAACCGGGCAGCGCAGCCGACAGGGCGGAAGGCTGGCGGAGCAAAGGCGTCCTGAGGGCGGACTGACATACCGCCTATGCGACCCACAGCGCCGCAACGGTTCTGCCTTCAAGGCCTGCCTCTCGCGCTGCGTGCTGCGGGAGAACGGCGATTTGAGGAGGACGCCGGGTAGCTTGCCGTGCGCGACAGCGGTGAGCAAGCCGTGCAGGCTGCCAGGGGAAGGGAGTCGGTTGCCGGACCTGCAGGGGACCGCCGGCGCCTATTGATCAGGGATCTCGCCTCCAGCCAGCTTCCCCCAGGCGCGGGGCTGCGCCTCGGGCGGGCGGGGACCGGATGGATCATCCCTTCCGATCCAGGCTTGGCCTCGTTATGTGCGGCTTCGGCGCCGGTGAGGTCTGGTTGCCGGCAAGAAAGGGAGGTTGATGCAGGGAGAGTGGCCGCAATCCCGCCCGGGCCGGATCAGCTTGTTGGCGGTCAGGGGGTGATTGCCCGCTGCCCTGTGCAGCGAGGGAACGCGCTGGCTTGACATAGAACGAATGTTCCGTTAGAATTCGAACAGGCGTGCGAGTCAGCCGCCGGGGAGGTGGAAGTGAAGGGAAAGCTGTCCGACCGCCAGCGGCGCATTCTGGAGTTCATTCAGCGCTACCACACCGAGGCCGGTTATCCGCCCTCGATTCGGGAGATCGGTGAGGCCGTCGGCATTTCTTCCACCTCGGTGGTGAACTACAACCTCAATCGGCTGGTGGAAGAGGGCTACCTGGACCGGCAGCAGAACGTATCGCGCGGCCTTCGGCTGACGAACAAGCTCGCCCGAGCCGGCCAGCGAGCGGCGGACATCATCCGCGTGCCACTGGTTGGCAGGATCTTCGCCGGCGCGCCGGTTCCGCTCCCCGGCACCGACAGCCCGATGTTCGACACCGATGAGGCGCTGGAGATCACCCGCGACCTGCTCAGCACGACCGAGGGGATCTTCGCCCTGCAGGTCAAAGGCGATTCGATGATCGATGCCATGGTCAACGATGGCGACATTGTGGTGATGAAGCGCGAACCGGACTGGCGCAACGGTGACATGGTGGCCGTGTGGCTGAGCGACAAGGAAGAAACTACCCTCAAGCACATCTACCGTGAGGGGCAGCGAGTGCGCCTGCAGCCCGCCAACCCGACCATGGAGCCGATCTACATCGACCGGCCGGAGACGCTACAGGTCCAGGGTAAGGTGATGCTGGTGGTCCGACAGTTGGCCTGACGGCTGCAATCCGTTTCAGGGGGCAACGGCTACGACGAGCATTCGTTTGGAATGCTCGTCGTAGTTTTGGGCGCGGTACCCACCAAGCAGGCTGCTGCCGGCGAACCCCGCAACTTGCATGGCGCGCTGGACCTCGGCCGGTTCCCACAGCTGGAGTGTCTGGCGGACGACGTGACGTTTGATACGCCCGTCGGGCCAGAGGTCGTCCAGGCGCCACTCGACCTCGGCGGCGCGCTGGTCGCGGTTGAACCGCTGGGCGGCGGAGACCTGCACCGGCCGTCCAGTTTCCATATCCTGGAAGGCGGCCAGCGGCGAGGAAGGTTCGAGGCCGCCGGTCCGCACATCACGCGGGTGCGCCAGCTCTGCCGCGAACACTCCGCCGGGCAAGAGGTGCTCGCGGCTGAGGCGGAGCGCCTGCTGTGCTTGATCGCGCGAAAGCAGGGAGAGCGTGTTGCAGGGGCACAAGACAAGGCCGAACTTTGTCGCAAGCTGGAGCTCGGCAATGTCTCCCTGCACGTAGGACAGGGCGCCGGCCGTCAGGGGCGGCCGGTGTTGCTCGGCCCAGGCGATCATGTCAGGGTCCGAGTCGATTCCCGTGACGAGGAACCCGCGGTGGGCAAGGGATTCGGCCACCCGCCCCGTGCCACTCCCCAACTCCAGGATGGGCCCGTTGGCGGCGAATGCCATCCGCCGCCAGAAAGGCAGATCGGCGTGGAAGGTCCGGTAGAGGCCGGCATACAATCTCGGAAACTCACGCATCGCGTTGCGCCTGTGACTCGGGCCGGCGAGGTGGTGCGCCGGGACGGTGCCGATTGTCGCGCACTTCGCCGCGCAGCAGCGCGGCTTGACCGCCTTCGAGGCGGCCGGTATACTCGCCTCGCTTCGGGGTGTAGCGCAGCTGGCAGCGCACCGCGTTTGGGACGCGGGGGTCGGCGGTTCAAGTCCGCCCACCCCGACCACGCACGACCACCAACAAGGCACTGCCTTGGATGTGCCGAAGGCAACCCCGACAACTCCGCCAGGCGAGCAGGGTCGGTAGTGCCTGTGCTGCTCACGGCGGAAATCTCCGCCGCACATCTCTCCGCACTCGGTTGGAGAGTCAGGAGGCCGAAGTGCCTGGAGCCAGGATCCCTTCTTCCAACCGACGCATCGACGTGGTTGTCGTGGCAGCTCACTATGGGCCCGAGCGACAGCTGGAGTGGGTCCAGGCCTATGAGCGGCGCGGCAGCGTGTGGGGGGACAAGGTGCTGCTGGATCGGCGCGCGCTGATTGAGCGCCTGCAACGCAAGCTACGTATCTACGCTGGCGCAGCGCGCGCCCTGCCTGGGGATTTCGATTTGGGGGCAGCGCTGGAGCTGCGGCGGAACGGCGCCACGGCTTCGATCCTCGCCGGTGGGAAGTCCACCGGTTCGGATGACCTGGGCGTGCCGGTCCTCTGACGGGCCAGAGCCAACACCGGGCGTGCCTCAGCGGATGAGGGATCCGCGAGCGGCACCCAGATGCCCACCCGACGGCAGACAGCCTCCGAAGGCACGCCCTTTGAATGTCCTATCGGCGTCCGCGTATTGGAATCCGGGCAACTTGCATGTGGAGAGGGACGCGTTCTCTTCGTCAGGCGTGAACTCGGCCGCATAGGCGGAGCGAGGTAGAATCCCTCGGACAGTAAGCGAGCTGCCTGTGCGTGATCCCGGGCAGGGAACCGATGGGCTTCATGCGGGCGTGGCCAAGGGGTAAGGCAACAGCCTTCCAAGCTGTTATTCGCGGGTTCGAATCCCGTCGCCCGCTCTGAACTCTCGACCCAACTGAGAGGCCGACTGCACGCACACTGCTGCGTGCAGTTGTGTTCTGCTCAGGACACGGGGGTGCGGCTGGTTTGCGAATCTAACCGATCCAGTGTGCTGGATCGTTCAGAGTATTAAAGCAGAAGGCCCGGCCGATCTTTCCGGCCGGGCCTTCTGCTCAAGCAGGCGACTACTTCGCCTTCTTGACGGTCTTCTTGGCCTTCTTCGGTGCAGCCTTCTTGGTGGTCTTCTTGGCCTTCGAAGCCGTCTTCTTCGTTGTCTTCTTCACAGCCTTCTTCGGTGCAGCTTTCTTGGTCGTCTTCTTCACAGCCTTCTTCGGTGCAGCCTTCTTCGTCGTCTTCTTTGCTTTCTTGACTGCCATCGTGCCACCTCTTGATACAGGATAGCCTGCAATCTACACAATCTTCGCCAGGAATGCAAGGCCTGGAAGGGTCAGATTCCGCGCGCCCCCGCGGCACGCGCACTTGCCGCGAGGCCGCTCCGAGGCACCGACGAGCACGCGGGCTTGTCCGAGCATCGAGACCAACCAGGCGGAAGGGTGTGAGGCGCGAACGAACATCCGCAACGCACGCGCGGCGCGAGGCATGACCGCCGCGTCTTGCTTCGCAGTCGCGCGCGCGTAACCGACACGGTGATCGCGATGCGGGACGCCTTGGCAGGATTGCATCTCTCTGGCTGCCGAAGCAGCCGGGCGCGTCTCGCGTGCGCAGCTGCTCGCCAAACGAGGCGATGGCCACTCATTCGCAGGGGGGTTTGGGCTACAATCGAGATAGGGCCCGTAGCTCAGGGGTTAGAGCGGCCGGCTCATAACCGGTTGGTCGCAGGTTCGAATCCTGCCGGGCCCATGCGCTTGAGCAGTGGGACTGCGGTCGCGTAGTCCAGCATGATCGGTGCGGCGAGCGGTTCCTTGCGCGGCGGGGAAATCAGGGTGAGCGACAGCTCAATGAAGATGCGAGCCCGTGATGCGTCGGCGCGTACGCGCTTTGTGCGCTACGCCTGGGTCACGCTGGGGCTGAACGTTGGGGTGATCTTGTGGGGCGCATGGGTGCGGGCCACAGGCTCCGGAGCGGGCTGCGGCAGTCACTGGCCGTTGTGTAACGGCGCGGTGGTGCCGCGATCAGCCGAAGCGGCGACGGTGATCGAGTTTGTCCACCGTGGGACCAGCGGCCTGGCGCTGATCGCTGTGTTGGCGCTGCTGATCGGAGCCTGGCGCATCTATGCGCGCGGCCACATCGTGCGGCGGACCATGATCGCCGCCGGACTGTTCATGCTTCTCGAAGCAGCCATCGGAGCGGGCCTGGTCG
>JBFYRF010000056.1:0-4931 GCA_041302385.1 Anaerolineales bacterium | reverse complement strand
AGCAGCAGGTTGATCGACATCACCCGGATGCCAGTCCTGCTCTGTGGCGGAATAATGCCCACTGCGCTTGTTTCCACCCGCGGGCGTTCCCGAAAGAACATTTTGGGGATGCTGGGGCCGGTGATGTCGGCGTCCAGCACGCCCACCTGGCGGCCGGAGCTTCGCAGGCCGATGGCCAGCAAGGCGCTGACCAGCGACTTCCCCACCCCGCCTTTGCCGCTCATGACCGAGATCACATACTTGACCTCGTTGAGGGGCGCCGCTGCTCCGGCTGGCCCGCTGGAATCCCGCTGCTGTGCTTTCGGTTCGGCGGTCATAACAGTCGCTTCTGCCTCCACCCGGCCGGCCGCTGGGATCGTAGTGCGCGCGTTCTCCGGCAGTCTCGCTGCGGGTAGCGTGCCCAGTGCGATCGCCGCAACGCCGCCTGCGCCGGATCCCGCTCCGCACCAACTGCTCGGATCACGCCCGCTCCCCCCGATCCATGCTCTCCACTGTGGACTCGATCGGTTCTCCAAACAGACTGGCTACGATGCGTTGCCAGATCTGGAGAATGGCCAGGCTCGAAGGCGCCTGGCGGTCAAAGGCCGTCACCGGCTCGCCCCGGACCATGGCCTGGGTGACGGCCTCGTCGAAGGGGATACGCCCAACGATCTCGATGCCTTTCCGCTGGCATGTGTCCATGACCTGGGCGCTGACTTCAGGAACCAGGTCAGCCTTGTTGAGGACGACCCAAGTGGGAATTGCGAAATGCTGGGTGGTCCCGAGGATGCGCTCCAGGTCATGCATACCGGCCGCCGTTGGCTCGGTCACAACCAGCGCCAGGTCGGCCCCAGTGGCGGCGGAAATAACCGGGCAGCCGATGCCCGGCGGCCCGTCGATGAGAATGCCTGGGCACTCGCGGTCGAGCGCCAGACAGCGAGCCTGCTGCCTGACCAGGGTGACCAGCTTCCCGGAGTTCTCCCCCGCCGGGAACAGGGCGGCGTGGATCAGTGGGCCATAGCGTGACTCGGAGCGAAACCAACGGCCAACCACCCGCGGCTGCATGCGGATGGCCTGAGCGGGGCACTGATGGAAGCAAGCGCCACAGCCTTCGCAGGCCATGGGGTCAACTTCGAAATGACGGCCCGTCTGGCGAATCGCCTCGAAACGGCAGACCTCGAGGCACAGGCCGCAGGCATCGCACCCATCGCTGTCGATACGCGCCGTGTCACCTCCGACGAAATCGTGCTCCTCGAGGCGCGTTGGGGCCAGCACGAGATCCAGGTTGGGGGCGTCCACGTCGGCGTCCACCAGCGCCAGCGGCACGCCGCAGGGACCGTCATGCGCCAGGTGGGCGAGCGCTGCTGTCAGGCTCGTCTTCCCTGTTCCCCCTTTCCCGCTGAGGATCACCAGCTGCTTCATCTCGCGCCTTCGACCTGGCGCAGGATATCGCCGGCCAGCTCACGGAAACGAGGTGCATACTCGGGATGGGTCTCGAGCAGCGTGCGCCCCAACGCTGAGTCACGCGCAATGGCGCGCTCAAAGGGGATCCGCATCAAGACGGGGATGCCTTCGTTCTCACAGAAGCGGATCACGCTGTCGTCCCCGATGCCGTCGCGATTGATGACTGCGCCCATTGGCAGGCCAAGGGCATGGCCGACCTCGACCGCAAGGCGCAGGTCGTGAAGACCAAACGGTGTGGGCTCGGTGACCAGCAGCAGGAAATCCGACCCGCGCACAGCTTCCACCACAGGACAGGAGGTCCCTGGTGGCGCATCCAGGATCACAAGCTGTCCTGGTCGGGCATTGAGTTGTCGCTTGAGCTCCCGGATCACGGGCACTGCCATCGGCTCTCCAATGGACAGCTCCCCATGGCCGAAGTCGATGCCTTGCTGGGCCGTCCCTCGGCGCAGGACCCCGATCGGCCGCACGACTTCGGTGATCACGCCCTCTGGGCAGGCGAGCGTGCAGCTGCCGCAGCCGTGGCAAAGCTCGGGGAAGACCTGCACCCCCGATCCCAGGATCGCCAGCGCGTTGAAGGCGCACACCTCGGCACATCGCCCGCAGGCCGTACAGCCCGCCGGGTCAATCTGGGGGACAGGGATTCCGACTGGCCAGACCGCTTCCCAGCTCGGCCGCAGGAAGAGATGTGCGTTCGGGGCCTCCACATCGCAATCCAGCAGGAGCGGCGGTCCCGCAGGAGACAGCGCACTTCCGCCGTTTGCCGCCAGGCAAAGCGCCAGACTGGTGGCGACGGTCGTCTTGCCGGTCCCCCCTTTCCCGCTGGCGACAGCAATGCGCATGGCCTCTGCCTCAGTTGCCGGACTTCGACCCCTGCCTGGGCGATCCGCCCAGGCGCTCAAGCTCACCCGCTTCCAGATGCGCCACGGCCTGGCGTGCGGAAGCGCTGGCACCCGCCAAGTACATTCCCACGCCAGCCGCCATCAGCGCCTGATGCGCCTTGGGACCGAAATCCCCGCTGATCACCCTCTCCGCCTTGTGCTCGGAGACGAACTGCGCCGCCTGGATCCCGGCGCCCCCAGGCGCCCCCACGGCGGGATTCGGATACGCTTGCCACTCCATGCTGTTGGTCTCAACAACTACGAAGTAGGCGCCGCGCCCGAAATTGGGGTCGACCGGGGAATCGAACTCGGGTTTCGTGGTCGTGATCATGATCCGCATGCTTCGCTCCAGCCCAGCCTTACTCGCGCACCATGCGCGTGCCGCAGTGAGGGCAGGTCAGGTCCTGGCAGCGCTCGCCCGTCTGGTGCGGGAGCTTGTGACCGCAATGCGGGCACAGGCAGCTCCCTCCCGGTCCGGACCGCGGCTTCGTCCCGCCTCCCAGGCCCTGCCGGCGCCCATCCCGACCCCCGCTTGCCTTGCCTGAGGTCGTGCCCTGTCCCGTCATCCCGTGTACCCTCCAGTCGCGGGCGAGGTCCGTCGCGGCGAGCCCCACCCGGACCCAATCATGCTTTGCCCATCCCTTGAGCCATCCCTTTCTTCTGGCGACGGACTCCCGCCAGGCGGCCCGCCGATCTGTCCGGCTCCCAGGTGTTGGGAGGCACAACTGCAGCGACGCAAAGCACTTGTCTTGGTAGCGCGCAGGTCCGCTTCATCAGAATTCCCCAGGACTCCATGGCGTGGAGAAATCAATGCAGCAGGTCGACCTGGTCGACGAGGCGACCCTCGATGTAGGCCTGGACCGCCTGCTCGATGGACTCGATTTCGGTGACGACCGGTCGGATCCCCCGCTCCTGCATGCTCTGGTAAGCCCCCATGCCCATCCCCCCGCAGAGCAGGGCTTCACAATCCGCAATGGCCTCCGCCATGCGAACATGGCGGGTCTGCGCCGAAGGGCCCATGCCATGCGGCATGCCGGGAGCTTCCGGATCGTGGGGCTCCTGCGAGAAGTGCGCGTGGCCGAGCTTATCGCGCAGCTCCTGGCTCACGATCTTGCCCTGCTCCACGGTCACAACCTGATAGTACGGAGCACGGCCGAAATGCTGACTGATTGTCTTACCGTCTTCGGTGATTGCAGCGATCTTCATTCATCCTCCAGTGTCAGCGTGAGGCTCAACCCAGCCTCGCGGTATGCGGCGGCGACTTGAATGCGAAAACCGTTCCAGCCGAGTCCACCGCCGTCCTATCGTTTCTCGCCCATGCCGAAGTGACGCAGGGCGGGCTTCTCGCGCGCCTCAAACGGGCAGATCACCATCAGCGCCTTGGAGGCCTCCGGTCGCCGGTTGAGCCAGCAGTGTGGCAGATTGGCGTCAAACAGCAGACTGTCACCCGGCTCCAGCACATAGGCCTGGCCATCGACGACGTACTCGATCTGGCCCTCCAGGCAGTAGACGAACTCCTGTCCGGTGTGCACGACCGGAGTGGGGCCGCTGTCGGCATGAGGCTCGAGCGTGATCAGGAACGGCTCGATCGTTCGCTCCGCCATGCCCGCCCCCAGATCCTCCAGCAGGCCGTGCGCGAAGGAAACTTGAACCCGCCGGTCGGAGCGCAGATGGACGATTTCACTGTCCATCGGCTGGACTTCAAAGAACGCTGCGATCGGCACGCCGAGTGTGAGCGCCAAGCGCTGGAGTGTGCTGACGCTGGGCGAGACCTTCCCGTTCTCGATCAGGCTCAGCGTGTTCACCGCCAGGCCGCTCCTCTCGGCGAGGGCGCGCAGCGAGTGGCCTCGCCTCACCCGCAGTTGCCGCAGGCAGCCTCCGACGTTTGCCGCCCCCCCAATCGCCGCACCCGCCCGGCCCGATTCCGGCGTCGCCGATCCCTGCTGGGTGGGAACTTCGACTCTCCTGACCAATGACGCCTCTCCCATCTCGACGATAAGCCCGAAACCACCAAAATACTAGGACATTGTGCGGGTGGGGAGCCGAGAGACGTCCCATTTTCATGGTAAGCCCCGTGGAGGCTGCCCGGAGACCGGGAGTCTCGATCTGCACCCGTGACGAGCCGACCCTGGGCGAGCCGCAGCGGGGCGGACGAGGAGCCTCCAGCCTTCCCCCCATTCAAGTCTTAGATGGGTAGCGATTGGCAGCCTCTATGCGCAGCGTGATGGGAGACACTGACATCCCGTCGGCAGATGGATTAGATATTCAAGTGGTCGCGCAATTAACGAGGCGATTGACCAGATGAGCGCTCCGGCGGAGATGCAGGGAATGCCCGAGTTGGCGGAACGGTACGCGGAGTTGCACCGCGTCCTCGCCAATCGCCGGCGCCTGCTGATCCTGTGGACCCTGGCCGGCAAGGAGCTTTCGGTGGGTCAGATCGCCCAGGTCATCGGCGCCTCGCTGCAATCGACCTCACAGCATCTGCGGCTGATGCGGGACCACGCCATGTTGTGTTCCCGGCGCGACGGCCAAACCGTCTACTACCGGCTGCAGCCGGCCGGCAGTTTGCCGCTCCCGCTCTGGCCAACAGGCCAGTTCGGGACGGGCATA
>JBFYRF010000037.1:0-8078 GCA_041302385.1 Anaerolineales bacterium | reverse complement strand
TGGCCAGCGTTCCGGCGGCGATGAAGGTGAAAGCATCCCGCCAGAACCGCTCCGGGAAAAGCCGGATCAGCGTGTCGCTGTAACGGAAGGTCCACGTTCCCGGGTCGAAGAACAGTTCGTGAAATCCCACGAAGACGAACGAAAACGCCAATGCAATCCCTGCCGCGAGCGCGGCCATCAGCCCCATCGTCCACAGCGCCCCCCGCCGCAAGGATCTCCACAGGGACACCGCACTGCCGGCCCAGGCCGTCAGCGCGCCCAGAAGGATCGCCAGCGCGATCAGCCCCTGCCACACCGACAAGGCGAGTCCGGTCAGCTGCTTGACGTCAAGCATGTGCTGCAGCTCGCTGGCGTTGTAGACCCTCGACCCATCCGGGAAACGCAGCTCGCCCAAGAACTCGATCCCCTCATCGTTCAGCAAGTAGTCCAGCGCCACCGGCGCCCAGCGCAGTCGGTCCTGCAGGGTGAAGCCATAGCGGTCCTCGGGAAACCCGGGCAGACGGTACTCTATCCGCACAAATGCCGGGGTGAGCAGCAGGCGGACGCTGGTCAGGATGAGCAGGAACGGCAGCGCCGCCGATAGCAGCACGCCGGCAACTCGGGCAAGACGGGCGCGAGCAATCTCCGACATCTTCCGACCTCTCAGACTACTGCAGCCTGAGCACGTCGCCGCCCAGGAAGAACCGCAGCACGATGGAATCGACCAACTGCTCGACGGGTGCATGATCATCGGTGAAGACCGTCTCGACGTCCGGTGTCGGGACCAGATTCTCCGATGTGCGCCGCACGACGTCGATCAGGAAGGAGTCCGCATGGGACGACTCAAGGTGCGCCAGGTTGCGTGTCAAATTCTCTGAGGTTGTCGGCTCGACCGTCGCATACACGATGGTGTTGAAGGTATCGGGCACGTCCATCACATGAACCGTCGGAAAGACCGATCCGATTGTGCCCACCAATGCATCGATCAGGCGTCGATCCTCGGGTGTGCGGCCCACATTGATGACCAGTACGCCGTCTTGCGTAAGGTGGTCCCGCACTTCCTGGAAGAACTCCTGCGTCGTCAACTGCCAGGGGATGTAGGGCGGCCGATACGCATCGACTCCGATCACGGTGTAGGCGGCCTCGCTATGCGCCAGGCCCCACCGGCCATCGGCCACGAGAACATTGAGGCCGGGCTCATTCATGTCAAACCAGCGCCTGCCGACTTCGACGATCTGGGGGTCGATCTCCCATCCGTCCATCGGCAGATCGCCATACACTGCGGCATACTGCTTCGAGATCGTCCCCGCGGCCAGGCCGATCAACCCCAGCCGCTCGACCCGCTGCGGCTCGAAAGGGGCCGGGTTGAAGTACGGCGCCGCCAGGAAGTAGTCCCAGGTGCCGTAGGTCGGCAGCGTGCCCGGGCGATACACCGAGTGGATCGCCTGGCCCTCGTTCAGCAGCAGGAAGCGAGTCCCGTCCACTTCCCGGACTTCGATGTAGTTGTAGGCGGACTCGCCTTCATACACCTGGCCAGCACTCCGCTTGACAGGTCCCTGCAGCACGATCCCCGCCAGCAACAGCAGCACGAAAGGCATCCAGCTCAGGCGCAACGCCCTGTGGCGGTCTTCGCGCCACAGGCTGAACAGCGCCACCAGCAGGAGCGGGAAGGCGAGTGCCAGGAATGTTCGGGCAGTGCCGATGGTGGGGATCAGAACCAGCACCGGAAGAAAAGTTCCCAGGATCGAACCGAGGGTAGAGACGGCGTAGATCCTGCCAGCCGCCTGGCCGGCGCGCGCCGCGTCGCTGACCGACAGTCGAACCGCGAAGGGCGAGATCATGCCCATCAGCGTCACCGGGACAGCGAAGAGCAGCACCAGGGTCAGGAAGGAGCCAAGCATGATCGCCGCGTCCAGGCCCTCGACGGCAGCCGCCGCCCAATACACCACGGGTCGGGCAACGATCGGGATCAGGCCGGCGGTGAAGGCACCCCAGGCTGCCACGGGGTAGAACGTGGTTCTGCGCGGCGAGCGATCTGCCAGCCGCCCGCCGAGGTAGTATCCCAGCGTCAGATAGATGAGCACCAGGCCGATGATGTTCGCCCATACCAAGTTGGTGGTGCCGAACACGTTCCCCAGCAGGCGCGAGGCCGTCAGCTCAATGCCGAGACTTGCCATACCTGCCAGGAAGACCGTCAGAATCACACCCATTCCACGCACCTATCTGTCCAGTGAGCGTCGGCTCATGCCGCTGAGGGCACCGCTGCCCAATCCGCCAGCTCCAGGCTGGCGCCGATCGGCTGGCCACAGCGGATTCGGCGCGCCGGAATCCCGGCCGCACGCGCGGCCTCAAAGACCGCCGAAGAGCCTGGAGGCCCGCCAAAAGTCGCCGCATCCAACGAGACCAACACCGGCGGCAGGCCGCTGCGTCGCAGCTGGCGAAGCGTGTCAACGATTTCCAGCCGGCAGGAGGGCGTGATCAGGATCACCGCCGCGCCGCGGGGGATCTGGCCCTGCTCCACCCTGAGCACCTCGTCGACGCTGTGAGTCCCACAGGCCCCCAGCACAGCCAGCGACTCTAACAAGCGATACAGTTGCGCCGTCCCACGATCGGCTTGGATCACCTGGCGCATCTGAGCATGGGCAATCAAGCCGACCGATTGCGAGCGATTGAGCAGGTAGAGCGCGATCGAGGCGGCGGCTGTGACGGCGTACTCGATCGAACTTGGCGGCAGGCTGACTCTTCGCCCGATCAACGCCTGGCGCTGCGGGGCGGGCGCCACCGGCAAGGCAGCCTGGGCGGATTGAGAGGCGTCGACCAACAGCCACGCATCGGCCATCGGGTCAAGCTCGAACTCCTTGGCGATCAGCCGTCGGCGCCGGGCGGTGGAGGGCCAATGGATCCGATTCAGCCCATCCCCGGGGGCGTAGTCGCGCACGCCGCTGGCGTTTGGCGTCACCTGATGCGTCCGCTGGCGCAGCGCCTCCCCACCCCCACGTCGGCCACTGGGGACGGGGAATGCGGCCAGCGGGAGCACCATGGGCAGGACGACCACCGATTGACTGTCCTCCATCCGGAGGCTCGCCGGGAACAAGCCGAAGGGGTCACCGGCCCGAAGGACGCAGGGGCCCAAGTGGAAGCGCCCGCGCCGAGTGCAGATTGTGCGCACCGTCCAGCGGCGGACGGCCCTTCCAGCGAGGCTGGTGAACACGGTCGACACCTGATGCTCTGGAAGATCCGATTGGTCTTCGACCTCGGTCCATACCTTCGGGTAGCGGCTGTCGTTGGACAGCGCGAAGTGCTCCTCGAAGGTCGCACCCACCTGGCTGCGGCTGCTGGCCGGCCTTCGGTGCAGCGAAACGCCACGCAGGGACAGCCGAGACCAGGCATAGCTGACGGCCAGCAGGAAGCCGAGCAGGTAGGCCAGATTGGCGAAGAGCTGCCGGCCGGAGGTGAAGCCGGCCGCCAGCGCCAGCGCCAACGAGCCGAGGACGAACCAGGCGCGGGCGGTCATCCGCGCACGTCGCCGCCTGGCACGGGGACGGAGCCCAGGATGTCCTGCACGATGGCACGCGAGTCGACTTCGCGCACGCGAGCCGAAGAGCCGAGGATCAACCGGTGGGCAAGCGCCGCCACGGCCACCTGCTTGATGTCGTCCGGCAGGATGTAGGCTCGGGCCTGCAGCGCGGCCATGGCCTGCCCGCAGCGGAAGAGCGACAGGCTGCCGCGCGGGCTGGCGCCCAAGTACAGCTCACCGTGGCGCCGCGTGGCGCTCACCAGGTCCAGGATGTAGCGCTTGACCTCCGCCGAAGCCGCCACCTGGCGCACTGCCTGCTGGGCAGCCTGCAGGGCGGAGACTTCGACCGCCTTCTGCAGGCTCTCCAGCGGATGCACCAACTGTTGCCGCTCCAGCATGCGGATCTCATCCGACAGCATGGGATATCCGAGGCTGATGCGCAGCATGAACCGATCGAGCTGTGCCTCCGGCAGCGGGAAGGTGCCTTCGTACTCGATCGGATTCTGTGTCGCCAGCACCAGGAACGGCGACGGCAAGAGGTGCGTCACGCCATCAACCGTCACCTGCCGCTCCTCCATCGCCTCCAACAGCGCCGCCTGGGTCTTGGGCGTGGCGCGGTTGACCTCGTCGGCCAGCAGGATCTGCGTCATGATCGGGCCGGCGCGGAATTCAAACTCGCCGGTCTTCTGGTTGAAGATCGAGACGCCGGTCACGTCACTTGGCAGCATGTCGGGCGTAAACTGGATCCGGCTGAAGGTGCAGCCGATCGAGCGCGCCAGGCTCTTGGCCAGCATGGTCTTCCCGGTGCCGGGCACATCCTCGATCAACACATGGCCCTGGCACAACAGGCCGATCACGGTCTGCTGAATGGCATCCCGTTTGCCAACGATCACCTGCTCCACGTTCTCGATCAGGCGATCAGCGAATGCCTTGACCTGTTCCATCCCGGTTCCTCCAGCCGATGTCAGGATGCATTCTACCAATGCGTGACGGCGAGCTCGCTACATGCGTGCCAGCAGAATCAGGCCCGCCGTCCAGAATAGCGCGTAGTTGAGCGGGCGGCGCCAGCGCAGCACGGCACAGAAGAGCGTCACCGCCAGCACCAACCCGCATGCCAGTCGGACCATGGCGAACGGCTCGCGGAAGGTCGAGAACGGCAGGAAGGCGATTACCCCGGCGTTGAGCAGCAATGCCAGGCTCTCCCGGCCGCGATCCCCCCTCCACAACCGCTGTCCCGCGACGAATGTGGCCCATAGCGCTGGAATGAGGACGCTCGGCGCAAGCACGGTCAGCAAGAGAACCAAGGCGCGCACATCCACCGCCGCCACCCGCGCCAGCCCCATGAACGGCAGCCACTCGAAGCTGCTGGCTCCGGCGCCGCCACTGCCGATGCCGGCTGAGCCGAAGCGGGTCCACAACCAGAGCTGCCACGCCGCGAACACCAATCCGCCCAGCGAGAGCGCCACCAGCGCCTTTCGTTGACGCGCCAGTCCAGCTGCCAGCCATGCTGCCAACCAGAAGAAGACCGTGGTCTCCTTCGACAGCAGAGCCAAAGTCAGGGCAACGCTCCCGGCCACCGGCCGACCGGACATCAGGCACAGGAACCCCGCCGCGGCCAGGCCATACGCCAGCGGCTCACTCAGGTCGATCCCCGCCGGACCCACTACCCCGACCCACAACCCGTAGACCAGCGCGTAGCCGGTCGGCAGACCGCAGCGGTCGAGGACCGCCGCCACCGCCAGCGTCCCCAGAAAGTGCGCCAACAGGCTGATTGCCGGCAGGGCCCAGGCGATGCGCGACGGATCACCCAACGCCAAGGCCCGCGCCAGGGCGGGGTACAGGATTCGCTGGTAGCGGTAGGCCGGGACGTCGAGGTGCGACTGCACAATATCGGGGCGCCAATCTCGGGCGATGTAGTAGTTGAACTGCCCGTCATACCCTTCGGTGCCGGCAGGATCCCCGCTGGCAAATCGCTCGCCGAGCGTGGCCAGGGACAGCGGATCCCCTCCGCCGTTCGCCAACCTACCGCCGGCGAACGCCGCCGCAACCAGCAACGCCAGCGCCGCAGGCCAGAGCAGCCTCAGCGCTCTCGCCACAGCCACACCAGCGTAAGCAGGGTCAAGAGCCCTCCTATCGACAGCGCCAGGCTCCACGGCAGCCAGGCCGGTCGATACTCCAGTTGGAGGGTATGCGTGCCGGGGCGGACATAGACCGCCCGAAACGCGCCGTTCGCCGGGAGAATCTCGGAGTCCACCCCGTCAACTTGCGCCCGCCAGCCCGGATAGTACAGGTCAGACAGAACGACCCAGCCTCCCGATTCAGCCCGGGTGATCAGTTCGATCCGGTTCCCATCCTGCGCCACGACCTGCACTACCCCTGCGCCGCCCCTGGGCAGGTCCTGTGTGCAATCTTCGGGCTCGACGACCACGAAGGCCTCGGGATCAAACGACGTGGAGAACACCTCGTGGAACGCCGCCTGCATCGAGCACACCGCCAAAGCCTGTGGCACCAAGCGCACGCGCGCTGCGCCGGGGACCGCGAGGTATTCAGGGACTTGCGTCAGATCGCTTGCCTTCGCAACCCAAGCCACATCCATGAATGCGAGCATTCGCCGGCGCACGTTGGGCTCCGCACCCTCCAGCTGCTCGATCCAGCCGGCATAACGCACCGGGATCAGAGGGTCGAAGTTGTTGGCCGAGGGCAGCCCATCCAGCATCGGAGCGTTCGGCAGACCGGATGCACGGACGGCCCCCACTTGGAGGGTCGAATCGAAGCGGTCGAAGCGGAAGAACTGCTTGAACTTGAGTTCCTGCTCTAGATCCGCCGGCATGTAGATCCGATGCTCTGTGCCAAGCGACGCCAGGCTGCTCTCTCCCCGGTAGGCTGTCGCCGAGGTCGTCGGGTTCAGGCCGATGGTCGCCAGCAGCAAGTCCGCCAACAAGAACGTGCCGAGGGCGGCGAGCCATATCGGGCGCGGCCGAGGCGGCAGCGTCAGCGTCAGCAGGCCGACGATCGCCAGCGCCAGTCCAGCGAGTGCGAAGGAGCGGACGAAACTCTGCTCGAGCCCCGGCAGCAGGCGAGCAGCCAGAAAGGCGAACACGATCATCCCGGCTGCGCCGGCCGTGCCCAGGCGCGTCCAATACAGTGCCCTGCCCCGTGGCGCCCTCCACCCGTCCGCGCCGAGGCCCGCCAGCAGGCACACCGCGAACACCGCCAGCAGGCTCCAACGCGTCGGCGCCTGGAACATGCCGAAAGTGGGCACGTTGCGGAAGAGGAATGGATAAAGCGGCGTGTTACTTCCCAGCGCCAGCAGCAGCGAGACCAGCAGAACGACGACCAGGAACCGGCTGGTTTGGCTCGCCGCCGATCGGCTGCGCAGCGCATTCACAGATGCGAACACGGCGAGCACGAAGGCCAGCGTCCCGACATACAGCGCATCTTCCCAGTAGTTGGCGTATCCCCAGAAACCTCCGAAGGCCGGGTGGCCGAACAGCCCCGGTGCCACCCATCCCAACAGGCGCCACGGCCACAGAGAGTACGTCAGGCCGGCCTCCAAGTCGACCGCCGCCGATCGTGGCGAGTTCCCCAGATACTCCAACGTGGGCACAAGCTGTCCCGCCGCCAGGCAGAACGCCAGCGCCAGACCCAGCACCAGCATGCCGGTCAGCTCTCGACGGCGCAGGCTCCGACGAGCACCCCAACTCCGCCAAGCTACCCAGGCAAGCGTCAGCAGCAGGCTGTACCAGGCTGTCTGGGCATGCCCGGCCAGCCACTGTGTGCCAAGGATAGCGGCCAGCGTCAGGGCAGAACGTCCGACAGGCGCCATCCCGCGACCTGCGGCAAGCCGGCCAAGCAGCCCTTCAGCGGCCCACAGCAGCCACGGCAGCCAGGCCACGCTGTTGTTGATGCTCTGGAAGCTCGAGCGTGCCACCAGATAGCCGGAGAGGGCGAACCCCAGCCCCGCCACGCTTTGCCCGATCGCGCCGATTCCCAGCCGCCGGCAGAGCAGTACCATTCCCGCGCCGGCGACGATCAGGTGCAGCATGGTCAGCCACGTCTGAGCAATGGCGGGTTCGACGAGCAGCATCGACCAGTTAGGAGGGTACAACAGGCCTGACTGGTAGTTCGCCAGCAGGGGCGCTCCCATCCCGACCAGCGGGTTCCACAGCGGCGCTGCGCCTGCCAGAACGGACTGGGCTGCGAACGCATGCCAGGGGACAAACTGCAGAACGGACGTCCCCCAGTACAGAACCTGCCCGGTGGCAAGCGCCGGACCGAACAGCAACACCGGCCCAAGGCTGACCAGCATCCACGGAAGCCAGGCGGCTGGACGGCTAGCGCTGGATACCCAGGACGACATAGCCCCGCTCGTCGTACAGTTGTGTAGCACCACCGGTCTGATCAACGCTCCAGACGGGCAGCACTGCCTGCCCTGGATCGAGCAGGATCGCATCGATTCCTTGCTCGGCGAGAAACGCGCTCCGATCGCCGGTGGACAAATCCCCCGTCAGCAAGGCGTTCAAACGAGGAAGGATCGCCTCGAGCCCAACCGACTCCGGCCCATGCCCCACAACGACGAAGA
>JBFYRF010000029.1:0-6325 GCA_041302385.1 Anaerolineales bacterium | reverse complement strand
CTGCCGGGCCAGCCAGTTGACATACGGGCTGAGGAGATCCGGGGTGAGGTCCGGTGGGTGTGGCGGCCGGCCCAATTCCGCCTCGAGGATGCGGCTGAACTGCCGCAGGTCGGCGTGGTAGGCCAGGAGTGTGTTGGATGATCGTCCCTGTCCCCTCAGGTGGTCCAGGTAGCGGCCCATTGCCTCGCGCATCTGCATTGCCCCCGGCGGATGTTGCGGGGCGGATTATAGCACTCTCGGCCAGGACTTTCCATAAGTGCGCGCAACCCGTAGGCGCACACCGTCCGGATCGCCAATGAAGCAAGCCTTCGCACGGTATGACCGGTGGCGGAGGCGCAACTGGCTCTGGCCGGCTACCCTGGCACCCGCCAGGATGGCAGGCTTCACTCACGCCTGACCGCTGGGCCAAGATCTCCACGGCGAGCCCAGGTCGCCCGCCGCCGTGCGGCGCGCCAGCGGGAGGCCAGTGCTTGTGCCAGCCCGTTTCCCCCAGCCACCGCCAGCCATCGATAGCGGCGCCCGGGGATCACCCTGCGCTTGCCCTTGACCAGCCCGGCGAGCGACTCCTGAACGACCCGTTCAGCAGACAGCCAAACAATGCCCGGGAGGCGGGCATACATGTCGAGTCCACTGAACTCCGCCGTCGAGTGGAACTCCGTCCGCGTGAAGCCCGGGCACAGGGCCTGGAAGCACACTCCCGAGCCGGCCATCTCCATCTCTAGCGCATCCGAGAAGCCGTTGAGGTAGGCCTTGCTCGAGCCGTAGGTGGGCGAACTGAGGCGCGGGAACACCCCCGCCAACGAAGAGACCTGGACGATGGCGCCGCCGCGTCGGGCTGCCATCTGGGGGAGCACGGCCCGCGTGAGCCGCGTCGAGGCGATGATATGGACATCGAGCTGGGAAATCAGGCGCGCCGGTTCGGTGGCTATGAAGCGCCTGACCAAGGCAAGGCCGGCATTGTTGACCAGCACTTCGATGTCGGAGCGTGCGGCCAGTCTGGCGGCGAGCGCCTCAAGCGCCCCCCGATCGGCCAGATCGCATCCCTCGATCTCGACCGGCACGCCGTGGATGGCAGCCAGCTGCTCGGCGAGCTGCTCCAGCCGCTCGCGACGGCGAGCGACCAACACCAGTCCCATGCCCAGGGGCGCCAACTGGCGCGCGAATTCGGCGCCAATCCCGCTCGAAGCGCCAGTGATCACGGCGACCTGTCGATTGCCCTCCCGCCAGGCCTGGGGCGCCCATGTCGCTTTCGTCATCGGCTGCCCCTCTCGGATGCACCAGCGGCGCAGGTGACCCTTGAGCTGTCTACTCCCACGCAGAGACCTCGTCGAGCGCCATCCGTTCGCCTTCGTCCAAGTGCAGGCCGACCGCTCCCAGATTCTCCTCGAGCTGATCCAGCGAACGCGGCCCGATGATCGGGCTAGTGATGCCGGGTCGGCTGAGCAGCCATCCCAGCGCCATCTGCAGGGGTGACTTGGAGCGGGCCGCGCCCAACGTGCGCAGCTTCTCCAGCACCGCCCAGGCAACCGGCTCACCCAACCAGCCCTGGATCCTGCTGCTGGAGTCGGCCCGCGTCCCGGGCGGGGGAGCTTCTCCCTGACGGTACTTCCCGGTCAGGAAGCCTCCGGCCAAGGGGCTGTAAGGGATTACGCCCAGCCCGTAGCGCAGGCAGACCGTCTCGAGCTCACGCTCATATTCGGCACGGTTGAGCAGGTTGTAGTGGGGCTGCACACATGCGAAGGGTGTGTGCCGGTCGCGATCGGCCGCCCACAGGGATTGAATCACCCGCCATGCCGGGTAGTTGGAGCATCCCAGGTAGAGCACCTTGCCCTCGCGAACCAGCCGGTCTAACGCGCCGAGGGTCTCCTCGACGGAGGCTTCTTCGTCGGGCCAGTGCACCTGGTACAAGTCAATCGTCTCGACGCCCAGCCGGCGCAACGACGCCTCGACCGCCCGCTGGATGTAGACTCGCGAGAGGCCTTGATCGTTCGGCGCCTCCCCCATCGGTCCCCGGACCTTCGTAGCGATCACCGTCCGGTCCCGCCGTCCGGCCGATGCCCGCAGCCAGTTCCCGACGATCGTCTCGGCGATGCCGCCCGGGTTGCCCGGAGCCCAGCGCGAGTAGATGTCGGCTGTGTCGATGAAATTCAGCCCCGCCGCCTCGGCGGAATCCAGGATCGTCAGCGAGGTCGACTCATCCGCCGTCCAGCCAAACTGCATGGTGCCCATGCACAGTTCGGAGACCTTCAATCCTGTTGTGCCCAGACGCCGGTACTCCATCTCAACTCCTCCAGCTTCGCAGGGTGCGGATGCTACAATACTACCGCTTCAGTCCAAGGTTGAGGTGGGTGCGGTGTCTAACCGGTCCGTCCTGCGGAGTTCGCTTGCCGTATTGCTGACACTCAGCCTGGTCGCCGCCTGTGCGTCGCCGGCACCCTCCTGGCATGGCACCCCGTACGATCCGGTGCGTGAGGCGCCGGACTTCAGCCTACTCGGCATGGACGGCGGCGAGGTCCAACTGGTTGACTTCTCGGGTGGGCCGCTGCTGTTGTACTTCGGATACACCTCCTGCCCCGATTTCTGCCCCACGACTCTGGCTGACCTGAGTTGGGTGTTCAGCGAGCTCGGCGACTCGGCAGGTGAAGCCCGGGTGCTTTTCGTCACGGTCGACCTGGAGCGTGACACCAACGAGCGGCTGGCCAGCTACCTCGGGAAGTTCAACCCGGAATTCGTCGGCGCTCGGCCGCAGGACCCGGCGAGCCTGCAGGCGCTGTTGGGGGCGTATGCTGCCTACGCGCAGCAGGATCCGCCGTCCACCCACAGCCATGCAGACCCGGCAGAGCCAACGCTCACCTTCACGCATTCTGCCAGGGTGTTTCTGATTGACGGGGCTGGCCAGTTGATCACCAACTACGCGTTCGCCACGCCGCGCGAGGAGATCCTTGCCGATGTGCAGCGCGCTCTCAAAGGCGATGGATGACGCCCCGCGCCTGGCGTTGCGCGCCTGCTGCTCCAGGCCAACCCCACACGCCAAGCACACGACCTCTCCGGGAGATCGTGCAAAGGATACCGCAGTGGGCGCTGCCGCTCAATCGAGTACTCGGGGGCGCCGGCTGCACCCGGCGAGGCGAGGTCGAGGGCACGGGATGACGCCATCTGCCTCACCTTGCGCTGTGCCTGCCCTACCTCGCTCCTGATCGGCGAGCGGACAATTGCGGGGCGAGATCGTGCGCAGGTTGGTGCCCAGGACACTGTCGCTCGCCCTGCTGCTCGTCGGTGCAGCTTGCACCCGGCAGCGTGCACTTCTCGATCAAGCACCCGAGGTGATGATCTACGCCGTACACAGCCCTTCCCCCCCGACCGTCGGCGAGGTCGAGATGACGCTGTCCTTTGTCGACGGATCCGGCGCGCCGGTCAGGGTCTCGTCGCTCAGCCTCAAGGCCGACATGACACACCCGGGCATGACCCCCTGGTTGGCTGATGTCGAGGCGCTGGAGGAATCGCAATTCACCCTTCCCGTCTCTTGGAGCATGGCAGGTGACTGGATCCTGCAGATCGAAGCTGAGTTGAGCGACGGACGGCGTTTGCGCCGAACGCTGCCAACGCAGGTCGAGCCGGCAGGCGAGCCAGGTGCGGGCTGAGCTGCACTTTCCACCCGATGCCTCGGATGTGCTCCGCTGGCGCTGGGTCGGCACTGCACTCCGTTGGCGCTGGAGCCGCCTGGCGGCGCAGACGGTCCTGCTGCTGATCGCCCTGCTCATGGTCTACGACGGGTTCACGGGTGACCCGATCGCGGCGGCGAACCTGAGTACGATCCTCAGTTGGGTGGAGTACCGTGGCCTGGTCTTGCTCGGTCTGCTCCTGGTCGGTAACCTGTTCTGCTTCGCCTGCCCATTCGCCCTGCTGCGCACAATCGGCGTTCGCCTGAGCGTCAACCGGCGCCGCTGGCCGCGCGCCCTGCGCACCAAATGGCTGTCGATCGGCGCCCTGGTTCTCATCTTCTGGCTATACGAATGGGTGGATCTCTGGGCCACCCCCTGGCTGACGGCCTGCCTGATCCTGGTGTACTTCGGGCTTTCGTTCGCCCTGGAGGCGTTGTTTCGGGAATCCCCCTTCTGCAAGTGGCTGTGCCCGCTCGGCGCCTTCAACTTCACCTACTCCACGGTGTCCCCGCTCATGATCCAGCCGCGATCGGCCGACATCTGTCACACCTGCCCGGGCAAGGAATGTGTGCGGGGCAGCGCCAACGTCGCCGGCTGCGGGACTGAGCTCTACGTCCCTGCCATCCGCACCAACATGGACTGCACATTCTGCCTGGATTGCGTCCGGGCCTGCCCATATGACAACGTCGCCCTGCGGGTCAGCGGCGGGCCGCGTCAGCTGCTACAAGGCCGGCTGGCCGCTGGCTGGGACCGAGCCACGCTGCTTGTCTCACTGGGGTTGATGGGGTTCGCCAACGCCTTCGGGATGGTGCCGCCGGCAGCCGCCCTCGACGGCTGGCTGGCCTCCATCGGGGTCCCCGGAGAGGGACTGCGCCTGCTCCTGCTGTTTGGGCTGGTGACGCTGGCCCTGCCTGCGGCACTGGTGTGGCTGCTGGCCACGCTCAGCTCTCACTTGAGCGGTGGTGGCGACGACGCTCGCCAGCACGCCGCGCGGTACGCGCCCGCCTTCGTCCCGATGGGCGCCGGGATCTGGCTCGCCCACTACGGGTTTCATTTCGCCATCGGCGCTCTTACCCTGGTGCCGGCGCTTCAGGCGTTCATCGGCGATCATGGCTGGGGGCTCGCCGGATCTCCGAACTGGGCACTGGGGCCGATCCTGCCGATCGAATGGATCTTCCCGCTGCAGGTCGTGGTGACCGTTTCCGGCTTCCTGGCCGCGATGGCCGTGCTGGCTCGAGCGGGGCTGCAAGGGAACCGCGAGCCCATGCGCGCGCTGGTCGAGGTCCTTCCCTGGGCAGTGGCGCTGGTGTTGTTGGCTGTGGCCGGCTTGTGGGTGTTCAACCTGCCGATGCAGCCACGGGGTGGCCCGCTGGGCGGGCTGATATGACTCGCCCGTGGGCAAGAGCGGCCTTGCTGACGCTGGCCCTGACGCTACTCTCGGTGACGCCGGCCGACGCCGGAGGCCCAGGGACCGGCGGTCGCAGGGTGCGCCTGGAGGACGAGCCGGCCGGGCCCTACGTCGTCCGGGTCGTCACTTCACCCACCCCGCCGCGCATTGAAACGCTCTACCTGGAGATACGCGTGGAGGAAGCGGCCAGCGGCGAGCTTGTGACGGATGCGACGGTGCTCGCCCGCGCCGACTACCTGGACGGGGAGGCGCCCCCGGTCGAAGACCAGGCAACCCATGCCATCGCCCCGAATCCTGTCGAGTATGGCGTGCATCTGCCGGTCAGCGAGGCGGGGCGGTGGGAGATCCGCGTGCAGATCGAGGGGGAGGCAGGATCGGGCGAGGTGTATTTCGAGGAGCGGATTTCGCGCCCCAGCTCATTGAGCGCGATCGTGGTAATCGGACTGCCCCTCGGCGGCTTGGCGGCGCTGGTCGTCGTGTTCCTGGGCCTGCAGCGCCAGCGGCAGCGAAGCCGCCAGCCCGGCTAGGCGGCGGGCAGCAGCAGGGTGTCGATCACGAGCGCCGCGAAGATCAGCGCCAGATACATGCTTGAGTACCGGTACATCCGGTAGGCGTTGCGGTTGCCTCCGCTGCGCCATAGTCTCCAGGCATAAGCACCCAGCCCTGCACCCAGTGCCGCGGCTGCCACCAGATACACGCCTCCACCCCCCAGCCCTGCCAGCGGCAGGAGCAGCGTCAAGGCGATCAGCTGGATGGTGTACATCAGGATATGCCAGCGCGTCTCCCCCTCACCATGCACCACGGGGAGCATCGGCACACCCGCGCGGGCATAGTCGCGCGAGCGCAGCATCGCCAGCGCCCAGAAGTGCGGCGGGGTCCAGAAGAACACGATGGCAAACAGAAACAGCGCCCCGACGCTCAGGCTGCCCGTGGCAGCGGCCCAGCCCACCATTGGCGGGATGGCGCCGGCCCCACCCCCAACGATGATGTTCTGCCAGGTGCTGTTCTTGAGGATCAGGCTGTAGAGCACCACGTAGTACAGCAATCCAAGCAGCGCCAGGCCGGCGCTCAGCAGATTGATGCCCAGGGCATAGATCAGCAGGCCCATCAGGCTGAGCGCGATCCCGAACACCAGGACTTGCATCGGCCTCAGGCGCCCATCCGGCAGCGGTCGGTTGCGGGTGCGCTGCATGGCGCCGTCTCGCTCGCGATCGATGTATTGGTTCAGCGCGCTTGCGCCTCCGGCCGTCAGGGC
>JBFYRF010000344.1:0-8186 GCA_041302385.1 Anaerolineales bacterium | reverse complement strand
CCTTCGTTTGCGGCTGCCGCAACTTGGGCGAGGCGCTGCGCCGCATCGGCGAAGGGGCGGCCATGATCCGCACCAAGGGCGAGGCCGGCACCGGCGACGTGGTCGAGGCCGTGCGGCATGCGCGCTCGGTGTTGGGCGAGATCCGCCGGCTGCAAACGATGGCCGCCGAGGAACTCATGGCATACGCCAAGGAGATCGGCGCGCCCTACGAGCTGGTCAAGGAGACGCGCGAGCTCGGCCGCCTGCCGGTAGTGAACTTCGCCGCCGGAGGGGTGGCTACGCCCGCCGACGCGGCCATGATGATGCAGCTCGGCGTCGATGGGGTGTTCGTCGGCTCCGGGATCTTCAAGTCGGGCGATCCCGAACGCCGCGCCCGGGCGATCGTCGCCGCCGTCACCCACTACAACGATCCCCAGATCCTGGCCGAAGTCAGCAAGGACCTGGGCGAGCCGATGGTCGGCATCGGCGTGACGTCGCTGCAAGACTCCGAGCGCCTGGCAACGCGCGGCTGGTGAGCCGCACTCCAGGCGGCGCTCACGCCTCTTGACTGGCCATGCAGGCGCGTGACTGGACTCAACTGCGACGTGCCGAGTACGCCATGCCGGATGATGCGGCCATCGAAGCGCTCTTGGCCCGCGCCCCCTACGGCTATCTGGCCACCAGCTTTGACGACCAACCCTTCCTGCACGTCAGCTTGTTCTGGTTCGATGCGGCGCAACGGCGCCTCTACTTCCACGGCGCGCGCACCGGGCGGACCCAACAGAACCTTCAGCACAATGCGCGGGTTTGCTTCAGCGTCGCCGAGCTCGGCAGGCTGATCCCCGGCAAGCACGCCTCCGACTTCGAGAATGAGTATGCCAGCGTGATCGCATTCGGGCGCGGCCGCCTGGTCGAGACAACCGAGGAGAAGCAGGCCGCCCTGCAGGCGCTGCTCGACAAGTACTTCTCCGACTTACGACCCGGAACCGACTACCAACCCATCACCGAAGCCGAGTTGGAGCGCACCAACGTCTACGCCGTCGAGATCGACGCCTGGTCGGGCAAGGAACGGTGGGTGCCCGAATGAGGATCGGTGTCCTCGCTCTGCAGGGCGATTTCGCTGAGCACGCTGCCGTCCTACGGCGCCTCGGGGTCGAGGCGCCCGAGGTGCGTCTACCGTCCGACCTGCACGACCTGCAGGGGTTAATCATCCCCGGTGGCGAGTCGACCACCATCGGCAAACTGGCGACGCGCTTCGGGCTGATGGATCCGTTGCGCGCCTTCGGTACCGAGCGAGCGATCTGGGGCACCTGCGCCGGAGCCATCTTTCTGGCGCGCGATGTCTATCGCGAGCAGCCACTGTTGGGTCTAATGGATCTCAGCGTCGAGCGCAATGCCTTCGGGCGCCAGGTCGACAGCTTTGAGGCCGACCTGATGGTGGGCGCTCTCTCCGATCCGACGCGTCCGTTCCATGCGGTGTTCATCCGGGCTCCAGTCATCACGCTGGTCGGTCCCCAGGTGGAGATTCTGGCCAGCCTGCCGGCGACCGTCTCCGCCGGCCCCTCGCGAGTTGTCGCTGCACGTCAGGGCCGCCTGCTCGCCACCGCATTCCATCCGGAACTAGCCGCGGATGACCGTTTTCATCAGTACTTCTGCCAGACGGTGGCGCAGTGATCCGACCCTTCGACTGGCGCGACCTCTCCCTGCTGCATCGCCTGCGCAACGGGGGCTTGTGCCTTGATGCCCAGTTGGCCTACACCCGCGGGCCCAACACGCTGCAGCACGCCCTGCTCGACGCCCTCAACCCGGTTCTGACTGCGCACACCTTGGTCGGGCGCAGCCAGGGTGCGAACGGGCCGGATTGCCTCGGGCAGTACACCTACCGCCACCAGGACTCCCTCGCCCGACTGACCTTCGTCAGCCCGGAGCAGGTGCTCAGCGAGGCGACCGGGCTACAGCTGCTCGACGGGCTGACTCGATCGGCTGGCAGCCAGGGCGCGCGGCAACTGGTGGCCGAGGTCGACGAGCATCTGCCAGCCTTTCAAGCACTGCGCGAGGCCGGGTTCGCCGTATATGCCCGCCAGCGGATCTGGCGGCTGCAGGCTTTTTCCGGGGAGTTGCCGGAAGGCACGTCAGGCGAACCCGAGCCGGCGAGCATACCCTGGCGGCACGAGCAGGCCAATGACGAGCTGGCGTTGACTTCGCTGTATGCCAACCTGGTGCCGGCTCTGGTGCAACAGGTCGAGGCTCCGCCCCGCCGCAATGGCCGCGGCTGGGTTCACACTCAACAGGGCGAGTTGACTGCCTACCTGAACATCGATCGCGGACCGCTGGGCACCTGGATCCAGCCCTACTTCCATCCGGCGGTGGAGGCCGTCGAACAACTGCTGCGGACCTTCCTCGCCGGCCTACAGGCACGCCCTGGCCGCCCACTCTACCTCGTCGTCCGCTCCTACCAGGGCTGGCTCAACGACGTTCTCGAGCGCCTGGGCCTGCAGCCGGCATCCGACCAGGCAGTGATGGTGCGCCGAATGGTGGTCCCGATCCGTCAGCCAGCTGCAGTTGCCGAGCGGGCTCCAGCGGGCGTGACCGTCAAGACCACCTCCCCGATGGCGCACTTCGAGGCCGACGCGCCGTCCGCACCCCCGCCCAATCCCACCCCCCGGCCCGGTGATCCTCCGCCGGGGCACCCGGCCAAGGGGTGACCCGACAAGCCGGGGGAGATACTGCGACCTCGACTGCCGCCCTCTCTCGCTTGGTTCGCCGGTTGCGACTTGCACGGTTGCGACTTGCACGCCAATGCTCCTGCCTGGACGGCAACTCACCCTTCTTTACCGGGCAATCCAGGGCTTCTGACTCTGGTTGTCATTTCACTCACGCATCCCTGCGAGTCGGAGACGCGTCTGCTGGATCCTGTGCATAGGAGGCGCCCGGAACCACGGAGCGGCCCTCCCCGAAGACTTGCTTTGAGGCGCCCCTGCCGGCCCGAAGATCGGCTGGGACAGGCGAGGCTCCACTGCCAGGTGCCGCCAGCTTGGAAGCGGCTCTGCCAGGCGGCGGGCCTGCGGGTCGGGCGAAGGTAAAATTGGGTCGAACGAGAGGCCTCTGCTGAGAATGGCACCCGGAAGACATATCACCGACAACTTGGACGCCCTGCTCGAGGTCCTGCCCAAGGCGCTCGAACTGCGACTGGTCGAGATCGATCGGTCCGACGACCTGCTCGAAGTGATTCTGGATCTCGGCCGCATGCCGACGGCGCGCTTCGTCGACCGTGAGGTGCCGCTGCAGGAACACGAGACGCTGCCCGAGGATATCGAGTATGTCGTCGCGCGCATCGGCGAGTTCGACGCCGACAACCGGGCCGGGATGGAGCGTACACTGCACCGGATCTCGGCCATCCGCAATCGGCACGACCGGATTGTGGGTCTCACCTGCCGCGTCGGTCGCGCGGTGTATGGCACGATCGACATCATTCAGGATCTGATCGGCAGCGGCAAGTCGGTGCTGCTGGTCGGACGGCCGGGGGTCGGCAAGACCACCATGTTGCGCGAGGCCGCCCGCATCCTGGCCGAGGACAAACGGGTGGTGATTGTCGATACCTCGAACGAGATCGCCGGGGATGGCGACGTGCCCCATCCGGCGATCGGGCGCGCCCGGCGCATGCAGGTGCGCAAACCAAATCTGCAGCACGAGGTGATGATCGAGGCGGTTGAGAACCACAACCCCGAGGTCATCGTCATCGACGAGATCGGACGCGAGCTGGAGGCAGTCGCTGCCCGCACCATTGCCGAGCGCGGCGTGCAGCTGATCGGGACAGCCCACGGCAACAATCTGGAGAACCTGCTGCTCAACCCCACGCTGTCCGACCTGGTGGGAGGCATCGAATCGGTCACATTGTCGGACGAGGAGGCCCGCCGCCGCGGCACACAGAAGACGGTGCTCGAGCGGCGCGCCGCGCCGACGTTCGACGTGCTGATCGAGATCATTGACCGGGATCGCCTGGCGGTGCAGCACGATGTGGCCACAGCCGTTGACGCCATGCTGCGCGGCCGGCCGTTGCCGCCCGAGATCCGCAGCCTGGACGATGAAGGTGAGGTGCGCATCGAAGCGGCCCAGCCGGCCAGCACGGCTCGCACCGGCGAGCGCGGCTACCAGCGCCAAACCGCCCAGCCCTCGCTGGCGCCGGGCGAGGCCAACGGCTTGCCGTACTCGCCGACGCCGCCCCACATGCCCGGCAGCCCGTTGAGTCCGGTACGCGTCTACGCCTACGGCGTGGCGCGCAACCGACTGAGGACCGCCGCTCGGCGGCTGCACGTTCCGGCGATCCTGGTCGACGACCCCGGCGAGGCCGAGGTGATCGTCACGCTGCGCGCCTACTACCGCCGCCATCAGAAGCTGATCGCCGACGCCGAGGCCCGGCGCATGCCGATCTACGTGCTGCGCTCCAACACCGCCGGACAAATGGAGAACTTCCTCACGGACCTTTTCAGCCTGGAGGCCAGCCCCAGTCAGGGGGCGGAACTGGATGTGGCGCTGCAGGAAACCCAGCAGGCGATCAGCGCCGTCCTGAATGGCGCCCACTCAGTTGACTTATCTCCATCGTCGTCGTACATTCGGCGGTTGCAGCACCAGTTAGCGCGTCAAGCGAACCTGGTCTCCCATTCCTACGGCAAGGAACCCAACCGGCGCGTGCGCATCTTCCGGAATTGAGATGTTCATCACCCTGGAAGGACCGGATGGCTGCGGCAAGTCAACCCAGGTGCGCCTGCTCGCGGCGCACCTGCGCGCCCTGGGGCTGGATGTGCTGCAAACGCGTGAGCCCGGCGGGACGGCCATCAGCGACCAGATCCGCCAGGTGCTCACCGACCTGTCCAACACCCCGATGCACCCTCGGACGGAGATCCTGCTATTCTCGGCTTCGCGCGCCCAGCTATGCCATGAGGTGATCCGGCCGCACCTGCAGGCTGGCGGCACCGTGCTTTCGGATCGCTTCTTTGACTCGACCTTTGCTTACCAAGGGTACGGCCATCGCCTCGATCTCGATGCGCTGCGCGCCATTACCGCTTTCGCCACGGGCGGGCTGATCCCAGACGTCACCTTCCTGCTCGACATCCCGGCAGAAGAGGGCCTGTTGCGGCGCAAGCAGCATGGCGGCTGGAATCGCCTGGACGCCTACAACCTCGAGTTTCACCAGCGGGTGCGCCAGGGGTATCTGGCTCTGGCGCAGGCCGAGCCGCAGCGCTGGGTAACCATCGAAGGGCGCCAATCGGTCGAGGCTATCCAGCAAGAGCTGCAGCGCATCCTCGAAGCGCACCTGCCGCCGGCACACCCGCCAAGCGGCACTTAGCCTCGTCCCGGCCCTCAACAGGGGAGGGCGATGAACCTTCGCCCACAGGCTGCACACATGCCCCAACAGGCTCCCCACCCACAACCCGAGTGGGACGACGAGGTCAGTCAAGCGTTCCTCCAACTGGGGCCGTACTGCATCCCCAACCGAGAACTCCAGCTCCGCCTGCTGACCGAACTCGTCCCGGAGCAGCCGGGGCCCCGGGCGCTGATTGAGCTGGGTTGCGGCGATGGGCTGCTCGCCGAACGCCTGCTCGAGCGATTTCCCGACTACCGGTTGCTTGCACTCGACGGCTCCCCCGCTATGCTGCACGCCGCAGCACAGCGGCTTGCCCGGTTCGGGGACCGCGCACAGTGCCAGCTCTTCTCACTGGCCGATGGCGTCTGGCGCAGGCCGGGCGCCGGTGCGCTGGCCATCCTGGCATCGCTGGTCATTCACCACCTCGAGGGAGCCGAAAAACGCCGGCTCTTCCAGGACCTGTTGACCATGCTCGCACCAGGCGGCGTGCTGGCAATTGCCGACCTGGTGCAACCGGTCCACCCGCAGGGCGTCACGCTGGCGGCTGACGCCTGGGACGAAGCCGTACGTCAGCAGGCGCTCGAGATCGACGGACGCCTCGATGCCTATCACCGCTTCGAGGATGAGCAGTGGAATACCTTCCGCTACCCGGATCCGGACGATATCGATCATCCGTCTGGGCTGCTCGAGCAGCTGGGTTGGATGGAGCAGGCCGGCTTCGTTGCGGTTGACGTGCACTGGATGCGCGCCGGGCAGGCGATCTTCAGCGGATGGAGGCCAGCGTCGCTTGAATGCTGACCTCAACCCCAGCGGCCTTCCGTGCCGCGGGGGCGGGCTTGCTGGGCAGGGCGAGATTCGACCCCTGCAGACGCAGCACCCCGCCATGGGAACTCCCGAGGCTGCACCGACGGATAGGTTCTGAGAACGACTGACAGATTCCGCTAGTCCAGCTGTGGGATTCTGGCTGGCAGAGGATGCCCGTGGCCAGGAACCCATCTGTTCTCTACTCGCTGCTTCTCTTCCTCCCGCTGCTGCTCCTGCTGCTCCTTCCCGTCCCCTGCCTGGGCTCGGAGTGCATCCTGCTGACATCGATTCAACTCGCCGATCCGTCGCAGCTTGAGCCGGGGGGGCTGGTGGACTTCTGTGCCTGGGCGCTGGGTCCGCTCCCGGCAGCTGCCGTCATCTTCACCTTGGGCCTCGTGGGCCACCGGCTAACCGGCAGGCCGCACCCCAGCCGGACCGGCGGGATCGCAGTCTGGGCAGTGTTCTCCCTGACTGCCTATCTGGTGGCCTGGTACGCCATTATCCTGGTGACCAGCATCGGCGCCTCCGAGACCCCGCCGGAGGAGTTCCTCGCCATCACGGCTTTCATGGCACTGACCGTGATCACGCTAGGCCAGCCCTTGATCCTGCTCTGGCTGGCTATCGTACGTAGGATCTGGAGTGAGCGCGCGCAGCGTGAGACCGCCGACCGGAGTCCGTGACGGTAGGCTTTGTCCAGCTGGGTGACTGTGGGACACGAGCGGCAGGCGCGAATGAGGGGGTAGCAGCGTTGCCTGCCGGTGCTGGACGGATGGGCTTGTTGGCAGCTCGGGCAAGCCAGGCGCACGGACTGCCAAGGAGGTCGATGGCGCTATTGAGCCTGGAGACTCATAGCACTGCGTTCGAAGATTGGCAGCAGGCCGTCGAACGGCTCGGGGTCAGATTGGTACGAAAGCGTCCACAGTCGGTCACCGCCTGCGATCAGATACAGCGCCTGCCGGCTCAGTTGGCCGGACTCGTTGTCACGCACCTCAAGCAGCGCCCGGGCCATCGGGTAGCGGCCACCGTAGATCAGCTCCGTCCGTTCGACCCTCACTTCGTTCTGGTTGTCCTCGATCGCTTTCAACAGCATCGTCTGCAGATCCGCATCCGTCGGGCGCGGCTCGCCCACCAAGAACACCGCCGACCCGCCGCCAGCGTCCGCAGCCATCAGCAGGTCGAGCTGCAGAGAAGCGCTCATCTCGTCCAGCGAGACCGGGGTCGCTGTCCCGCCCGGCACCGGAGTGACCAGGCTGGAAAACGCCTCGACCATTCCCTCGGCGAAGACCTGCATCAACAGCACCATCGCCTCGCCCAGCTCGCCCATGTCGACCACCTGGTAGCTCTCCGGCACGAAGAAGAAAGCGGACTTCGTGTCGATGCGCTTCCATCCAGACAGATCCGGTTCTTCCCCGTCGAGACTCACCACAACCGCCGTGGGCAGCGGGACTCCCTGGGTCGTCTGCAATTGGCGCGGCGCCTCGGTCGGTCGCGGGGTAACCGTCGGCGTCTCGGTCGGCAGGGCGATCGTCGGGCTGGGCGTGTCCGTCCAGGCCGGCGGCAAGGTGATGCCGAGAGCCCCACCCTCGGGGTCGGGCGGTGCGGGCACACCTGCCGGCAGCGCACCGCACCCCACGGCGGCCAGAACCAACAGACTCAGGCTGGCGGTCAGGCGGGTGATGGGGCTGAGCTGCATGTAGGGTCACCTCATGGGACGCTGCACGGTTGGTCAGATTATCGCAGAACTTGCGGGTGGCGATGGAACACGACCTGACGGCTGGCTGACGCCAGGACGGAGGCGTCCTGCCAAAGGGCCCCGGAATCTAGCAGGGGTCGGCGGATGCCGATCGCCGTCGAGTTGCTGCACCCGCCCCGTGACTCTGGGCCTCAGCCCAGGATCAAGGGCCAGGATCAATCCCTGGGCCCGGCGGCTTGGATACGTCAGTCCCCTCAGCCGCGCAGTTCCTGGAGCCGTTGCAGGAGAAGGATTATCCCCACCCCTGCCAGAAGCGCTGCGAGCGCGATTGGATGGATCCGCGCG
>JBFYRF010000338.1:0-3152 GCA_041302385.1 Anaerolineales bacterium | reverse complement strand
CCGGGGAGGTTCCGGTCTTTGTTGGCTTCAACGCCGCGTTCGATTGGATGTTCGTGGCCGATTACTTCCACCGCTATCTAGGACGCAATCCGTTCGGCCATGCCCCGCTCGACATCAAGGCCTTCTACATGGGCCTGGCCGGCGTACCCTTTCTGGCAACCAGCCGGCGCTATTTGTCGGAGAACAAGCTGAGCCTCCCGCCTCTGGAGCATCACGCCCTGCAGGACGCGCTTGAACAGGCCGAGCTCCTGCGTCGCATGCTGGCAGCCCAGGTGCGTCTCCCTTCGGCGGAGCTTCTGGGGCTCACCCTCCCTGAGGGATGGCAGCCGGATGGCTCCTACCTTCTGCACGCTGGAGATCCCCATGAGTGACCCGACCGGCCCACAGCGCGACTTGCAGCGCATCCTCGAGTCTGCCCGCCGTATGGGGATCGAGCTCAATGAGCAGGATGCGATCGATTGGCTGACCTCCGTCGCAGCCGATCGGTCCGGCGCCGATGTGACCTTCGATACGCGCAGCGGCGTGTTCGGTCACCGGGTGAGCATGCTGGACTTCTCCCCCCAGGACCTGGAGCATTTCCGCCGCATTGGCCGGTTGGTGGAGTTCCACGACGAGCCGGGTGTGGTCGAGACCGCCCTCGCCCTCTCGGGCTCAGCGGCGCAGTCCAAGATCCAGAGTTACCCTGGCGATTGCGACTACTTCGAGCGGGTCAACATCCTCGCCGATACCCGCCAGCAGGCCTGCCAGATCCTGTCGCGCTTGATGCGTGAGAAGGCGCTGGCTTCGGCAGCCGGCCCAGGCTACCAGCTGATTGAGGTCAAGTTCGGCGCCTACCCGGCTGACCTGATCCACACCGGCAAAGCAGTGCGCGCCGGTTCACCGATCGCCTGGACGCCGCAGGAGATCCGCCAGGGTGGCCTGCAGGTCACCACACCCGATGGCGCCCCCGCTCAGGTCCCGTGGGATCAGGTCGCCTCCGAGCCCGGTTGGTGCAAACTCGACTGGGTGATCTCCGATCCCGCCCGCCAACAGCTGGCCAACGCCAGCAACATGCTCGACGTGACCTGGCAGGCGCCCGATGGGAGCGTCACCCCGCTCGATGGCTACCTCGATCCGTACTTCCAGGAGGTCTACCTGGAAGCAGACTCAGTCCCCATCTTCTCCAAGCTGGCCCGCCATGTGTCCGCCGACGCCCTCGATGACTACGTGGCACAGCTAGAGAACGAGGTCAACAAGTATCTGACCAAGGACGTGAACTACGGGAAGGCGGCCAAGCGCATGTACAACATTTTCCGGCTCACCGGCCGCTACGAGGAGGCGGCCTTCTTGCGCGAGCTGTTCGACGAGCCGGCAACGCTGCTGTATCAAGTGTGGTCGCTGGTGCGCACCATCGATGACGCCCTGCTCCCGGGGTCGCAGATCACCCGGCAGGAACTGGTCGATCATGCCGATCAGCTGATCCGCCGCGTGGTCGAAGTGCTGGAAGGCGAGGTCGAGGAGGAGATCGCACGCCGCCTGACGCGCCTGCGCGAGATCCTGGCCAGCCAGGTCGAGGACGAGGTGTGGGCTGTTGAAGTGGAGGCGGCCCGCGCCCATGCGATCAACATCGTCAACAATTTCTTCCGCGAGCGGCTGACTGCCCTGCCGTCGATCAGGTTATACATGGACGGGTTCCAGGATTAGGCGCGATGGGAGGCCTGGTCGAACAGGCGGGTGGCCCTGGGCCATCCGCCGCCGAGGATCTCGCCCGAGCGCGCAATGCCTGGGCAGCCAGCATGCTGGCTGCGCTGGACCGCCTGCGGCCAGCCTTGCAGGCGTGCCCCCCCGGCCGGCTGGCCGAGCTCAGTGGGGGCACCTGGGGCAACGGCCAAATCCGCCTGACCTACTGGGGGCGACCGGTGACGATCAGCTTCCCTGCACTGCAGGCAACCGCTGCCGACGGCGATCAGATCCCGTCCACGTTTGACCTGGCGATGCTGCTGTTCTACCTGAACACGGCGGATGGATCGCCCCCGACCGGGAAGTGGATCAGCTTTCGGGAACTCCCTGAGGGATTGTTCTATCACCAGGCATTTCAGGGCTACTCGGGCGACCGCCTCGCTCACGCCTACGGCGCCAACCCCGCCCAGTTCGCCGGGGCCGCCGAGGCGCTGGGCGGCACCCCGCTTCCGGATTTGGCCTCCTTGGCCTATAGCTTCGATCCGCTCCCGGCGGTCCGCATGGCGGCCATCCTGTGGCCAGGTGATGACGAGTTCGCAGCAAGGGCCTCGATCCTGTTCGATGCTGCTGCGTCGCACTTCATGCCGACCGATGGGCTCGCCCTGCTGGGCGCCGGGCTGACGGGCCGGCTGCTCAAGGCTGGCTCTTCCGTGCAAGCCGAAGCTTAGTGAGGCGCCCCCATGTCACGGTCCACCCTCCTCCGGAAGGCCTGCTGCACCCACTGTGCATCCAGTACTCTGGTCGTGCCTGAGGGCTCGCACCGACCGTCCCTTCCTGCCGGACGCGGTGAGAACTCGCTAAGCCCGACTGAGGCATGATGGAGCGACCACATCCGATGAGTTCCCGTCCCACTTCCCCTAAGGCTTCGCGGCCGATGTTCGCCCGCGTGTTCCTCTCACCCGAGGAACCTCGCCTGCGCGCCGGCTGGCGCTTGCTGATCCAATCGCTGCTGGCCCTGGGATTGATGCTGGCCGTTTCCTTGCCGCTTGTGTTTGGGTTGTTGCTGACCGGCAGTTCTGCCCTGGAGCGACTGCAGTCATCGCTTCTGCTGAACACCCTGATCTCCCTGCTGGGGATCGTCAGCTCGGTATGGATCGCCCGCAGGTTCCTGGACCGGCGATCGTTCACCTCCCTGGGGCTGGTGGTCAGTTCCCGGGCGGCAAAGGACCTCGCGGCTGGCATTGGGATCACCGCCGTGATGATGGGGGCGATCCTTGCACTGGAGCTGCTCGCCGGCTGGACCCGCTTCGAGGGCTGGGCCTGGCAGATGCTTCCACTGGGCCAGCTGATACTCGACCTGCTGATGGCGCTGGCGGTCTTTGTCGCCGTGGGCTTCTACGAGGAAATCCTCAGCCGGGGATACCACCTGCAAAACATCCGGGACGGGATGAACTTGTTCTGGGGGATGATGCTTTCCTCCGTGATCTTCGCCG
>JBFYRF010000333.1:0-8153 GCA_041302385.1 Anaerolineales bacterium | reverse complement strand
CGCTGCTGCCGCCCAAGGGCAGACTGGCCAACATCACCGAGGCGCTGTCGGAAGTCTTCTACAACTTCGCCAATTCGATCGGCGGTAAGCGCGGCAAGTCGATCTTCCCGCTGGCGGCGACGATCTTCTTTCTGGTGCTCACCGCCAACTGGTTCAAGCTGCTCCCGGGCGCCGAAAGCATCGGCATCATCGAGAAGCCTCACATGGCCAGTGTCAAGGCCTATGCCCCGCGATTGATTGAGTGGGGCCCGCTGTCCTTCTACACTCTCGACGGAACGAAGCCGGCCGATGTGACCGTGGGAGAGGTGTACGGCGAAGGGGGGCATGAAGCGGAAGGCGAGCACGCCGAGAGCCATGGGTTGTGCGAGGCCTGCGTCATCACGCCCTTCGTGCGCGGCCCGGCGACCGACCTGAACTTCACCCTCGGCCTGGCGCTGGTGACGATGGTGATGGTGCAGGTGTGGGGCGTGCGCGCCCAGGGCGCCCGCTACTTCTACAAGTTCATCAACATCCCGGCGATCCGTCAGGGCGGGATGGGCTACATGCTGTTCCTGGTCGGCCTGCTGGAGATTATCTCTGAGGTCAGCCGGATCATCTCGTTCGCCTTCCGACTTCTGGGCAACATCTTCGCCGGCACGGTGCTGATCTTTGTGATGTCGTTCCTGGTGCCGTTCATCCTGCCGGCGGGATTCTATGGGATCGAGCTCGCCGTCGGATTGATTCAGGCCGCGGTGTTCGCCTTGCTGGCCCTGGTGTTCATCAGCATGGCCACCCACGGCCATGGCGACGAGAGCCATGGCAGTCCGGCGGCCGAGCATTAGCGTCAATTACTCGGGCGCAGCCCGCCCGACATTCTGGAAGACTTGGCAGCGGAGGAACAAGTTATGGACCTGGCAGCAGCACGGGCGTTGGGCGCGGGACTGGCCATTGGATTGGGTGCCATCGGCCCGGGCATCGGCATTGGTTTGCTGATGCTCGGCGCCTTGCAGGCTATGGGACGCAACCCGGATGCCTCAGGCACGATCACGACCAACATGATCCTGGGCGTGGCCTTCACCGAAGCCATCGCCATCTACGCCCTGGTCATCGCCCTGATCCTGATCTTCGTCGGCATCTAGCCGGGCGGGAGGTGAGCTTTGGAACAATTGGAACCGCTTGGCATTAACCTGACCTTCCTGATCACCCAGATCGTCAACTTCGTTCTGCTGGTGCTCATTCTCTACAGCGTGGCCTGGAAGCCGATCTCCCGCATGCTGGACCGGCGGCGTGAGACGATCGCCAAGGGGCTGGAAGATGCCCGGGTGGCGGCTGAGGCACGCGCCAATGCCGAGAAAGAAGCCGAGGGCATCCTGGCCAAGGCGCAGCAGCAGGCCAACGAGTTGGTGCAGCAGGCGACTGCCCGGGCGGAGAAGGTCGAGCGGGAGCTGCAGGCTGCGGCGGAGAAGGAAGCCCAGCACCAGCGGCAGGCCGCTCTGGCCGAAGTCGAGCAGGAGAAGTTGATGATCCTGGGCGAGCTGCGCGGGCAGGTGCCGGCGCTGGCGATCGCCGCCGCCCAGAAGGTGATCGGCGAAACGCTGGACGAGCGCCGCCAGCATGCATTGATCGCCGAGTTCTTCAGCGGCGTCAAGGGCGGCAAGGTTGTGGCGCTGGAGGACCAGGCGCTGTCGGGGCAGGGGGCCGAGGTGATCAGCGCCCTGCCGCTGACCGAGGACGAGCAGGGCGTGGTGCGCAAGGATGTGCTGGGACGCATGGGCGCCGGATCGGAGGTCACCTTCCGCGTCGACCCCACGATCCTGGGCGGCCTGGTGATCCGGTCCGGTGGGCGCATGGTCGATGCCTCCGTGGCCGG
The DNA here is from genome assembly GCA_041302385.1 of Anaerolineales bacterium. Lineage (GTDB taxonomy): Bacteria > Chloroflexota > Anaerolineae > Anaerolineales > E44-bin32 > PFL42. Next base: position 6,304 of record JBFYRF010000333.1, on the reverse strand, counting down.
CAAGTTGGAGGGTCTGCGGCGCAGCCTGCAGTAGCCCGGCCCGGTCGCCGTCACATTGGGATCTGTGCGGAGCGCAGTGGGCTAGTCCCCGTTGCGCTCCGCTTCATTCAACCGAGTTAGGATCGAGATGCGACTGTCGAGCCTGGTGCGCGCTCTGCCTGAACTTCAGCCAGCTGACCTGCCGGAGATCGAGGTCGGCGGGGTGACGGCCGACTCGCGCCGGGTGCGCCCGGGTTGGGTGTTCGTCGCCGTGCGCGGCGAACACGTCGACGGCCATGACTACCTGCCGGCGGCGGCGGCGGCCGGCGCCAGCCTGCTCGTTGGCGAGGGCGGTGATCCCGCCCTGGGCGTTCCCTATCGGCAGGTGCGGGATGCGCGCCCGACGCTGGCGCGCCTGGCGGCCGCCTGGAATGGCTCGCCGGCACAGAGCCTGCGCATGATCGGCGTCACCGGCACCGATGGCAAGACAACGACTGCCACGTTGATCCATCACATCCTGACCGCCAGCGGCGTGCCCGCCGGCCTGATCACCACGGTCAACGCCGTCATCGGCAGCACCGAGGTCGAGACCGGCTTGCACGTGACGACGCCGGAAGCGACCGAGGTCCAGGCCCTGCTGCGCCAGATGGTCGACGCCGGCCTGACCCACGCCGTGCTCGAGGCCACCTCTCACGGACTGGCCCAAGGGCGCGTGGCCGCCTGCGACTTCGACCTGGCGGTGGTCACCAACATCACCCATGAGCATCTGGACTACCACGGTTCATTTGAGTCCTACCGTCAGGCAAAGGCCAGCCTGTTTGCCGGACTGGCCGATGCGCCGGCGAAGCCGGGCGGGATCCAGCGGCTGGGGGTGCTGAACGCCGACGACGAAGCGTTCGACTACCTGCACCGCGTGACGCCGGTGCGCCGGGTGACGTACGGCTTGGAGCAGCCCGCCGACGTACGCGGCGAAGGCGTATCGGCCGGCGCACAAGGGCTCTCCTTCGAGGTTCGCGCCGGCGATCGCCGGCTGCCAGTCCGCAGCGGCATGCTGGGCCTGTACAACGTCCCCAATATCCTGGCAGCCTACACTGCCACGGTCTGCGGCCTGGGGCTGGCCCCGGAGCAGGTGGCGGCGGCCATCTCGACCTTCGCCGGCATTCCGGGCCGGATGGAACGCATCGACCTCGGGCAGCCGTTTGTGGCGCTGGTGGATTTCGCGCATACCCCCAATGCCCTGCGCCAGGCTCTGGCCGCGGCCCGCCAGGTAGCGTCTGGCCGGGTGCTCGCCGTCTTCGGTTCGGCCGGGCTGCGCGATCGTCAGAAGCGGCGCATGATGGCCGAGATCGGGGCGCAGGCCGCCGAACTGAGCATCCTGACGGCCGAAGACCCGCGCAGCGAGTCGCTGGCGGCGATCCTGGAGGAAATGGCCCAGGGTGCACGGACAGCCGGGGGCGTGGAAGGCGAGAGCTTCCTGCGTGAGCCGGACCGGGGTGACGCCCTGCGCCTGGCGGTCTCACGCGCCCGCCCGGGTGATGTGGTCCTGGCCTGCGGCAAGGGGCATGAACAGTCGATGTGCTTCGGCGAGGTCGAGTACGCCTGGGATGACCGGGTGGCGATGCGAGCGGCGCTCGCCGAGCTGCTGGGTGTGTCGGGGCCGGCCATGCCCCGCCTGCCGACCAGCGCCGGATGGGATGCGGCAGCCGGAGGGCGCGGTGAACCGGCTGGGTAGGATTTCCCATCCCGCCCGCCTGGCTTCAAGCACGAGCTGGCTTGCAGGCGGCCGGTGTTTCGGCTACAGTATCCGTATGCGGGGTGCGGCGGGAAGCTGCGTCGCCAGGGAATCCACGCCGAGGCGAAGGCCATGACCGACCAACTCGACTCCTCCACAGTGGAGAGAGTGCTCGCGTTCCTGGATCTGGCGACCTTCGAGGACGGTGCCGCCATCCGCGGCGGCTGCCTGGTCACCGATAACCTGACCCGTCCTTTGGAGTTCCGGGTGAGCGGCGCCATCCGCCCCACCAGTCTGCAGATGATGCTGTACGGCGACACGCTGCACGAGTACATCTGCAATGACCTGGTCGGGTTGCCGATCCTGGCGGCGATGGAAGTCAAGCCGGACGTCGTGCTGGTACGGGATGCTGAGTTCCTCAAACTTCGGCCGCGCCTCGAGTTGCCCGTGCTGTGGGTGCGCGGCACGGTCGACGGCCAGTTCGTGCTGCAGTCGCTGCCGGGGTACGAGAATGAAGCCGAAGCCGGGCGCAACGCACTGCCGCGCCGCCTGCGCGGCCGCAGCATCCTTGAACCCTTCATGCGGATCCGCTCGGCGCTGGAAGAAGCCCACAATCTGAAAGTGGGCGAGCTGCATAAGTCCTGACGTGCCCGGACCACGTTCGCGCAAGAAGGCCCCTCCACTCGAACCGCCTCCACTGACCGGCGTGCGGGATCTGTCTCTCCAGTTTCCGCTGCATTGGTCCGCCGCGCCGCGCTCAGAGATCCTGCTGGAGCCGCAGGATGAAGGCGTGGCCAACACGGTTCGGATTGCCCCCGGGGTGACGTACGAATTCAGCCTGGGTGGCCTTGAATCGATCGGCATCGAAAAGCTCGCCGAGGCGATCGAAAAGCCGCCGATCCTGGTTGAAGCAGCGCGGCCCACGGCCGAGGCGCCGCCGGCCGGCATATTGCTGGCCGTGTCGCCGGTCGCCCGCCCGGATGGCCCAACCCCGCTGCCACGGCAGTCGGCCGATCCCCTGCACCCCGACGCCGACACCCGGCTGGACAGGCTTCGACCCTACTTGATCGAGACCGTGCTGCCGTTCGAAGGCTCGGGCGGCGGAGTGCTGCAGGTCCTTCGGCCGCACCAACTGGAGGCGTTCCAGGCGCTGCTGGCGCAGGAGTCGCTGCTGCTGGCGGATGACCTTGGCACCGGCAAGACGGTCACCGCCTGTCTGGCCATCCTGGCGCTCTTCCAGCGCGGGCAGGCCAAGCGGGTGATGGTGGTATGTCCCGACAGCCAGCGTCGCGAATGGGCGGCGGCCCTGACGGACTGGTGCCCGGGGCTGCTGGTTACCGCGGTGCATGGAAGCCGAGCCCAGCGCGCGCTGGACTGGGCTTCGCCAGCGCACCTGTTGCTGGCAGACTATGCAACCCTGGCTGGCGACCTGGAGCGGGACTTGATCGACGCCGCCCGGATGGATATGGATCTGGTGGTGCTGGACAGCGTTCTGGGGGCGCGGCGCCTGAAGGCCAACCCGGCCGAGCCGGCGTCTCGCCTGCGCCCGCGCCGCCGCTGGGCACTGGCAGGGGCGCTGCCCGAAGAGCGGGAGGACTGGCTGTCGGTGTTCCGCTTCCTCACCCCCGGCCTGGCCAACGTGGGCGCCGGGACGTCAGCCGCCGAGTTGCGGCGACGCTTCGCTCCGCACTTCCTGCGCCGCAGCAAGCCTCAGGTCGCCCAGGACCTGCCTCCCTTCGCCCGCCAGCGCCTGTGGATGGATCTCGACGATCGACAGTGGGACACCTACCGCGAGATGCTGGCGGAGGAGCGCCACCGGCTGCAGAACCTGCGGGGCGCGCTCACGCGCACGCACGTGATCGCCGCGCTCGATCGTCTGACCCAAGCCTGCAACTTCCTGGCGAACTCCTTTGATGGTGTCAAGGTGCGAGGGCTGGTGACCATGGCGGAGGAGGTCAGCGCCGCGGACGGCAAGATGGTCGTGTTCAGCCCTCAGCCGCGCCAGAGTCTGACGCTGCTGCTGCCCGTGCTGCAGGCCTATGGCGTGATCGACCTGGGTGCCTCGGGGAGTGAGCAGGATCGGATCCAGGCGATCCAGTCCTTTCGCCATGAGTCTCGCTTCCATATCCTGCTGGTCGATGTGCAGTCGCGGCTGGATGGAAGACCGCTGGTGGAAGCCTCCTACGTGGTTCACTTCGACCATGCGCTCGATCCGCTGATGGCCCGCCGGGCGGAGATGCGCGTCCGCCCCGACGGCAGCCACGGCCTGCCGCTCAACATCTATGAGATGTGGACCACCGGGACGCACGAGGAGCGTTTGTTCCGCCTGCTGGCCGAACGCGGCTTGCTCGAGGAGGATCTCTACCAGCAGGATGAGGTCCCGGCGGGCGAACTCTCACTGGACGATCTGATGCAGCAGATCCTCGAGGTGCCTTCGCTGGACAGCCCGGCGCCGCGCGAGGCGGCGCCTCACCCGATGGGCAGCGGTTGGCTGCCGGGCACCGACATGCTGCGCGCCCAGTTGGGCGGCCTCTCCCCGGAGAATCTGATGGCGGGTGTTGCGGGGTGGATGCAGGCCCTCGGATATCCCCAGTGTGATCCGGCCGGGGAGCCGACCGAGGTCGGCGGTGACCTGGTTGCCAGCCGCGAGACCGACGCCGGCACGGAGCGGATCCTGGTGCGCGTCATCCGCAGCGAGAAGAACGTCGGGATCGGTGAAGCCAAGATCCTGCTGAAGGAAGCCTCACTGCAGAAGTGCGCGGGGGCTTATCTGATCGCCACCAGTGATTTCACGCCGGCCTGCAAGAAGCACGCTGACCAGGCCGGTGGAAAGCTGGCCTTGGTCTCCGGCGCCGAACTGTGGCGCCACCTGCATATCCTGGGCTGGTTCGGGTAGGGACGTTCAGCCGGCGAGCGGCGTCGCCAACTGCGGCGCATGCTGTGCGAGCACACTGGCCACTGTGCGCACAAGATCTTGCAGGCTGAAGGGCTTGGCCAGGAAGGCGTCTGCGCCAGCCTGAAGCGCATTTGCGCGATCGTAGGCCGACACCTTGGCGCTGCACACCACCCAGGCGGGGTGGTGGCCGTTGCTGAGGGCAATCGCCTCACGCAGCAGGCTGATCCCATCCATATCCGGCATCATCACATCGGCGATGACCACGTGGGGATGGTAGCGCTCGATCGCTTGCAGCCCGGCGTGGGCCGAATGCGCCGTCTGGGCGTCATACCCACGCGTGGCAAGGATCTCGGCGATCGCCTGGCAGTACAGGCGCTCGTCGTCGATCACCAGGATCCTGGGCGTGCCCTCCGTGGTCAATCCAGCCCCTCCAGCGTGGATGTCGGCATTCGCGTTGCGTGCCCGGCAAGCCCATTCTAGGGGGCGCCCCTCGCCGCGCACCTTACAGTCACCCGTCGGTCGGGCGGGGGCGGGAAGGCCGGGTCGTGGCTGCCAAGGGGTGGCGCCAGTTGCAGGTATGAGGCCAGGGGTGCGGGTGCCCAACGGCCGGAGCTGCCGCCGAGGTCAGCCAGGGCGCCGCAGGTATAATCAGCGAAACCCAGACCATGTCCACAGAACCCGAGATTCCTCCCGTGCCCGAAGCGGCGGAGCTGGTTGAGACCCCGGAGCATCCCCGGCTGCGGTGGTATGTCCTGCGCAGCAAGCCGCACAAGGAATCGGTCCTGGCCCGCTACGCCAAGGGGCAGGGTCACTCCGTCTTCTACCCGACGATCCCCTACAAGCCGGTCAACTATCGTGCCTCACGGATCCGGGCTTACTTCCCTGGCTACCTGTTCATCCGGGCCGATCTGGAAGGGCAGGGGGTGTCAACGTTCAGTTGGATGCCCTTCTCGACGGGCCTGGTCCACGTGGGGGGCGAGCCGGCACCCGTCCCCGACGCCACGCTGCGGGCGCTGGCCGCGCGCGTAGCGGAGGTGTGGGAGGCAGGTGGCGTGCAGGCCGCCGGGCTGCGGACGGGTGAGCGGGTGCTGATCCGGCAAGGGGTATTCGAAGGCTACGAGGGCATCTTCGATGTCAAGCTTCCCGGCAACGAACGGGTGCGGGTGCTGCTGCGAATGCTTAATGACCGCTTCGTGCCGGTCGAGGTAGACGTGGCGCTGGTCGAGCGCCTGCCATGAGCGCAGCGAGCCTGCACTTGTCCTGCTTCGGCTCGCCTGGGGCGGGATGTCCGCCGCCGTCGCCGGGAACTGCGGCGGGCGGCGCCTGAGCATGCCCGCCGTGCTCCTGGTGTGCAGCGCCAACCAGTGCCGCTCGCCGCTGGCGGAGGTGCTGCTGCGCCAGGCGCTGGCCGGGGCGGCGCCTGATGAAGCCTGGCGGGTCGAGTCGGCGGGCACGTGGGCCCTGCCCGGCCTGCCGGCGACAGAGTACAGCCGGCAGGAAGCGCGCCGTCACGGCCTTGACCTCAGCCGCCATCAGTCGCAGCCGGCTTCCTGTGAGCTGCTCGCCGAGTTCGATCTGGTGCTGACGATGGAGATGGAACATCAGCGCCAGCTGCAGGCGGCCTGCCCGAAGCAGGCCGCCAAGGTGCGCCGGCTGTCCGAAGCCGTGGGCGCTGCGTTCGACATCGAGGACCCGTA
>JBFYRF010000307.1:0-3159 GCA_041302385.1 Anaerolineales bacterium | reverse complement strand
CTGGCTGGTTGACCGGTATGAAGGCTGGCAGCGCAAGCGCTTCGCCGTGCCGCAGGGCGTGACCGGCTGGTGGCAGGTGAACGGCCGCAGCGACAAGCCGATGCATCTGAGTACCGAGGATGACCTGTTCTACATCTATCACTACTCCCTCTGGTTGGACTTCAAGATCCTGTTGATGACCCCGCTGGCTGTCCTGCGTGGTCAGGGAGCCTTCTAGACTCACTCGGGATCCGATTTGTGCCAGGCGGGCGCGGGTGCGTCCGGACCCCCGGCGAGCGAATCCTTCCCACGAGTAGAATGAGCAATTGGGGCGTTGCATGAAACCCTGGTGGAAGAAGTCAGTTCTGCATTTCTGGCCGCGAGGCCTGAGCACGACAAACCAACAAGCGGTGTCAGGTCCATGCTGTCACGGATAAAGAATCGGATCTGGACGCGCGTGTGGACGGATGCGCAGGTGGCCAAGTACGTTGGCGCCTACCGGAGCGTCTACTTCACGCATGCTTCAGACCCAGGCGTTCGAGAGTGGGCGGCCTCCGGGGGAAGCGTCTCGGCGCTGCTGACGATGCTGCTCCAGGAAGGGGAGATCGAGGGCGCCGTCGTCTTGCGGACCGAGATCTCCGGCGGACGAGTGCTCCCGCGTTTCGTGCTCGCCCGGACCCCCCAGGAGATCCTCGAGGCGCAAGGCAGCAAGTATCAGACCGTGCACTTCGCGCGCGAGGCCTTCCCGTTGATCGCCGCGGCGCATGGCAAGGTGGCGGTGGTGGCCCTGCCCTGCGATGCCCGCATCCTGTACAACTACCGGCAGCGCCACCCGGAATTTGACCAGAAGATTTCGCTGGTCATCTGCTTGCTGTGTGGCCACAACACCGAGCCCGCCCTGACCGAGGCCATCGTCGCACGCTTGGGCCGGGCGCAGGGCCCACTGACCCGCTTCGTCTACCGCTTCGGACACTGGCGCGGGCGAGTGCTGGCGGAGTTCGAAGGCGGCGCGCCCATCAGCGTTCCCTTCGCTCGGTTCTCGGACTACCAGAACCTGTACTTCTTCGCCCAGCGCAAGTGCCACTACTGTTTTGACCACCTCGGCTACTACGGCGACTTGTCGGCCGGGGACATCTGGTCCAAGCGCATGCGCAGCGAGAGCCTGAAGAAGACGGCGCTGATCTGCCGGACGGAAATGGGGGAGAAGGTGGTGCGACAGGCGCTCGAGTCGGGCGCGCTGGTCGGGACGCAAGAGGAGATCCGTGAGGTGCTGGATGGACAGGCTCGCACGCTCCCATTCCACTACAACCTCTCGGCGAGGAGCACCGCCGGCAAGCTCATCGGAGAGCGCGTCCCCGATCTGACCCAAGAAAAGGTCCGGTTGAACGAGATGCTTGCGGCGCTGATGGTGCTCGTCAACGAGCGCGTTTCCCGCAGCCGGACGGGCCGGCGGCTGATTCTGGCCCTTCCCCGCCCGCTGCTCAAAGCCTATCTATTCCTGCTGAAGGGATTGGAGAGCCTGTAGATGAAGCCGACACCGACGGTGGCCATCATCGGCGCCACATTCTGGGGCAACCGCGGCGCCGAGGCGATGTTGGCGACAACGATCGGGTCATTGCGCAAGCGCCTGCCAGGCTGTCAGTTCAAGGTGTTCTCCTACTACCCGGTGCACGATCGGCAATTGGTTCAAGCCAAAGATATCGAGATCCTGCCGGCGAGTCCGAAGGCGTTGGTGCTCAAGATCTTCCTTCCGTCCCTGGTGTATGGTTCGTTGGCCCGCCTGGGCTTGCCGGTCCCCGTCCGCCTCTTCCCGCGCGCAGTCTGCGCGCTGCAGCACTCGGACGTCCTGCTCGACCTTGGGGGAATCACCTTCGTGGACGGCCGCGAGAAGTACCTCCCGTTCAACATTCTCACCCTGCTCCCAGCCATGATCCTGGGCGTACCGGTGGTCAAACTCTCGCAGGCGATGGGACCCTTCAAGCATCGGCTCAACCGAATGGCGGCGCGCTGGATTCTGGCCCGATGTGCCCACGTGTTCGCCCGGGGAAGCATCACTGCTGAGCATCTGTCGACGCTCCGGCTGCCACAGGAAGGCTGGTCCAGGGCGGCGGACGTTGCCTTCGCCTACCGGCCCGAGTACGGCCTCACGGAGGAGAACGAAGCAGCTGTCGGCGACATGCTTGCCTTGCTCGACAAGTACCGCCAGTCGGGCTGGACAGTCATTGGCCTCGGCCCGAGTGAGGTCATGGACGCGCGGGCCGCCCGAGCAGGGCGTGACCATGTCGGTGAGATCGTCGAAGCCCTGCGGCGCCTCGGGGAGGCTCAACCTGGCCGGCGCTTCGTGGTGCTGCCCAATGCGACGCGACAAGACACGCCTGCGACGCACAACAACGATCTCCCGCTCATCGGCAGGCTGCGGGAGCGCGCCGCGCATGAACTGCCGCCGGACTTGATCGAGCGCATCGGGTGGATCGACTTTGACCTCAACACCCGCAGCATCCGTGCGCTGGTCTCCCGCTGCGACGTCTTGGTCACGTCGCGGTTTCATGCCATGGTGGCCGGGCTGGCGCTCCGGGTTCCGACCTTCGTTGTCGGGTGGAGCCACAAGTACCTGGAGGTGCTGGCGGAATTCGGAGTGGAGCGCAACAATCTTGCGGTCGAGGCTTGGGTCGACACCCTGCCGGCATTGGTGGACGAGCAGCTGTCGGGAAGGACCTCTTCGCCGGCGCTGGACGTGGTTGAGCGTGTGGTGCGATCCAGCGAGTCCCAGTTCGAGGAAGTGGAGCGCCGGCTGGCGTGAAACGCAAGGCGCTGGCCATCGCCAAGTGGACCTGGCTGGTCCTGGTCCTGGTGTTCGCCGGGATCTTCATCTATCGTAACTGGCCGGAGATCGTCGTGACGCTGCGCCAGGTCAGGCCCGTCCAGGTCACGGCCTCGGTGCTGTCACTGGCCCTGGCAAAGCTGCTGTTGGTCCAGGCGTCGCGCAGCTCCGTGAAGGGCGGAACCCGCGGCTTCTCGTACGGCGCCATGTTCTACATTAACGGGGTCACACAGGTCGCCAAGTATTTGCCGGGAGGGATCTGGCACTTCGTGGGGAAATTCGCCTATTACAGGAACGCCGGCCTCGAATCGAAGCGGGCGACGCGGGCCATTGTGGTGGAGAACATCTGGCTGGTAGCA
>JBFYRF010000269.1:0-10892 GCA_041302385.1 Anaerolineales bacterium | reverse complement strand
TGCCTCTGCCATCACCCGCCTGCTGCAGCCGATCGCCGCCGAGCACGAGACGCGCTGGCTCGGCATCGATTTCTCGTTGGCACCCTATCCGGAGCATCATCGCTCGCTTGGCACGGCGCTCGAATTGCTGGGGGTGTCGGCTGTCGGTCTGGCTGGGACGGTTGCCGCTGCGGCGTTTCTGGCTGATTGCCTCGACCGGGCCCAGTTCAAGCGGACCGGATTCTGCGGCTTGTTCCTGCCGGTTCTGGAGGACGCCACCCTTGCCGCGCGCGCGGCCGAAGGCCATCTGACCCTCGCCGACTTGCTGGTGCTCTCCACCCTGTGCGGCACCGGGCTGGACACCCTGCCCGTCCCAGGGGACACCGACGCCGAGGCGCTGATGGCAATCCTGGTCGACCTGGGAGCGCTGGCGCTGCGCCACAACAAGCCTCTGACGGCCCGGCTGATGCCGATCCCGGGGAAGGTGGCCGGCGATCCGGTGCACTTCGACTTCGCCTACTTCGCCGACAGCTGCGTGCTGGACGTCCCCGCCCACGCTGTGACCGGACTGCTGGGCGGGGCGGGCGTGCTGAATATTGGACCGCGCCCGGCGTGATGTGCCGGCCCGCCCTTCCGCCCAACCCGGGCTGCGACGGATGACCGCCGGCGCGGATCTTCTGGCCGGGCTTAATCCGGCGCAGCGCAGCGCTGTAACCGCACCCCTTGGCCCAGTGTTGGTGCTGGCCGGGCCGGGTTCCGGCAAGACGCGCGTTCTCACGCATCGCATCGCCTACCTGATCGAAGCCCTTGGCGCGGCGCCTGAGCATATCCTTGCCGTCACCTTCACCAACAAGGCCGCCCGCGCGATGGCTTCCCGGCTGGAGGCCTTGCTCCCGGCGGCGGCCGGGGCCGCTCGCCCTAACCTGGGAACCTTCCACGCCTGGTCAGCCCGTCTGCTGCGCCGCGAGTCAGCCTACCTGGAGGTCAGCCGCGACTTCGTGATCTTCGACGAGGACGATCAGTCCACGCTGGTCCGTCAGGCAATCAAGGATCTCGGCTACGACCCGAAGCAGGTGCCGCCGGCCAAGATCCAGGCGATCATCTCCCAGGCGAAGAACGAGATGGTGGCCCCGGAGGCCATCGCCTCCGGCAGTCATGCGCAGACGATCGCCCGTCAGGTGTACGCCCGCTACCAGGCTGCGCTGCGCAACAACAACGCCCTCGACTTCGACGACTTGCTCACGCAGGCCGCCCGGTTGTTGCGGGAGCACCCTGACGTTCGAGAGCGGACCCGCGCCCGCCATCGCCACCTGCTGGTCGATGAGTTCCAGGACACCAACAGCGTGCAGTACGAATTGCTGCGCTGGCTGGCCTCGGACACGGCCGACCTGTTTGTTGTCGGTGACGCTGATCAATCGATCTACCGCTGGCGCGGCGCCGACTACCGCAACGTCCGGCGCTTCAGTCAGGATTACCCCCAGGCGCAGGTGATCCTGCTTGAGCAGAACTACCGCTCAACCCAGACCGTGCTCGACATCGCCATGGCCGTGATCGACCGCGCCCCCGGGCGCCAACCCAAGCGCCTGTTCACCGATCGGGGCCAGGGCAGCCGGGTAACGGTCTACGAGGCGTATGACGAGAGTGACGAAGCACGCTTTGCGGTCGACACCATCGCCGAGCTCGCCGCCGGCAACCACGCCCGTCCCGGCGACTGTGCCGTGATGTACCGCACCAATGCCCAATCGCGTTCGCTCGAGGAAGCGTTCTTGCGCGCCGGGCTCCCATACCGGCTGGTCGGTGCGCAGCGATTCTACGGACGCCGCGAAGTCAAGGACGTCATCGCCTACCTGCGGCTGGCGCACAACCCCGACGATCAGGTGAGCTTGCTGCGCGTGCTCAACACCCCGAGCCGGGGCCTGGGGGCGAAGTCGACTGCCAGCGTGCTGGAAGCGGCCGCTGGCGGCGGACAGAGCCCGGGGCGCCTGCTGCTCCTGCTGGGCAGCGGACAGGCCACCCTCCCGACCGGCCTGTCGGGCAAGGCCGGCGCCGCCCTGCTGGAATTCGGCCGCAACCTACAGCGCTGGCGGACGCTGAGCCAGAACGGGACCGTCGCCGGGTTGATCGAGGCTGTCCTGGCCGACGTCAAGTATCGTGCCTTCCTCGAGGATGGAACGGAGGAGGGCGTCGAGCGTTGGGCTAACGTTCTTGAACTGTGCAACCTCGCCGCCGAGTACACGGATCTTGACCTGGCGGCCTTCCTCGAGTCTGTCGCCCTGGTCTCCGACCAGGACACGCTGAGCGATGCGCAGGACGTGCCTACGCTGTTGACGCTGCACGCCGCCAAGGGTCTGGAGTTCCCGGTGGTCTTCATCGTCGGACTCGAAGAGGGGCTGCTACCACACCAGCGCTCGCTCGACGAGAAGGACGCGCTGGACGAAGAACGCCGCCTGTTCTATGTCGGCATCACCCGCGCCATGGACCGCCTGTTCCTGGTGCGCGCCTTCCGCCGCCGCATCGGCGGCGCCTCGCTGATCAGCGAGCCATCCCGCTTCCTGGCGGATCTTCCAGCCGACTGCATCCACGGCGATCTGCCGTACGGTCGCACTCAGGCGCAATCGGTCTACCTGCGCCAGACACGCTGGGAGGCGCCGGTCGCTTCCTTCCCCCCGCTTCAGGCCCAGTTCGCCGTGGGGCAGCGCGTGGCTCACTCAACCTTCGGCGAGGGCGTGGTGCTCGAGACTCGCCTCGAACAGGATGATGAGATTGTCACGGTCAGCTTCGCCAAGGTCGGGGTGAAGCGCCTCTCGGCTGCGGTCGCCCAGCTCGAGATCCTGGAGGACGAGTAGAAGCCTTCAGCTATAATCCGCCCGCAACCCGAGACGCTTCTCGCCAGGGGAGGCCCCCGATGCCCTATCAGCACGCCCAGGTGCCCCAGCACGGGGAAGCCCTCCGTTTCTCGGGCGGCATCCTGCACGTCCCCGACAACCCGATCATTCCGTATATCGAGGGCGACGGCACCGGGCCCGACATCTGGCGCGCATCCGTGCGCGTGCTGGATGCGGCCGTCGAGAAAGCCTACCGCGGGAAGCGCAAGATCGTCTGGATGGAGGTCTTCGCCGGCGAGAAAGCGTTCACCGGCTTCGGCACCTGGCTGCCCGACGAGACGCTCGACGCCTTCCGGGAATTCCAGGTGGGCATCAAGGGCCCGCTGACGACGCCCGTGGGCGAGGGCTTCCGCTCGCTGAACGTTGCCGTGCGCAAGGCGCTCGACCTGTATGCCTGCGTTCGCCCGGTGCGCTACTTCGAAGGCGTCCCCTCGCCGGTTTGCCGCCCGCAGGACGTGGACATGGTCGTCTTCCGCGAGAACACGGAGGACTTGTACGCCGGGGTCGAGTTTGAAGAAGGCACGGACGAGAACGCCGAGTTCCGCGAGTTGTTGCGAACACGGTTCTCCTCTCGCTTCGATCGGATCCGCTTCCCCGAGACCTCCGGCATCGCGCTCAAGCCGATCTCGCGCGAAGGCACGCAGCGGCTGGTCCGGGCAGCTATGCACTGTATCCTCGAGGATGGCCGCAAGTCGCTGACCCTGGTGCACAAGGGCAATATCCTCAAGCACACCGAGGGCGCGTTCCGCAAGTGGGGGTACGAGGTTGTGGAGACCGAGTTTGCCGACCAGGTCTATACCTGGATGCAGTGGCAGCGCACGGCACAGGCCAAAGGCGAGGAAGCCGCCATCCTCGAGCAGGAATCCGCCCTGAAAGCCGGGCGGATCCTGGTCAAGGACGTCATTGCCGACATTGCCTTCCAGCAGACGTTGACCCGGCCGCGTGAGTTCGACGTGATCGCCACGATGAACCTCAACGGCGACTATCTGTCAGACGCGCTGGCGGCGCAGGTGGGTGGGATCGGCATCGCCCCCGGCGCCAACATCAACTTCCAGACGGGCCACGCGGTGTTCGAGGCCACACACGGCACGGCGCCGAAATACGCCGATAAGGACATGGTGAATCCCGGCTCGGTCATCCTGAGCGGCGAGATGATGTTGCGCTTCCTGGGGTGGCGGGAGGCGGCCCGCCTGGTGATCCTGGGGATGGAGGGCGCCATTCGCGCCCGCACGGTCACCTACGATTTCCACCGCCTGATGGATTACGGCACGCTGGTCAAGTGCTCTGAGTTCGGCGACGCCATCATCCGGCACATGGGCTGAGCGCCTGCCCCAGGGAGCCGAACCCGAAGGGCGCAGGCGATCTCTACGCCCACCCTTGTCCAGGCCCCGCCCGCCCCGCCTCAATCCGCCGAAGCCGAAGCCCGGACGGCGCTCGGCATGGCCACCGGGATCCCCGCGGCGCGCAAGGCCTCCAGGCCCACCCGCCGCATCTCCCGCGCAACCACCCATTGCTGGCCAGGCGCCACCTTCGCCGTCAGGCGCATCATCACGCCGAATTCGGTCGTCCCAGACCAGCCGAGAACCTCGGCGGGCTCCCACAGCCGGGAGTCGTTGGCGCTCAACGCATGCATCGCCTGCGCCAGCACCCCTGCGACCCGCTCCGTGTCCTGGTCGAAGCCGACCGGGATATCCACCACGGCTCGGGAATACTCCTGGGTCGCGTTTGAGACCAGGCGCACATCCCCGTTCGGCACGATGTGCAACTGGCCGTCGACAGCTCGCAGGTGGGTCGCTCGAAGGGAGATGCGCTCAACGGCGCCGGTCACACCCTGGATCGTGATCACATCTCCCAGGCGGAACTGGTCTTCCACCAGGATCACCACCCCGGCGATGATGTCTTTGACCAGGGATTGCGCCCCGAGCGACAGCGCCAGCCCCACGGCTCCGATCAACGCCGCGAAGCTGGTGATGTTGATCCCCAGCAGGTCCAGCACCGCCAGCATTCCGCCGACGACGAGGACCACGAGCAGCGAGTCACGGCCGACGATGCAGATCGTCCTGAGGCGCGCCGCCCGGCTTGGATCGTGCACGGTGCGCTCGATCCTGTGGAGCAGTCGTCGAAAGGCCAGCCGCAAGACCAGCCATCCAATCCCGATCGCCGCCAAGACGAGCAGCGCCTGTGCAAGCGTTCTGGCCGCCACAGTAGTCCCCTCCGATCAGTTCCAGTTCACCCGCGCGACTTGCGCAGACCCCAGGCTTGTTCGACCGGCACGACGAACAGGATGCCGGTGTCTGGGGCTGCCAGCGGGCCGACGATGTGCTCCGTCGCTTCGACCAGCTGGTCAATGGGCTGCGAGTCGTTGACCACCGCCAGCAGCGTCCGGTGGCTCTCCTCGCGGGCCCGCAGCAGGCTCTCCAGCGACGGAAAGAGGGGCAGGTCATCCGGTGCGCCCAGCCCGGCGATGTGATGCCCAAGGCCCGTGCTGTCCAGAATCGTCACCCCCGGAACGCCGAGGTCCACCCAGGCGGCCAGGACGTCTTCCGCCCTCTCGGGGTCATCGACGACACACACCACCAGCTTAGGCATGCGAGGCCTCCTTGCGCCGATAGGCGAGTTTGAGCAATGGTGGCGCCAGCAGCGTGCTTGCCAGCACCACCAAGACGATGTCGGTGAAGAGCTCCGTGCTGATAAGCGCCATCGTCAGGCCGACGTCGGCAATAATCAAGCCGACTTCCCCGCGCGAAATCATCCCGACACCCAGGCGCAAGGATTCGTTCCGCGTGAGGCCGCCCAGGCGTGCCCCTGCACCCGCTCCGAACACTTTACTGATCACCGCTACCGCAATCAGCGAAAGGATCAGGACGGCCCCGGCTGTCGTCAGCTCGCCCACATCGGCTCGCAGTCCGATCGAGACCAAGAAGATCGGAACGAAGAAGCTGTAGGCCAACACGTGCGTCCCCCGTCGGATGGTATCGTTCTGGGCGCTGCGCGACATCCCCAAGCCCGCCAGAAAGGCACCGGTGATGGCTGCCAGCCCACCCAGTTCCTCGGCGGTCCAGGCGAAGACCAGCATGGCCAACACCGCACCTGTCACAACCGGCTGGCTGACCGGAAGCTTACTGAGACCCGCCGACATCCTGGGGAGCAGTCGAACGGCTACCAGCAGACCCACGCCCAGGAACAACAGCATGCGCAGGATGGTCCCGAGCACTCCCAGTGGGCTGCCGCCGCTGTTCACCACGAGTGCGGTGAACACCGAGAGCAGCAGCAGCGAGATCACGTCATCGACCACCGCCGCCCCCAGCATGGCAATTCCCTCACGGCTGCGCAGCACACCCAGCTCGATCAGCGTCTGCACCGAGATGCTCACCGAGGTGGCGGCCAGCACCAGTCCAAAGAAGACCGATTGCGTCGGCCCGTATCCCAGCCCAGTCGCCACGCCGACGGTCAACACCACGGGTGCGAGGACGCCCAGCACCCCGGCCAGCAAGGCCGGCTTGCCCGTCTTGATCATGTCTTCCAGGTGCACATCCATCCCGGCGACGAACATCAGCAGGATCACCCCGATCTCGCCCAGCTCGACCAGCAGTTCGGCGATATGCGCGGCGGCGAAGTACGGCAGTGCGAACACCGCCAGCAGGGACGGGCCGAGGACAAGCCCCGCCAACAGTTCCCCCAGCACCGCAGGCTGACCGATCCGGACCGAGATCCACCCCGAGGCCTTCGCCGCCAGGATGACAATGATCAGCGCCGCCAGGATCGGGGCGATCACTGCGGATGCCCGTTCATCAGACGCCTGCTGTCCAATCGACCGCAATCGGCATGGCGTTCTCGGGGATGATCTCGCCGGCCCTCTCCAGCGGCAAGCCGCGCACCCGGCACAGCGCTGTCGCCAGGGATAACCCGTGCGAGACCACTGCCGTCGTCGTCCGGGGCGCCTGCGCGGCGAGCTCATCGAGGCAGGCCCAGACGCGCTGCGCCACCTGATGCGTAGTTTCTCCCCCGGGCGCGCCGACGGCCACCGGATCCCGGCGCCGGGCGTCCCATGCCTGCGCGTCTCCTTGCGCGATTTCGGTCGCCAATCTTCCTTCCCATTCGCCGAGGTCAATCTCGCGCAGCCGGGGTTCGAGGCGCGGCGGTTCAAGGCGCAGGCCCTCCGCCAGGATCCGCGCGGTCACGCTGGCACGCCTGAGATCGCTGCTGACCACGTGCGAGATTCCTACACCTTGCAGCAGGTCAACCAAACGGCGCGCCTGAGCAATCCCCTCATCATTGAGCGGCGTGTCGGATTGCCCTTGATATCTGCCATCCCGGTTCCAGTCGGTGGCGCCATGCCGCACCAGGATCAGGTGTGCCATGCGGGGCTCGTGGTCGGCTCAGGAATCACGCAGCCGGTTCTCCGTTGGATGGATTGCGCTTCTGGTACTCGGGGATATGGATCATCGGCGGGCGGTCGAGCTCGGCAATCTCCTCGACCTCCAGGAAGAATCCCCGCCGATTGTGGCGAATCATCTTCATCGACTTGTTGACCTCGTCTAGCATTGGCTGCCCTGTACGTGCTTCCAGGCGGCTAACCACAACCTGGATGATCGAGAAGGACATCTTGCCCAACGCCTCGAGCGGCTGATTGTGATGGATGCGCTCCATCAGATCCACCTGAGCGATGGCGCTCAAACCAAAACGGTCAAGGATGTCGATCAGCAGGCCGGTCTCTACGCCGTATCCCGAGAAGAATGGCACCTGCTCCAGGGAGCTGCGCCGACCGGCATACTCACCGGAAAGCGGCTGCACGATCCCGGACAGTTCCGGGTAGAACAGGTTGAGCAGCGGCCGGGCGGCCAACTCGGTCACCCGCCCCCCTCCGCCCACCTGTATCTTGTCGCCGACGCGCAGCGGACGACGGTAGAACCCCTTGACCAGCTGCACCCTTGGATCGAGCAGCAGCGGGCCGATGATACCGTAGACAAAGCGGGGATGAATATTGACGATATCGGTGTCGATCCAGGCAATGATGTCGCCCTGCGTGACGAGCAGGCTCTTCCACAGCGCTTCCCCTTTGCCAGCTCGTGCTCCGTAGTCAGGGAGTAGATCCTGGTGGACATATACCCGTGCCCCTTCCTGGGCGGCGATCTCGCGTGTCCGATCGGCGGAGGCCGAGTCCAGCAGCACGATCTCGTCCAACAATGGCACGTCGTCCATCAGGGCCCGCCGCACCGTTCGGATCACCTTCCCGACCGTCTCCTCCTCATTCAGGGCTGGCAAGGCCAGGCTGATCGTGACTCCCTGTGCCTGCTTGAGCGCCAGCAGCCTCTCGAGATCAGCGAATTCGTCGGAGGAGAAGGTGTTCTCGGCAAACCACTTGTCGACCAGAATCGAGATGGCGCGCGCCCCGACCCGGGCGTCATAAGGAACCGCCGGCTGGCGCCGCTCAGCCATCAGGCTGATCACTCCGCAGGGGGCTTGCCGCATCATCTCCTCGGCAATCGGGCCAAGCAGCACGCCCTCGCTACCCAGGCGGGCACTCACACCCATCAGCAGCAGGTCATGCCCAGGCGCCATCTCCAGAATCGTCCCCGCGACGTTTTCCCCACCGCGACGGATAACATTCACCTGCGGCAAGGCACCTAGCACACGCTCCAGCCCCCGGTAGGGGTCGTCCGTCGGCGATCCTCCGCCCGGCCCGATGTGGAGCACGTCCAACTGCTCCGGACGCAGCGCCAGCGCCAGGCGCAGCACAAGCTCGGCATTTGGACCGCCGCGCAGCGCCACCAGCACCCGCTGTGGACTGTCAGGCACCGGGCCCCGAATCAGAGCCAGGTCGCATCCAAGCTCAGTCAGCTTCTCGGGATGACCCAGGCCCAGGGCAACCACTTGGTCCGGCCACTCCAACAGCGTGAGATCCGGCGCCTCCGTTCCGATGACCTCGCGCAGCTCGGCCCAGGGATACGCCGAGACCCTCACCCGGGGGCACATGCGGGTTTGCGGCAGCAGATCCAGCTGGCGCATCTCACCCCGCAGCCGCCGGGCGTCTCCGGCCGCACGACTGACGGTCTCCTCCTCCGCCACCGGTATCACACCCAGCAGAACCGTTTCAGCCGTGAGCGCCTGCGCCAGTCGGACCGACTCAAGTGGGCTGCGCCCCCTGAGCACCGGCACCAGCACACGCTGCAGGCTGCTGAAGAGCGGACGGCGCGTCATTGTTGCACCAGCGGCTCGATATGCTCGGCGAAGATGCGCTGCCAGTCGTAAGACTGGCGGACCCGCACCGCCAGGCCATGGGCGCGATCCGTCCCCAGGCGCGTCGCCACCAGGTGGGCAACCTCTGCCGGCGCCGCCTGCGGCGCGAAGTAGTCTGCCCCCTCAGCGCCAAGCTCCCGCAGCGGCGGGATGTCACTGCAGAAGATCGGCAGCCGGACCAGCGAGGCTTCCAGCAAGGGAATGCCAAAGCCCTCCTCCCGACTCGGCAACAGCAGGGCATCCGCCAGGCGGAACAGATCGCCGATCGTCTCGTCGCTCAGCGGTTGCGGTCGTCCCTCTGCCAGGAAGTGGACATGGTGCTCGAGCCCCAGTTCGGCGCGCAGTGCCCGCAGTTCATCCAGGTACCCACGGTTCGCCGGGTTGTGCGGCCCCGGGGGGCCAGTCACCAGCAGCGCCAGCCGCGGGAAGACCTGACGCAGGATGGCGCCGGCCCGCAGGGCAAGTTCCAGGTTCTTGCGGCGGGTGATTCGCACCGGGACCAGCAGGATCGGATCTGCCTGCAACAGGTTGAGGCCCTGGACAATCGTCTGAGTCTCCGCCGAAAGCTTGAGCAACTGCCCGGCGTCGATGCCGTTGGGCACGACGGAGACTCTGGCGGGATCGATGCTCATCAGTTCGACCAGTTGTCTGCCCCGCGCCGCGGAGACCACAACATGCTCGGCTCCCCAGTCGGTCGAAAGCAGGTCCCAGGGCCATCCCGGGTGGAGTTCACCCCGGTAGGCAGCTGCAGTCCACGCCAGATCGTGATGCCATAGCACGATGCGTGGCCGGCCCTCTTCCCGGTGAATCCGCTGCAGGGCAACGGTCAGCGCCAGGTTCTTGTGCAGCGAGCAGACATTGTGCGCCAGCAGCAGATCGACTGCGCCCAGTGGGCCAGCCAACGCCGCGCGGATCTGGGCGATCAGCGCCTCGAAGTCGTCCGGCAGACGGCCTGCGTCCAAATGACGTTTGGCGGCCAGGATCTGCGGATGCCGAGAGTCGAGCAGCGGGATGACCTCCAGCCGGATACGTGGGTCCCAGGCCTGGCCGCGGCCGGCGAGCACACATGCGGGGTAGCCATGCTCAACCAGCAACCCGGCGTGTCGCCGCAGCACCGCCTCCACCCCGCCAAGCACAGGCGGGGCGGAGTAGTGGAGCAGGGCCGTTCGCGGGCGAGGCGGCATCATCGGAGGCTTGAGTCACTGTCGTTCTTTCAGCGAAGCTGGGCGGAATGGGCCGGCGGCCGCAATGGGTTGCGTGCGTCACGGCTATCGCTCTTATTGTAGCCCATCTGGTTGTCGGGTCTCAAGACCCGGCGCGGCGTAGCGGGTGCCGCGCCCCGATCTGTTCGCCCTTGTGCGTTGCCCCCCGCCGCAGGCGCCATCGACCGAACGTTCGTTCGATCCGCTCTTTCCCTACAGGGGGAGAGGCCGGTGTCGCGGCATAGCTTCGACGCTCGATGGGGGAGCCAGCTGATCGACGAAGAGGCCACATTCCAACCCGAGGCCGCCTTGCTCCACCGCATCCGGCGACGGATTGCCTGCCTGCGCAGCAATCCCACTGCAAAGTCAACTCCCGCCAGCATGGTCGCCCCGCAGCAGACGAGCGTGGAACAAGCACGGCCGCCCCGCCAACCGACTGGGCAGGTCGGCGTGCCGCACAGCGAAGCCCACTCAGGAGAGGCGAAACGACACACGCGGCCAGCGCGTATCGGCATTTGCTCGTCCATTGGCGGCCGGTTAGGATAGCCTCAATACGAACGGCTCCTGGCGGCCGCCCATGGCACAA
>JBFYRF010000259.1:0-5597 GCA_041302385.1 Anaerolineales bacterium | reverse complement strand
ACGTCTTTGTCGACGAGAATCCCCGCCTCGGTGTGGACGGGGTCCAGCAGTGCCAGGACGTCCCCATCCATGGTTCCGGGGTCCGACATCGCCGAGGCCAAGGTCATGAAATCGCACCCATGGATACAGACGGTGAAGTCAGCCGTGGCGGCTGTCGGGAGGGGCGGCAGCGGTGTCCGGGTTGGAGGGGCGGGCGTGGCGCTGGCCCGCGCGGTGGCAGAGGCAGTAACGGTCGGCGTGACGTCCGGGTCGGCGAGATCATGGACGCTGGGCGCAGAGGGTGTGCCTCGACAGGCGCTGAGCGTCAGCAGGACAGACAGCAAGGCTGCCAGATCCCAATGAGCCAGGCTCATGCACCCATCCAGCGAAGGAAGCCCATGGAGGCTGGCGAGTTCCCGGCAGACACCTCGAACCCCCTCTCTCACCTACCCCGCCTGCGCTCGGAGAGCGGACGCCGCATGCCGATTGCGCTCCGCAAGGTGGGCGATCCCCGTGAGGCGCTCTGGCGGCGCGCCAACTACGGTCGCTGCAATTCCTTCGGTTGAGGCGGACCTCCCCGTCGCTTGCGGGCCCCGCCCGGGCGCGGGCTCGCCGCCTGCGCTGCCTGCGTTGCCAACCAAGCCTGGACGTCGCGGGCGAGCGGGTGCGCCTCGCCGGTCAGCTGCAGGCAGCGCTTCGCCCGGCGGCGAGCGGAAGCCTGCTTGCCGCGTTCGAACTCGATCCGGGCGAGGCCGAACTCCGCTTCGGCCTGCGTGATCTTCAACCCGGAGTGTGCAGCAAGCTCGAGGCCGGCACGGAAGAGCTCCTCCGCTTGCGCCGCCTGGCCCTCGACGAGCAGGACATTGGCCAGCCCGCAGCGCGCCGCCGCTTGCAGCCGCGGCTGGCCAGTCTGATCCGCCAGGCGCAGCGCCTCAGTCAGGCGCTGTTCGGCCTGCGCCGTTCGGCCCTGGCGCAGGTCGAGCCCGCCAGCGTTGGTCAGCAAGAGAGCGAGCGCTTCGGGCTGGCCGATCGTGCGCGCCAGCTCGATCCCTTCTTCCAGCAATCCGCCTGCGGCTTGATCCTCGCCAAGCTTGATCAGCGTGGCGCCGAGATTGCCCAGCAGCAGGCAGGTACGCACTCGATCACCGATACGCCGCGCCAGGTCAAGCGCCGCCTCGAAGCGGGCGCGGGCTGCCGGGGTTTCTCCCTCATCGCTGGCCAGCGCGCCCAAATTGACCAGCAGGAACATGCGCTGTTCCCACGACCCGGTCCGCCGGCTGAGCTCGAGGCTTTCCTCGAAGGCGCGCCGCGCCTGCTCATGCTCGCCGGCCTGAGCAGCAGCAACCCCGATGTTCATCAAGATCGACGCCTCGCGCCGCACGTCCCCCAGCCGGCGCGCCCGGAGGAGCGCCTCATCGAGCAGCGAGCGCGCCGGGGCGACCTCCCCGCGCACCAGATAGACCGAGGCCAGGTTGGCCTGCAGCGCGCAGCGCTCAGTTTCCAGGTCCGCCGCCTCGGCCTGACGCAGGCCGTTCTGGTAGGAGGACTCGGCGGCGGTGGGATCGCCTCGGTTGAAGGCGACGGCGCCCAGCACCTGGAACATGCGCGCCGCTTGAGGCGCATCATCCGTTTCCAGGGCGAGCATCAGCCCTTCCATGGCAAAGCACTCAGCATCGGTGAATTCTGCCAGG
The DNA here is from genome assembly GCA_041302385.1 of Anaerolineales bacterium. GTDB lineage: Bacteria > Chloroflexota > Anaerolineae > Anaerolineales > E44-bin32 > PFL42. The sequence continues at coordinate 3,927 of JBFYRF010000259.1, read as the reverse complement.
TGCAGCGCCGCTTGCGCCCGGGCCGCCTGCAGCGCCAGCAGCCGTTCCTGATCGAAGGTTTCGCGCGCCCAGGCCTCCGCCCGGGTCCAGTAGGGCTCGGCCAGCGCCCACGCTCCGGCCTGCTCGACCGGGCCGAGCAGCGCCAGGGTTAGGTCGGCGAAGTCCTCCGGCAAACCGAGGCGCGATGCGGCCTCAAGGCCCGCTCGTAGGACAGGCAGATCGCGTTCGAGCTCTGCCGGCGCAAGCTGGCCACGCCTCAGGCGCTCGTGGGTGTGGCTCGCGAGCCGTTGATAGGCCTGCGGCGAAGTCCCCTGCCCCCGGCAGAAGTCATGGATGGCAGGGTGCAGCCGGTAGCGGGCATCGCCGACCGCCTCCAATAGGCCGGCCAGGACCAGCTGCCCCAGACCATCGGCCGGCAGGCGCGAGACCGCCAGGGCGGTCGCCTCATCAAAGGTAGCTGGACCCGGCGGCAGCGCGCCCAAGGCGTGGAATCCGGCGCGGGTCAGCTCGTCAAATGGGCGCTCGCTCAATTCGATGGCGGCGAACAAGGACAGCGGAGCCTCTGGCGGAAGCGTCGGCTGCACGTCAGACGGTAGCGCCGGGACTTCGACCCGCAGTCGCCGCTGCGGGTCCATCAGGTCCTCCAGGATCTGGCGCACATGCGTCGCCGAACCCAGGGCGGCTTCGGCGCGCAACCGCCGCCCGACGAGCACCAGCGCCAACGGCAGGCCCCCAAGCGACTCGACCAGGCCGCGCGCCACTGGGAGGTCAGCTTGCGGCAGGGCAGGGATGAAGTGCAGCAGCAGCTGCAGACCATCGGCTACGGGGAGCTCGGGCACGCGCACCGGCGCTCCAGCGCCCAACTCACTGGCCAGCGCCAGACTGCGCGTCGTGACCAGTTGGGCGCATGCCGGGCCGGCGACAGCCATCGCCCGGATGTGCGCCAGATCCCACACATCATCGAGCACCAGCAGCATGCGGCGCGCCCCGATGGCGGAGCGCACGAGCTGGCAGCGCTCCTCCGGTCGGGTGTGGCGCACGACCTCAGCCCAAGGCACGCCGAGGATCTCGGCCCACAGGCCGAGGTTAGCCCCCAGATCCGGCTGCTGACCGAGCCCCGCCCACAGCACACCGTCCGGGAAGCGCTGCCTGACCGCCGCGTCGGAGGCGAGCACGGCCGCCAGGGTGGTCTTGCCGGATCCAGGCAGCCCGTGCAACGCGATCGAGGGCGGCGCCCCGGCGAGCAGCTGCCGCCGCAGATCGGCAAGCAGTTCATCGCGCCCCAGGAGAGGCTGCAGCGGAAGGGAGGGCGCCATCTGCGGCGCTGTGGGCGTGACGGCGGGCGGCGCCCCAGCCTCGCCGGTCGCCTGAAGGCACCGCCCCAGCGCATCAAGCGCAGCCGCGTGCTCATGGTCGTAGGTGCTGCGCGCCATCCCCAGAGTGTCCATCAGGTATTCTGGCGATCGACCATCCACATACAGGCCGGTGAGCAGTGCCGACCAGCGCTCGTTCCTTAACCCAGGAGTTTGGCTGACCAGGTCCAGCGCAAGCTGCAAGGCCGTGCGCACCGCGATGCCGCGTCCGACTTCGCTCGACGAGAAGCCGCCGACGCGCCGGGCCGCCTCCGCCGCCGGCAGGTCCGCCAGGGGCGAAGCGCCTAGCTGAACGCTGTCGTGCCAGCTGCGCAGCGCCTGCCGAAGGTCCTTACGCGTTGGGGTTGAGAGATCGCGGGCCACGGGCAGCCTCGGTGAAGCGGATCGTCGGTGGGCGCACGGGAGGGTATCCGATATTTGCCGGAATGCCAACCTCACAAGGCGCAGGGGCGGCGGGGATGCGGCGGATCAGCCCGGTACCCTGTCCTTCCTGAGGCTCGCCCAGCCAGGCCTGCCGGCGCCCCACGCCGGCAGAAATCCGGCAGTCGGCAGGCAGAACCAGATCGTCGGCTCGCCTAGGATGGGGGCGGATGAGCAACGGATGCGGAGACAGGTCAGGGCGCGGAGCCGCCCAAGGAGGCTGCATGAAAAGGAAGACGGTGCTTGCCTATCTGCTGGGCTGCGCCACGCTGCCGATTGTCGTGAGCGTGCTGTCGCTCGCTGCGGCGGGCTGGCTGTACTTCGCCGTCCCGGTGGATGCCGGCCGGGGAAATGACGGCAGCACAGCGAGCGCGGCGATCGTCGTCGAGGCGGAGAACGAGCTCGACGCCGTCAACGCCGAGTACACATGGCTGATGACCCGGCGTCCGGCGGACGTCGTGCTCGCCCAGAGTCTGGTGTTCGAAGGGGACCGGGTCTACGACGTCTTCGACCTGCAGACACCTGACGGCGAGTCCTACCGACTGCACTTCGACATCACAAACGCCTACGGCGAATGGTGACCTCGTGAGCGGCTTGGGTCCCTTTCTCCTGCTGCTGGCGGCGATGGTCGGGGTGCATGAAGCCGGTCACCTGCTGGCTTCTCTTGTGTGCCGTGTGCGGGTGCTCGAAATCGGGCTCGGTTTGCCGCCGCGCCTGGCCCGCCTCGGCACGTGGCGCGGGATTGCCTTCACGCTCAACCTGTTGCCGCTGGGAGGCTTCATCCTGCCGGCGGGCGAGTTTGATCAGGCAGAGACACGCGGGTTCGCCGCAGCCGCCCCAGCACGACGGGCGGCGATTCTGGCAGCCGGCCCGGCGGCCAACTTCCTGTTCGCCTACCTGCTGTTCACGCTGGCATTCGTGCTCGGCGCGCCGGACCGGGTGCGCATCGTATCGGTCGATCCCGGCTCGCCGGCCGCGCAGGCCGGTCTGCGTTCCGGGGACATCGTGGCACAGGTCGACGGTGAAACAGTGAGCACGCCCGATGAACTTCACGCTCTGATCTATGCCCATCTCGGGCGCACACTGCAGCTCGCGGTGGAGCGCGGGGAGCAGCGGTCGCTCCTGCAACTCACGCCTCGGCTGGGCTGGGCCGCAGATGGCCGAGCAGCCGGGTTCGAATCAACAGGAGAGATCGTTCGCTACCCGCTGGGTGCGGCCGCTCTCCGCGCCGCCCAGCCGATTGCCGACCTGCTGCAAGTGATGCTGGGAATCCCCTTTGCGGACGCCTCCGGCGATCCAGGCATCCGCTGGGTCGGCATTGTCGGAATGAAGCAAGTCAGCGACCGAGCCGTAGAGAACTCACTTGACTGGGGGGAACCGTTCCCGGTGCTGTTCGTCGCCGCCTCGCTCAGCCTGGCGCTGGGAATCACCAATCTGCTGCCCCTACCCGGCCTGGATGGCGGCCGGCTGATGCTGCTTGCGCCAGAAGTACTGGTGAGGCGGCGCATCAACGACCGCATCGAGCGCCGGCTGCACGCGGCCGGGGTGTTTGGCCTGCTGGGCCTGATGGCCATCCTGGCCATCCGCGACTTCACCGGTCCGCTGCTGTAGACAGCAAACCGACACGGAAAGGAGGTGAACCCGATGCTGCATGCACTGAGGGAGAAGGGTCAGGGCCTGGTCGAGTACGCGCTGATTCTGGTGTTGGTCGCCGTCGTCGTCATCGTCATCCTGGCGCTGCTCGGCCCCGCCATCGGCAATGTGTTCTCCAACATCGTGACCAACATCTAGCCTGGGATGCGGGGGGCATGCGGCCGGCATCGGCCGCATGCCCCCCAACCGTCTGGCGCTCGGGGGACCCCACATGCCTCGAGGTGAACCTCACCGACAGCAAGAGGCTGGCCAACTGGATCGGACGCTATCGGTGCGGTGGGCCTACGCCTGCGCGGCCGCGCTCACCGTCCCGACGGTGTTGATCCCGCTGGCGGCCGCAGTCCGGGTGTGGGGTCCCTCCGTAGCGTTCTCGCCCCTGCTGCGAGCCGAGCGCGCCGTCCTGCTCGTGGCAATCTGCCTGGCCGGCAGTTGGCTGCACGAAGCGCTTCACGCCCTCGGATGGTGCTTCGCGGCCGGGATC
>JBFYRF010000252.1:0-5101 GCA_041302385.1 Anaerolineales bacterium | reverse complement strand
CGCGGCCAGGGGCCGGCGTTCTTCGTCACCATGATCATCGCCGAACTGGTGCTCGGCGTGCTGGCTTCCACCCTCGTCATGTGGTTCTCGCGCAAGCGCGAGTTCCGGGCCGACATGGGCGGCGCTTCCCTCGCCGGCAAGCAGAACATGATTGGCGCGCTGGAACGTCTGGCCAGCCTGCATCCGGCGCCCCTGCCGGAGAAGATGGCGGCATTCGGCATTGCCGGTGGCGGCGCGTCCGGACTCAAGCGTTTGTTCATGACGCACCCGCCGCTGGAGGAACGTATTGCGGCACTGCAAGCAGTGCGGGATTAGCAGCACGTCGAAATCCAGCCGTTATTGGACCCTGGCCGAGGCCGGGGTGACTAACAAATAAGCGTTTTCCCTCGCACCCAAAGGTCGATTTGATATGAATTCTGCAACCTCCATCGGCGAACCCTGGATGTGGGCCGCCTTCATCGGCTTCGTGCTGGTCATGCTGGCGCTGGACCTGTTCGTGTTTGGTGGCAAGAAGGCGCACAAGGTCGGCGTCAAGGAAGCTGCGCTGTGGTCACTGGCCTGGTTTTCGCTGGCGTTGATTTTCAACGCCGGGTTGTGGTGGCATCTCAATGGCACAGTCGGGCCGGAGATCGCCGATCAGAAAGCGCTGGAATTCCTCACCGGCTACCTGATCGAGAAATCACTTTCGGTGGACAACGTGTTCGTCTTCCTGCTGATCTTCACCGCCTTCCACGTCGCCCCGGAATACCAGCGCCGGGTGCTGATCTACGGCGTGCTCGGCGCCATCGTGCTGCGCGCGGTGATGATCCTGGCCGGCGCCTGGGTGGTGCGTGAATTCGCCTGGGTGCTCTACATTTTCGGCGCATTCCTGGTGATTACCGGCCTGCGCATGCTGGTCATGGCGGAGAAGGAACCTGATCTGGAGAAGAACCCGGTTCTCAGGTTCGCACGCAAGCATCTGCGCATCACCGACGGCCATCACGGCGAGAAATTCAGCGTGATGCAGAACGGCGTGCGCTATTTCACGCCGCTTTTCCTGGTGTTGATCCTGATTGAGACCTCCGACGTGGTGTTCGCGGTGGACTCGATTCCCGCCATCTTCGCCATTACCACCGACCCGTTCATCGTTTTCACTTCCAACATCTTCGCCATCATGGGCCTGCGTGCGCTGTACTTCCTGCTTGCCGACGTGGCCGACCGCTTCCACCTGCTGAAGTACGGCCTGGCCATGGTGCTCACCTTCATCGGCGCCAAGATGCTGATCGCGCCCTGGTACCATGTACCGGTGCAGGCTTCGCTCGCCATCGTCTTCGTGTTGATTGCTGCGAGCGTCGTCGCCAGCCTGATCGCCACAAGAAAAAAGGCGGCTTGATATGTTGCTGCGTTCATTTGCCATCCTGCTGGTTCTCCTCACCCTGGGCGGCTGCGGCAAACCGCCCTACGACAACGTGGATAACGCCGGGCTGAAAAGCTTGCTGGCGCAAGGTGTGCCGGTCTACGACATCCGCCGCCCGGAGGAGTGGAGGCAAACCGGCGTCATCGAAGGCAGCCGCAAGCTGACCTTCGTTGATGCCGGCGGCCGCCCGCACTCGGATTTCTTCCCCACCATCACGCGGGAAGTGCGTCGCGATCAGCCGGTCATCGTCATCTGTCGCACCGGCAACCGCACCAATGCGCTGGCGCGTGAGTTGATGGGAAAACACGGTTACACGCGGGTCTACAACGTGCGTGACGGCATCGCCGGCTGGATCGGCGAAGGCAACCCGGTGGTGAAGAACTGATGGCCGCAGAGAGTAAAAGCAAGATGTCGCACAGCCCTTCCAGCCCGCCCGATCGTATCCGGGCACGCCTGCGCGCCTTCATCGAACACCGGCATGTGCAGAGCGTCATCATCGGCCTGATTCTGATTAACGCCGTCTTGCTCGGCTTGGAAACCTGGCCTGCGGCGATGGCAACCGCGGGCGGCCTGATCGTGATGCTGGATCGCGCGATTCTGGGCGTGTTCGTGCTGGAAATCACCGTGCGCATCTATGTGCATCGGCGGAACTTCTGGCGCGATCCCTGGAGCCTGTTTGATTTCGCCGTGGTCAGCATCGCCTTGCTGCCGGCGACCGGCCAGCTCGCCGTACTGCGGGCGCTGCGGGTATTGCGCGTGCTGCGCCTGCTGACCCTGGTGCCTTCCATGCGGCGGGTCGTGGGCGCGCTGCTGGCGGCGATTCCCGGGCTGGGTTCCATCGCCCTGGTGTTGCTGATCCTCTATTACGTCTTTGCCGTGATCGCGACCAACCTGTTCGCAGCCAGCCACCCGGAATGGTTCGGCCATATCGGTCGCTCGCTCTACACGCTGTTCCAGGTCATGACCCTGGAGAGCTGGTCGATGGGCATCGCTCGCCCGGTCATGGAGAGTTTTCCTTACGCCTGGGCGTTCTTTATCCCGTTCATCCTGGTGGCGACCTTCACCATGCTGAACTTGTTCATCGCCATCATCGTCAATGCCATGCAGAGCTACACCGAGCAGGAACAACAGGAGACGGTCAGCGCGATCGAGCAGACGCGCAGCCATATCGAGGCGGACCTGCATGCCGAAGTACGCTCCCTGCGCGATGAAATCCGGGAACTGAGAACCCTGTTGGCGGGGATGGCCGCCGACCGCGCCCCGGCCCCGCAACCCACCGAGATCCGCAACCTCCCATGAGTGACACCGCCTCCCAACCTGGCCCGACTTCTGGCCACAAGCCGAATCCGCTGCTCGAACTGCTGATCACCCTGATCATCCCGTCGATCATCCTGATGAAGCTGAGCGATCCGCAAGACCTGGGCGCGATGGGCGCGCTGCTGCTGGCCCTGGCGTTTCCGCTCGCCTGGGGTGCGCGCGCGCTGCTGCGCGAGCGCAAGCTCAACCTGTTCGCCGCGCTGGGCGTGGTCAGCATTTTGCTCACCGGCGGCATCGGCGTGCTGCAACTGGATACGCAATGGCTGGCGGTCAAGGAAGCCGCCATCCCCGGCCTGCTCGGCCTGGCCGTGGCGATCTCCGCATATACCCGCTACCCGCTGGTGCGTGTGTTGCTGTTCACCCCGGCGTTGATGGACATCGACCGCATCCAGAGCGCCCTTGACCGGCGCGGCAACCATGCCGCCTTCGAAGCCCGTCTGAGAACGGCCACCTGGATGCTGGCCGGCTCCTTCGCGTTCTCGTCGGCCATGAACTACGCCCTCGCCACCTGGATCGTCACCAGCCCGGCAGGCAGCGCGGCCTTCAACGAGGAACTCGGGCGTTTGACCCTGTTGAGCTACCCCATGATCGCGCTGCCTGCCACGTTGATGATGATGGCGGTGCTCTATTACCTGGCCGTCGGCATGAAGCGCCTGGCCGGGCTGAGCCTGAGCGACGCCCTGCACGGCAAATAGGACACCGTCATGCGTCTCTTTTCCCCCTTCTACGCGCGCGCCATGCAGTGGGCGCGCCACCGCCACGCCCCTGTCTACCTGGGGACGATGAGCTTCGCCGAATCGTCCTTCTTCCCGGTGCCGCCGGACGTGATGCTGGCGCCCATGTGCCTGGCCCGGCCCGAGCGCGCCTGGCGTTTTGCCCTGCTCACCACGCTGACCTCGGTGGCGGGCGGGCTGGCGGGTTACGCCATTGGTTATTTCGCCTTCGAGGCGATCGCGCCCTGGCTGCAAACGACGAAATACTGGGCGAGCTACCAGACCGCCGAGCAGTGGTTCAGCGACTACGGTTTCTGGGCGGTGTTCATCGCCGGCTTTTCGCCCATTCCCTACAAGGTCTTCACCATCGCCGCCGGGGCGCTGTCCATGGCCCTGGCGCCGTTCGCCCTGGCCTCGATCATCGGTCGCGGCGCGCGCTTCTACCTGGTGGCCGGGTTGATGAAATGGGGCGGCGAGCGCATGGAAGCTGCCCTGCACCGTTACGTGGACCGTCTTGGCTGGGCCCTGGTGGCCCTGGTCGCGGCGGGCCTGCTGATGACCCAAGTATGAGAGGAGTGAATGATATGAACCCGGAACAGCAACACGCCTTCCTGGCCATCGCCCTGTTCGCCGCTTTCGCCGACGGCGAGAAGCACGACCGCGAGCGCGACGAAATCCGCCGTATCGCCGATTCCCTGGCCGGGGAGGCGGGTGCGCCCGACCTGGCCCGGATCTATCAGGACGTGCTGCTCAAGCGCCTCCGCCTGGAAGCCGCTGCCGCCGAGCTGACGGATACCGGCGAGCGCCAACTTGCCTACGAGATGGCAGTGGGCGTGTGCGAGGCCGATGGCGACTTGAGCGTTGCGGAACGCCGCTTTCTGGACGAGCTGAAGGCCCTGCTCAGGCTCGATGCGCCGCCGACGGAACTGATCGAGGGCGAAGCCGACGCCATCGTCGAGCTTTCCCAGGCCACCGCGCCGGGACCGGTGGTCGCAGCGCAAGCCCGGGCGAGCGACGCGGAGCTGGACCAATCCATCCTCAACTACAGCCTGCTCAACGGCGCGCTGGAACTGCTGCCGCAGTCCTGGGCGTCCATGGCCATCATCCCGTTGCAGATCAAGATGGTGTACGCCATCGGCCGCGCCCACGGCGTCAGTCTCGACCAGGGCCACATCAAGGAATTCATCGCCGCCGCCGGGGTGGGCCTGACCTCGCAATACCTCGAACAGATCGGCCGCAAACTCCTGGGCGGGCTCCTGGGCAAGGCGGCGGGCAAGACCTTTGGCAAGGTGGGCGGCGCCGCTACCGGCATGGCCTTCTCCTTTGCCACCACCTATGCGCTGGGGCAACTCGCCAAACGCTATTACGCCGGCGGACGCCGCATGGATACGGCGATGCTGCGCGACACCTTCCAGAACCTGCTGGGGCCCGCCAAGCAGATGCAAACCCAGTACCTGCCGCAAATCCGACAGCAAGCCGAAACCCTCGACATGGGACAGGTGATGTCCATGGTGCGCGGCGGCTGAGCGCCTCTCGTTGCAAACACACAGGAAATCGACATGAACGACACCGAATCCGACACCACACCCAATGCCACCCCCAACGCCTACCTCGGCTTCCGCATCGCCGTGGGCGTGGTCGGGCTTGCACTCCTGGTCCTGTTCGCCATGCTGGG
>JBFYRF010000240.1:0-14193 GCA_041302385.1 Anaerolineales bacterium | reverse complement strand
AAGGCGATCCACAGGCAGACCATCGGCATCAGGGGCAGGTAGTAGCGCTGGAAGGCGAGCGGGACGGCGGCCAGCAAGCCGATGACTTGGGCAAGGGTGAGCAGAAGCAGCAACGCTGCGTCCCGGCGGATCCCGGGCTGGGGGCTGGTCAGCCGGCGTAGGCCGAGCGCGATGCCCAGCAATGTCAGCAGCAGCGTCGCTGCCCCGCCGAAGGGGCCCCGCAGCACGGTTGTCAACGGATGAGCGAGATACGCCTGCTGCGCCGCGCCCAACATCAGGTCGTAGTTGGCCGCCTCGCGCACCTGAGGGGGTGCGATGAACACGGCCGCGATCAGGGCAATGACCCGCTCGCCCGGCGACTCCACCACCTGCGAGCCGCCCAGCGCGGCGAAGTCCGTGACCTGCATAGTCAACAGCCGGCTGCGTTCGGCGGTCATCGCCGCCAGCGCGGCAGCGGGTTGCCGCCAGGCAACGGGATTCAGGATCACCCACACGCCGATCAGAACGGCACAGCAGGTGGCCAAACGCCGACCCGTGTGGCCTGCCTGGCCGGGGCTCCAGGCCACGCTGAGCAAGCCGACCGGGAGCAGCGGCAGCGTCGACTGCTTGGTGGCCAGGGCGAGCCCGAGGCACAACCCCGTCAACCAGGGGAACCGGTCACCCCAGAGCACGCCGACCAGAACCAGGCTCACCGCGAGCATCAGCGCCCCTTCGGCCATGGCCCGCCGGCCATGCAGCAGGACCAGCGCATTGGCGGTGAGCAACAGCACGGCCAGCACCCCGCTGGTTGTGCCGCCCAGCCGGCGTCCGGCGAGGAACAGCGGGAGCAGGCTCAGGGCGACGAGCACAGTACTTGCCATACGCGCCGACTGTAGCAATCCTGCCGCAGGCACAGCGCCCAGCAATCGATTCACTTCCCACGAGGCGGACCAATCCCAATCGTCCGGAAGCGCTTCCACCGGATAACCGGCCGCGCGCCGCCCGATCGCCAGAACATATTTCCCCAGGGGAGCGTTCAGCAGCCGGTAGGACATCTCGGGCGTGATCGCCACTCCGCTGATGTAGGCCAGCGAGGCGGGATCGGATACAAACCGATCGAGGTCCTCGCTTTGCACCAACCAGGAGGTTTCGTCGGGATGAAACGGTAGCGCATCGATTCCCAGGAAGAGAGACGCCGCAAGCAGGGCGGTGACCAGGCCGGCGATCCAGAGTGCCCGGGATGGAGGCCTCATGGCGCAGTTGCCGCGCGGAAGATCAGCATGCCCTGGCTGCCGTAGATGTCGGTGGGGATCTCGTCGACCTGTTCGTACGCGGCCCAGAAGTCCGGATCCTGGAGCAGCGTGTTGCGGCCATACACTTCGAGTATCACCAGCCAGGTGGGGCGAAGGTCGAGGATCAGCTCACTGGGGATGGCGTAGTTGATGACGTACGCCTCGGATGGCAGCGGGTAGTAGCTGCTGGATGCGGGGGTGATCAACCCCACGGTATCGAGCATGTGGGCCGAGGTGAAGTAACCCAGCGTGCCAATGTCGCCGGCCGCCAACACCTCGCCTTCGGCGATTTGCGGCTTGAGGCTCCCGGCCACCTGCTGGTAGATCTCCTCCAGAGCGATGTAGGCCATGCGCGGCGCGGGCCGCCGGGGTCCATGGCCAGAGGTCATCGTCCAGCCATTCAACATCAGCAGCAGTGCCGGAGCGGCAAGAGCATACGCCAGGCGCGGATGCTTGAGGTCGCGCGCCAGCCGCTCGAGTCCGATGAAGATCCCCAACAGGTACATGGGCAGCGGAGGGGCAAGATACCAGCGGAACAGCAGCGGGTTGGCGACGGCATAAGCCAGGAAGAAGATGGCGGGATAGGCGAACATCGGCCAGACGCCGAGGTTGCGGCGCAGGGCAGAGGCTGCACCCAGAAGGTACAGCGCCGGGTAGAGCACCAGGCCGACCCACAGCCAGGCGGTGCCGAACGCCAGGTGTTCCATGAACGGCGTGCCGAAGTGCTGCAGCAGCCGGACGAAGGCCTCTTCGGAGGCTAGCTGATAGGCGACGGCCTTGGCGGCGATCGTCTGCGGCAGTGGACTGCCGTAGCTCGCCCAGCCGAAGAGGGCCCATAGGGTGAGGGGTAGAGCTGCCGCAACCAGCTCCTTCCGGCGAATCGGCAGAGGTTCGGGATTCCAGTGACCTTGCGGCAGGCTGCGGCGGACACGTTCGGTGGCCAGGGGCATCAGGAAGAGCAGGGCGTCGGGACGCGTGAGCAGGCTCAGGGCCCCGACCAGGGCAGCGCCGGCAGGTTGTTCCAGCGAATGCAAGTAGAATGTCGCCAGCATGCAGGCGACAAACAGGCTGGTCTCCATACCGCCGATAGCGAAGGTGACTGACCAGGGCGCGACGGCCCATGCCAGGGCGGCCAGCACGCCTGCCAGCCCCCAACTCAGGCGCCGGCCGAGCAGCACGAGCAGGGCGCAATTCAAACCATCCAGCAGCGCATTCAGCACCACTGCGCTCTGCGGCAGTGTGACGCCGGCTATCCCGGGGAGTGCAGACACGCCGGCGAGCAGCAGCGCGAAGGCCGGCGTGGTGGTGCCGAGCACAGCTTCCCCGGGGTTGTACACCAGCCCGTCTCCAGCGAGCAGGTTCTGAGCATAGCGGAAGGTGATGTAGGCGTCATCGATGATGCGTGGGCCAGGCAACAGTCGCATGCCGACCGCAAGCAGGCCGATCCAGAGGGCAGGACTGCTGAGCACCCGCCGAAGCATATGACGATTATACAGACGGACACCCCAGCCGACCGATCCGGCGCTGGTCCCAGGCAAGTCGCCGCCTTGGCCCTCGGGCTGGCTGCCTTGGCCGTGGCCTTCAAAGCCTGCCTGCTGGCGCTCGACGTGTTCCCGTTCAACTCCGACGAAGCGGTGGTGGCATTGATGGCCCGGCACATCCTCGCCGGCGATGTCCCCGTCTTCTTTTATGGTCAGGCGTACATGGGAAGCCTGGATGCGTTGTTGGTCGCCGGAGCCTTCCGCCTGCTGGGCGAGTCGGTTGCCGCGATCCGCTGCGTCCAGGCTGTGCTCTATGGAACGTCGGTCGCCATGGCCGTTCTGCTGGCGTGGCGCATTCACCAACGGCTGTGGCTGGCTGGCGCGGCCGGCCTGCTGCTGGCGATTCCGTCGGTCAACACGACGCTGTACACGACCGTCTCGCTGGGCGGGTATGGCGAGGCGGTCCTCATCGGCAACCTGCTCATGCTGGCGGCCTGGGAGGCTTGGCGCGCTCCGACACGCTGGGTGGCCTATCTGACCTGGGGGTTGCTGGCCGGATTGGGCATCTGGACCTTCGGCCTGGTGTTAGTCTTCGTCGCCCCGACGGCGGTGCTGGTCGCTCTCAGCCTACGGCCAATGACCCGCTCGCAGGCTGTCCAACGAGCACTGGCCGCCTTGGGCGGGTTCATTGTAGGCTTGCTCCCCTGGCTGGGCTGGACCGCCATCAACGGGACCGAGGCAGCGCTGCGCGAGCTGACCGGCAGTGCAATTGCCGGGGCGAGCCCGGTGGGCCTGCTTCCGGCGCTGGCCTACCGCGCGCTGAATCTGCTGCTGTTTGGCACGACGGTGGTCATCGGGGCGCGTCCGCCGTGGTCGGTCGAGTGGCTGAGCCTGTGGTTGCTGCCGATTGCCATCGCCTTCTGGCTCGCCGTCGGCGGGTTCGCAGTCATGGCGCTCCGGCGACGCGATCCGGCACGCGCCGGGCGCTGGATGCTGGCCGGGGTGGTGGCGGCCACCTTGCTTGGATTCGTCCTCACGCCGTTTGGCGCGGATCCGTCCGGAAGGTACTTCCTGCCGCTGATCGTGCCCCTGGCGGTGTTCGCCGGCGAAATGATCGCCAGCGTACGCGACCGGTATGGCGCCGCATGGTCTGGGGTCCTGCTGGCGGGAATGCTGCTGTTCCACCTGAGCGCGGCGCGCCAGGTCGTGGCCGCCACACCCCCGGGTTTCACCACGCAGTTCGATGCCGCAACCCGGATCGACCACGGCCAGGACCCCGAACTGGTTCGATTCTTGCTCGAGCAGGGGGAGATGCGAGGGTATACCAACTACTGGGTGGCGTACCCGCTCGCCTTTCAAACCCGTGAGGAGCTGCTGTTTGCGCCCGAGTTGCCCTATCACGCGGATCTGCGCTACACCCCGCGCGACAATCGTTATCCACCCTACGCCGAGGTTGTGGCGGCCGCGTCACGGGTTGCCTACATCACCGCCGGTCCGCCGCTCCTCGAAGAGCGGCTGCGTGACGGGTTCCGCCGGCTCGGGGTGGAGTGGCGGGAAGCGGCAATCGGGGACTATCATGTCTTCTATGACCTCAGCCAGCCGGTCCGTCCGGAGGCGCTGGATCTCTTGCCGTAGTTGCGCCGGCCGTCCCATGCGGTGTGAGGCGCGGTGAGTTTCCGCACCCTCGTGTTTCTCCTGGTCACGCTGGCTGTGCTGTTGATGGCCGCCAGCAGCCCGGTTGTCGACAGCGACACCTGGTGGCATCTGCGCGCCGGAACGTGGATGCTGGAGCAGCGCCAGGTGCTGCGCACGGATCCGTTCTCGACCACCCGTCTCGGAGAGCCATGGATCTACCCGGGTTGGCTGGCGCAGATCTCGCTGGCTGCGGCCCACCAGGTGGGGGGGCTGGCGGCGGTCCACCTGTGGACGGGAGCGATCCTCACGCTGACGTTCGTCCTGGTATGGCTGACCCTGGATGGCCCCCTGCTGTTGCGTGCCTTTGTGCTCTTGCTGGCTGCAGCCACCTCGAGTGTCTTCTGGTCGGCGCGCCCCCACATCTTCACGCTGGCGCTGACGGCTGGGTTGGTCTTGCTCCTCGAGCGCTTCATGACGAAGCCCACGCGCTGGATCTGGCTGTCGGTAGGCCTCATGGCCCTCTGGCCGAATCTGCACGGTGCATTTCCGACCGGTCTGCTGTTGATCGGCCTGTACCTGGCCTCGGTCGTGCTCGACATGGCGCTGGAAGTCTGGAAAGGCGCCTGCCGCCTGGCCGAAGGGTGGCAGCGGGTCCGGCGCCCGGCGCTCACCCTCGTCGGCTGTCTGGTGTTCGGCGCGCTGGCGCTCGGGCTCAACCCGCACGGTTTTGCCCTGCTCGGCTACGCCGGCAAGACGCTGTCAATTGGCGTGCTGCGCGACTTTGTCCAGGAGTGGCAATCGCCGGACTTCCACGATCCTCGTTCACAGTTGTTTGTCCTGATGCTGGTGCTGCTGCTGGCAGCCTTTGCTGCGACCGACCGTCGGCCGGCCACGCGCCAGGTGCTGCTCGTCACGGCCTTTGCCGCCATGGCGTTCTTCGCCTGGCGCAACGTGGCGCTGTTCGCGGTCGTTGCGGCGCCGGTGCTTGCGCGCCATGCTGCCTCGGCGCTCGGCCGACTGCCGCCGCTCGGCCGGCGAAACCGCGACCTGCCGCCGAGCCTCGCTCGCAGTCTGAACGTGATCCTGGCCGCCGGCTTTGCGCTGCTGGCAGGCATCCTGCTCGTCAGATTCCTGCAGCCGGCGCAGCTCGAGCGATCCGCATTGAGGACAATGCCCGCAACTGCCGTCCAGCGCATCCAGCAGGACCAGCTTCCCGGCCCGCTGTTCAACAGTTACAACTGGGGTGCATACATCTTGTGGTCAATGTATCCGGAGTACCGCAGCTTCGTCGATGGACGCACCGACCTGTTCGATGATGCGATCCTTCTGGAGTACCTGCGGGCATGGCGAGGCGAACCGGGCTGGGAGGTGCTGCTGGACAAGTGGCAGATCCAGACTGTGCTCGTCGAGCCCATGGCGCCGCTGGCGCTTCGCTTGCAGGCGGCAGGCTGGCAAACAGAGTTCGGCGATGATCTGGCGGTCGTGTTCACCCGGCCGGAGCGTTGAGGCGAGATGCGAATATGGATGAGGATCAGCGGATGCTGAGCTTGGCGCCAGTCGTGCCAGGGGTCCGACGGTGACCTCTTCGCCGCGCCCCCGCTGGGTTGGCCCGCTGGTGATCGTCCTTTCACTGGGCCTGATCGCCGGCCTGACGATCGTGAACTACCAGTTCGCCCAGGCATCCCCTGGCGGGAACGACTTCCTGGCCCGCTGGAATGCGGCCAACATGTGGCTGAAGGAAGGCTTCAACCCTTACGACCCCGCAGTCAGTCTGCGCTCGCAAACTTACATCTACGGCCGGGCGGCCAACCTGGAGGCCGGAGAGGACCTGGCCCACTTCGTCTACCCGCTGCCCTCGATGATCTTCTTCGGCCCGTTCGGCCTGCTTCCGTACGATCAGGCGCGAGCCTTGTGGATGACCGTGCTGGAGATCGGCCTGGCGCTCCTGGCGGTGCTCGGCCTGGCTGCGGCGCGCTGGCGGGCGCCGACTGCGCTGCTCATTGCCCTGCCGGTGTTCTCGGTGCTCTGGTATCACGGCGTGCGTGCCGTGATCGTCGGCCAATTTTCCGTCATCGAAAGCCTGCTGCTGATCGGCGCGCTGGTGGCGATCCAGCGCGAGCGCGACCTGCTCGCCGGGGCGCTGCTGGGACTGTCGATCTGCAAGCCGCAGATGGCCTTCCTGCTGATCCCCTTTGGGTTGCTGTGGAGTGTCAGCCGGAGGCGGTGGCGTGTTCCCGCAGCGTTTGCGATCGTCTCCGTGGGTCTGGTGGCGGCCTCCTTTGCTCTGATTCCCACATGGCTGATCGACTGGCTGCGACAACTCTACGCTTACCCCAGCTACACTGCCCTCGGCTCGCCCATCTCGATCTTTGCCGAAGCGCTGCTGGGGGACGGTCGCTGGCTGACCTGGCTGCTCTCGGGTGCGCTGCTGCTGGCGTTGCTCTGGGAGTGGCGTTCCTCCATGGGCAGCGCCGACCCGGTGTTCCAATGGACGGCCGCATTGACATTGGCCATCACCAATCTGGTCGCCTTCCGCACGGCAACCACGCACTACATCGTTCTCCTGCCTGCGCTCAGTCTGATGTTTGCTGAATGGAGCCGGCGATGGGGGCGGCCGGGAGTATGGGCAACGGGAGCAACCCTGGCCGCGCTCGGCCTCGGCCTATGGGCGCTCTTCCTGGTCACGGTCGAGGGCAATCAGGAGAGTGCCACGATGTACTTCCCCGTGCCAATCCTCTCGCTGCTTGGGCTGTGGTGGATCCGTTGGTGGGTGCAGCGCCGGGCGCTCACAGCCTTTCGCTGAGGGAGGGGATCGCCGCGTTGTTGACCCGCGCACGGAGGTGGTGGAGCGAGTGGACGGCGAGTCCGGCGCGGCTCCCACTCGCCGCGCTGGCGTGGGTCGCCCTGGCACTCGCCTTGCGCCTTGCGGGCATCGCTTCGAGACCCGTCTGGTATGACGAGGCATTCAGCGTCTTACTGGCGGCGCGGCCAGTCGGCGATCTGCTGGCGGGGACCGCCGCCGACACCATGCCTCCGGGCTACTACCTCGCGCTGCAACTCTGGATGACCGCCGGACAGAGCATAGGATACCTCAGGGCGCTCAATGTGATTCTGGGTGTGCTGCTTGTCGGGCTGACGTTCGCGATGGCGCGCGCATGCTTTGACCCCCGCTCGGCGTCCTGGGCGGCGATCCTGGTGGCCGCCTCACCCCTGCTGATCTATCACGCCCAGGAACTGCGCATGTACACGCTGCTGGCGTTGTCGCTGGGGCTATACGCCTACACAGTCTTTGAGTTGATGGTGGCGCCCGAACGGCGCCCATCCTGGGGATGGTGGGCCGGGCTGATCGGCGCAGGTGCGCTCGCCCTGTACACCCACAACCTGGCCATCTTCTCGCTCGTGGCACCGAATGTCTATCTGCTGATTCGAAGGTCATGGCGCAACCTGGCACGGCTCGTGCTCGCCCAGGTCGGGATGGCGATGCTCTTCCTTCCATGGCTGATCGTCGTGCCCGGACAGGTCGCCAAGATCCAGGCTGCCTTCTGGACGCCGCGCCCGGGCGCATTGGAGATCGTCCAGGCTGTCGTCGGCTTTCATGCGGCGCTGCCATTGCCCCCGGCGTGGCTCCCGCTGGGAGTGACGGCTGCCATGGTGGCCCTCATTGGAACGCTCTACGTCGTGGTGCGGCAAGCCTGGGGAAAGCCCGCCACGGGCTATCTGCTGGCGCTCCTGTTCGTGCCCCCTGGGCTGCTCTTGCTCGCCTCGTACATCATGCGCCCGCTCTTCGTTCCGCGAGCGATGCTGCTTTCCCTCATCGCCTACCTGATCCTCGCCGGGTGGGTGATCGCCTCGGCCCGGCCCCGCTTCCTGGCGTGGACCGTGGTGGCAGCCTTCGGGATTGCGGCCGCTGTGGGACTGCCGGCCCAGTTCAGCCACGATACCTTTCCCCGATCGCCATTCGATCAGGCCGCCGCTCATCTGGCCACCACTGAGGCGCCCGGGGATGTGGTCGTCCATGACAACAAGCTGAGCTTCTTCCCGATGCACCTCTACGCGCCGAACCTACTGCAAGCGTTCCTTCCGGACGAACCGGGCTCTCACAATGACACGCTGGCGGCGCCAACCCAACGGGCTTTGCACTTGGTCCCCTCGCCGGGGATCGAGGAAGCAGCGCAAGGAGCCCGTCGGATTCGCTACGTCGTCTTTGAACGGGCACTCGAGGAGTATGCTGCGCGTCCCGAGGGCAAGCCTCCGGCGCTGGCGTGGCTGCAGTCCAACGCCAGCCTCGCCGCGACGACGGCGTTCAACGACCTATGGGTCTATGACTTTCAGCTGGCGCGCTGACCCGCCCCGTGGGCTGCGACCGCATGCCGTCGGACTGCCGCCGCGCAACCGGGCATCGGCGACACGCGAGGCGCAGCGGCGCAAGGTCCCTGGCGCTTCCGGCTCAAGCGCGTCGGCTGCAGCCTATGGCTCGATTCTGGGACTGTGCCTCCCGGTGTACAGTTCACCTGGGCTTGGGCAGCGTCCTCCGTTGGGCTGCCCGGCCGGCGCGGTGGCTTTGGCGCGATTCCTCAGGGGCTTGTCCTCACACTGCGCCGTGCGGCGGGAGGCAGGACCAGCATGACGAGTGACTCGTTTCAGGGTGCTTTGGCCAGCCCGGAGCGGAAACCCGCCCTGGCTTCGCGCCCGGGCGTGAGCCGAGCGGTCCTGGGTTCCCTCGGGATTGTCGCCCTCATCGCCGCCTTGCTGCTCGTCAAGCAGGTCCGGCGGTGGGTCACCTGGAACCCTGCCGCCGTGCTGATCGGGGAGGAATCGCAGCCGGCCTATCTCACCCGCCGACTCGGCGGCTTGCAGCTGGCGATCGATGGGATGGAGCGCTTGCCCCCAGACAGCCGTGTGCTCATGCTCTGGGAACCCCGGGCGCTCTACTGCGCGCCGCGCAGTGTTGCCGATCCGTGGATCGACCGCTGGTTGCTCGAGCGGCGCCTCCCCGGCGCTCCTGAGGTCATCCGTCAGGCCTGGGGCCAGGAGGGGGTGACGCACGTCCTGCTGTTCGAGACGGGCAGGGCGTTCGTCGAGCAGCTCGACCCGCGCTACACGCCTGCCGACTGGCGGGCGCTGGATGAATTGCTGCATAGCCTGCGCCGCATCGAAGCGGCCGGCGAGGGCTATGCATTGTATGAGCCGCCATGATGCGCCGCATCGACTTCCTGGCCGTGGCCGCGCTTGGACTGAGCGTCGCCCTGATCGGATCATGGGCGATTGCCTCACCGGGTTACATGGACGCGGAATACTACTTCGCCACCGCGCGCCAGCTGGTGCAAGGCAGCGGATTGCGCGAGCCGTTCCTTTGGAATTTCCTCGACGATCCCGCCGGGATCCCGCATGCCTCGCACCTGTACTGGATGCCGGGCGTCAGCCTGGTCGCCGCGGCCGGCATGTCGCTGCTCGGAGAAGGCTTCCGTGCTGCGCAGGCGCCGTTCATCCTGCTTGCAGGGACGATTCCGGTGCTGACGGCATGGCTGAGCCACCGCACGTATCCGTCACGCCAGCGGGCATGGCTGGCGGGCGCGCTGGCGGCATTCCCGGGATTCTTCCTGCCTTACCTGCTGACGACCGATGCCTTCGCGCTGTATGCCTGGTTGGGGGCGCTGGCGCTCTTCGCCTTCGCCTTTGCTCACCAACTGCCGCAGGGACGCCGCTGGCTGCTGGCGGGGGCACTCGCCGGCCTGTGTCACTGGACGCGCGCAGACGGCGCGCTGATGCTGCTGGTCGGGGTCGCCGCGCTGCTGCTGATGCCACGGGCGCGGCTGCGCAGCGCAGCGTTCCTGATCGTCGGGTATGTCCTGGTCATGCTTCCCTGGTGGGCGCGCAACCTGAGTGAGATCGGCTCACCGTTTCCCAGCGGTCTGGCGCGTTCCCTGTGGTTCGCCGACTATGATGACCTGTTCTTGTTCCCCGCCTCCGATTTGACGCCAGCCCGCTGGTTGGCCCAGGGGCTGGGGTGGATCGGCCGGGTGCGCCTGCAGGCGCTCGCCTCGAACCTGCAATCGCTGGTTGTGGTGAACGGGCTGGCCTTTCTTGCGCCGCTCGCCATCTGGGGCGGCTGGCGGCATCGAGCCGATCCGGTGGTCCGCCTCCATGCGATCTACCTCGCCGCCCTCCTGCTGGTGATGTCGCTGGTCTTCCCCTTTGCCGGGCCGCGGGGGGGCTTCTTTCACTCCAGCGTTGCCGTCATGCCCCTGGTGTGGATCCTCTCGGCCATCGGCCTGGAGGCGTTCGTCGAAGCGGGCGTGCGGCGGCGTGGCTGGCACGCGGTGCGTGCCCGACGCATCTTTGGCCTGGCGGCCATCGGTCTGGCGGCCTTCGTGACCGGCTTCGTCTATCAGCAGCGGGCTCTCGGACCGAGGGGGGGTGGTCTGGCATGGCAGGCAAGCCAGGCGAGGCAGCAGGCGATCGTCGAAGCATTCCCCGTTCTGCGCACGACGCGGCTCGCGGTGGCGGTCAACGATCCCCCGGGGTTCCACCTGGCGGGCGGCGCGCACGCGGTGCCCATTCCGGATGGCGGGCCGGAGATGCTGCTTGAGGCAGCGGCGCGCTATGGCGTGGGCTGGGTCGTGCTCGAGTTCGATCATCCCCACGAACTATCAGCGTTGTATGCGCGGCCGGCGGGCGCCCCAGGCCTGCGTCTGGCTGGCGCAGCGAGATCGCCGCAGGGGAATCCGGTCTACCTACTCGAGATCTTGCCGCGCGGGGAGGGCGGATGAGCCGTCGCCGTCTGAGCATGGCCAAGGTGCTCCCCGTCGCAGCGATCGTGCTCATCCTGCTGCTGTACCTCGCCGCCAGCGCCTCGAAGCTGCGCCTGGGGTTCCCGCTCGATGACGCCTGGATTCACCAGACATACGCCCGCAATCTCGTCCGCCTGGGAGAATGGTCGTTCATTCCCGGGCAGCCCAGCGGCGGATCGACCGCGCCGCTGTGGACGCTGGCACTCAGCCTGGGATTCTTGCTCGGGCTTGCGCCGCTTGCCTGGAGCTATGCCCTGGGGGCAGGGATCTGGATCGGGCTGGCCGTGGGGAGCGCACGCTGGTTCGCCCGGCGCAATCCGCCACTGGGGCGCAGTGCATGGATCATCGCCCTGGTCATTGGCTGCGAGTGGCATCTGGCATGGTCCGCTGCTTCCGGCATGGAGACGCTGCTCTTCGCACTGGTGGTCGTGCTGACGATGCTGGCGCTCGAACGCGGCACAGCAGCCTGGGCGGTGGGCGGGTTGATCGCGCTTGGCGTCTGGGTGCGTCCGGATGCGCTGACACTGTTGCTCCCGGCGGTCCTCCAGCTCGCGTGGCGGGGGGAGAAGGCATCCGGCGCGCGGGTCCGCAGCCTGATCGGTCTGTCGCTCGGGGTGAGCATGGCGCTGCTGCCTTACTTCGCCTTCAACCTGCTCGTTGCTGGCGCGCCGTTCCCAAGCACGCTCTACGCCAAGACGCTCGAGTACGGCTCCCTCACTGCGCAGCCGCTGGTCTGGCGCTTCCTCAGGCAGTTCCAGGCACCCCTGGCCGGCGTTGTCGCCGTGCTGCTCCCCGGCATCCTGTTGAGCGCACTCGGCGACGTGCGGCGGCGGGCATGGGCCCGGCTGGGCCCTGCGATCTGGGTGGCAGCCTACCTCGGCGTATTCGCGCTGCGTCTGCCGGTGGTCTACCAGCATGGACGCTACGCCATGCCGGTCATCCCGGTATTGATCGTCCTGGGTATGGAGGGGATGTTGGGCTGGGTGCAGCTGCGGGCCGAAAGCAGGGCGCGGCGCGTTGTTTCGCGAGCCTGGGTGGGGACGACCCTGGCTGTGACGCTGATCTTCGCTGGCCTGGGCGGGCGCGCCTATGCGCAGGATGTGGCGATCATCGAGACCGAGATGGTCGACACGGCGCGCTGGATCCGGGACAACACGCCGGCCGCTGCGCGGGTGGCGGCCCACGATATCGGTGCCCTGGGGTACTTCTCCGAACGCGCCACGCTCGACCTGGCGGGGCTGACCTCGCCAGAGGCGATCCCGATCCTGCGCGACGAATCGGCGCTGCAGGCCTGGATCGAGCGGGAGCGAGCCGACTACCTGATGACCTTCCCCAGCTGGTACCCCCGGCTGAGTGAAGTGGGGACGCCGGTCTATGTCAGTCAGGGTGAGTTCAGCCCTGCTTCCGGGGGGGAAAACATGGTGGTGTACGCGTGGCCGGGCGCGGAGGGTTTCTCGCCGTAGGGTGGCTGTGCTATACTCGCCGCAATTCACCGGTGGCGGAGTGCGCAATGGACAAGATCGGCGTCATCATTGTCGACGACCACCCGCTTTTCCGGGAGGGCGTCCGCAACGTCATCAACGGCGAGCCCGATCTGCAAGTGATCGGCGAGAGCATCAGCGGTGAAGACGCGCTACCGTTGCTCAAGGAACTACGCCCGGACGTCGCCCTGGTCGATGTCAACCTGCCCGGGATCAACGGCATCCAGGTTACCCGCCAGGTGGGGACGGAACGCCTGCCGATCGCGGTTGTGCTGCTGACGGCGTACGACGATGTCGAGCAGGTGCTGCATGGCTTCCGCGCCGGGGCCTCGGCGTACTGCTCCAAGGACATCCAGGCAGGCAAGCTGGTGGATGTCATCCGCCAGGTGGCGCGCGGCTTCTTTGTCGTGGGCGATCAGGTGTACGACAAGAACGGCATTGGCGAGTGGCTGGAGAAGGGGGTCGAGAGCGTGCGCCGGCCGCACCTGGATGGCGAGGTGGAGGCTTTCTCGCCCCTCTCGCCGCGCGAGATGGAGATCCTGCAGTACGTCACGCGTGGCATGAGCAACAAGGAGATCGCCGGTCGCCTGGGAATCAGCCACCAGACGGTGAAGAACCACATGACCGCCATCCTGCACAAGCTCGATGTCGAAGACCGGACCCAGGCAGCGGTCTACGCCTTGCGCCACGGCTGGGTTCGCTTGCAGGACACGCGCAAGTAGAGCGGAACAGGCATGATGCAGAAAGAGGAGCCCACTGAAGTCAGCCTGGTTGAGGCCTTCATTGAGGAGGCGAAGGCCGAGCTGGTCACGCGTCAGCGCCAGGCCAAGGAGATTGGCCTGCTGGTCGAGCAGAGCCAGGGCGAGGTCGACAAGCTGGCCCAGCGCAACACCTCGGCCGCAGGTGAACTGCACCAGCTGGTGGCCCACTTTGACACCGTTCCGCGCGAGGACATCAAGGCCACGTACGAGAAGGCGATGGACACGCAGCAGCGGCTATTCACGATGCGTGGACAACTGGAGAAGCTGCAAGCCGACCAGGTGCACCTCAGGGACTTCGCTACCTTCGCCGAGCGCACGATCGGTTTGCTCGAAGGGGGCGCTACGCCGCTGTCCGGCGGGCCGGCGGTTACTGCGACGATCGGGATCGAGGAGATCATCGAAGCTCAGGAAGATGAGCGGCGCAAGATCTCGCGCTTGATCCATGACGGCCCGGCGCAAGCCCTGGCCAATTTCATTCTGCAGATCGAGATTGCCCTACGGCTGTTCTCCGTCGATCAGGAGCAGGCGCGTCAGGAGCTGACGGCGCTCAAGACCTCGGCCAACGCCACCTTTGCCAACGTGCGCGATTTCATTTTCGATCTGCGCCCGATGATGCTCGACGATCTTGGCCTGGTTCCGACCGTGCGGCGTTACGTCGATGCCTTCAAGGACAAGACCGGGCTGGCGGTGACGGTGGTTGTCACCGGCTCGGAGCGCCGGGTTGAGTCGCACCGCGAGGTGCTGATCTTCCGGGCGGTGCAAAGCCTGCTGGG
>JBFYRF010000197.1:0-13240 GCA_041302385.1 Anaerolineales bacterium | reverse complement strand
CACGGTTGCGCTCATTCCGCCATGCGTTTTCCGGCCTGCAGTACGTGCTGCGCACCCAGCGCAACGCCTGGCTGCATGCCCTCGCTACAGCCTGCGTCTTGGGCCTGGCAGGCTGGCTCGGCCTTGCCCGAGCCGAATGGGCATTGCTGGTCCTGGCCATCGGCCTGGTCTGGTCTGCCGAGTTCGTCAACACGGCATTGGAGGCCGCCGTCGACCTGGCCAGCCCCGATCTGCACCCGGTGGCGCGGATCGGCAAAGACGTGGGCGCTGCGGCCGTGCTGGTGGCGTCGGCTGCGGCTGGCATGATCGGTCTGCTGATCCTCGGCCCTCCGCTGCTAGGCCGCCTGTTTGGCGGCTGACCGGGGGACCCGGCGCCTCCGAGCACTAGACCTCCGGGTGTTTGTCACGCCCGTCCATCTGTGACATAATCCAGGCTGTTCGCACCCTGTGACCCACCCGGAAACCTCGATGCGATGACCGCTCCAGCCAATCCGCGTACAGACACTCTCTACCGGGCGGCGACCGCCAGCTTCGATATTTACAACCCAGCTCAGGCGCTGGCCGGCGTGCTGGAGACGGCCTGTTCCCTGCTTGGCACGCAGCGTGCCGCGCTATACGAATTCGAAGAGGCCAGCGCCGGCTTCGGTCCGCGCTTCGCTCAGGGGGTGAGCCTGTCGGCGCTTGGGCGGATCTCGCACTCGGCGGAACACCCCGTGCTGCGCACTGCCCTGCGCACCCGGCGCTCGGCTGCTTCCGGCGACGGCGGCACCAGCCTGGGTCTTCCCCTCGCACCGGGATCGGTTGCCTGCGCACCGTGCATTGCCGCCGGCCAATCCATCGGACTACTCTTCGTCGGGACGGATTCCGGCAAGCCCTTCCCCTCCGAGGCGCTGTCCACGCTCGACGTGCTGGCGGCGCGCGCGGCGGAGATCCTGGCCTTCGCCCGACAGAGCGCCGGCCAGAGCTATTTGCTCCACAAGCTGACCTTGCTTTACCAGGCGACCAACGCCATTACCAGCACCCGGGACCGGGACGAGGTGGTTCGTCAGACCGCGACACACCTGCTGCGCGCCACATCCGCCGATTGCTGCGAGATCACCTTGCTCAGCGATGGCCGGTCGCGGACGGCGCGCTTCCGGCCTCGACTCGGCAAGGGCCTTCAGCAGAACGTGCAAGCCGAGACGGTTGAATCGATTCCGGACTACCCGCTGCATGGCCAGGTGCTCGAGCATCTGCGCCCTGCCACGCTCAGTCAAACCCCGGCGGTAGGCTCGGCGCGTGACCTGAGCATGCTTCAGGCGGAGGGGGTTGAGGCGGCGGCGATCTTCCCCCTCACCACCAGCAATCAGGCGCTAGGCCTGGTGCGCCTGCTCTACCAGCAGTTGGGGCGCCAGATCAACGACCAGGAGATGGAGCTTGCCCAGGCGATCTTGAGCATCGGCGCCGTCGGCCTGCAGGATGCGATCCACTTCGGCGAGGCAACCTCGCGCGCCGACCAGCTGCTGGTGCTGGCCGAGATCGGGCGTGACCTCACCTCCACGCTTGAACTGGAAACTGCGCTGGAAAACGCCATGCGCAACGCCCAGCGCCTGATCCAGGCCGAGGCGTGCGTGCTCTTCCTGCTGGACGAGCCCGGCGAGAAACTGGTGCTCAAGGCCAGCGGCGGCGCGGAGCTGCGCATCCGTGATGTCGCCATCCGGCTGGAGGAGGGCATCGCCGGCTGGGTCACGCGCAACCGCCAACCGCTGATCGTGAACGACGTCCGCACCAACCCGCTCTACCAGAGCGCGATCGACGGCCAGACGGGCTTGCTTACCAGTTCGATACTCTGCGTTCCGCTCGAGACGCGCGGCGAGGTGCTGGGGGTCATCGAGGCCATCAATCACCCTGTGGGCTCCTTCACCGAAGCGGATCAGCAGGTGCTGTCTTCGGTTGCCTCCTGGGCCGCCATTGCCCTCGACAACGCCAACCTGTTCCAGCGTGTGGCCGAAGAGCGCCGCAGATTGGAGGCCACGCTGGTTGAGACCGCTGACGCAGTGGTGCTCACCGACCGCGCCGGACGGATCATCCTGGTCAACAAGGCCGCCAGCCAGTCCTTCCGCATCAACCCCGACCGCGCCGTCGGCCGGCCGGCCTGGGAGATCTTCGTCGGTCACCCCTTGGGCGAATTGCTGATGCGAGGTGACAGCGATCTGCCAGCGACGATGGAGATCACCACGCCAACCGAACGCGTGATGTATGCGACCGTCAGCGAGGTAATCGATGTTGGGCGCGTGGCGGTAATGCAAGACATCACGGCGCTGAAGCAGATCGACCATATGCGCTCGCAGCTCCTGGGCACCGCCGCCCACGACCTGAAGAACCCGCTCAACGCCATCCGGCTCGGCGCGGATCTGCTCAATGACGCCCCGCTCAGCGACCAGCAGCGCAAGGCGCTCAACATGATGCAGCGCGCCACCGACAGCATGACCAATCTGATCACCGGCCTGCTGGAGACCATCCGGGTGGAGTCCACGGCCAATTTGCGCAGTGAACCCTGCCAGGTGAACGACCTGGTCCGCCGGGCGATCGAGGACTTGCGGCCGCTGGCGGAAGCGCGCAAGCACAAGATCATCTACGACCCGCCCAGTGAGTCGCTGTTGATCATCGGCGATCCAAGCCGGCTCAATTCGGTGATGAGCAACCTGCTGAGCAATGCCATCAAGTACACCAACCCCCAGGGGACGATCCGCATCAGCGTCAGCTGGGACGACGAACAGATCACTCTCAGCGTCAGCGACAATGGCCCCGGCATCCCAGAAGATGAATTGCCGCGGGTTTTCGAGCACCTGTTCCGCGGGCAGGTGACGGTGCGAGACCCGAACAACCCGGTCGAGGGCACCGGCCTCGGGCTGGCCCTGGCCAAGACGGTGATCGAGCAGCACGGCGGGCGAATATGGGTCACCAGCCCTCCCGGGCAAGGGGCAACATTCTCTTTCTCGATCCCGCGCGAGCCGACGCCCAAGACCGGATCGCTTCGCAAGGACGCAGCCGTCCCCTGACCGGCCGGAATCCCCGCCGCCCAACGCCAGGCATGCCCTCTGAGGCAGCCTGGGTCCCGGGCACGATGCCCGCCTCCGACGCCACCGAACCCAGCAGCTCAACCGCGAGGGACAACATGCAGCCAGTGAGTGCTCCAGGATTCGTGTTCGGAACGGTCGGTGCCCCTGCCTCGACGCCGAAGAAGCCCGGCGGTTCGGCGGGCGCGGCTCAGCACCTGGCCACGCTCGGGCTGCACGCCTACGAGCTCGCCTGGGTACAGTCGGTCAGAGTGAAGGAGGCGACCTGCGCAGACATCCGCCGCGCCGCGGCCGAAGCCGGGGTTCACCTGAGCGTGCATGCCCCGTACTTCATCAACTTGAACGCCCACGATCAGGAATGGCCCAAGAGCCGCAAACGGCTGATGGATGCTGCACACTTCGGCAACCTGGCAGGGGCGACGGACATCGTTTTCCATCCGGGATCGTACTTCGGGCGAGATCCGGCTGAAGTCCTGCCGCTGGCAACGGAGCGCCTGCGCGGGTGCGTGGCGGAGCTGCGGAGCGCAGGCAATCCCGTGACCTTGCGGCCAGAGACCATGGGCAAGTCCGCCATGCTCGGCTCGCTGGCCGACGTATTGATCCTTGCCCGCGAGGTCCCTGGCGTGGAGCCGTGCCTCGATTTCTCCCACCTGCACGCCCGGGCGGGAGACGGCTCGATGAACAGCCGTGGCGAATGGGAGCTGGCCCTGGGTGCGTACGCCGAGGTGCTGGGCGCCGCAGCGTTACGCAGGCTTCACTGTCATCTCTCAGGCATCGAGTACGGGCCCAAGGGGGAGCGTCACCATCTGATGCTCGGCGACTCGGATCTCCGGCTCGAGGAGTTGCTCCAGGCGCTGCACGCTTCCGGATGCGCCGGCCGGATCCTCTGCGAGAGTCCGGTGATGGACGTGGATGCCCGGCGGATCCAGCGCGCCTATCTCGAACTGGCCCCAGGGTGAAAGTCCGCGAGCGCAAGTCGGCCCTGGATTGCGTTCAGCGCCAAATGCTGGCCTGCCAAATGTGCGTGCAAGCCGGCTTCCCCGTCACCCCGCCTGCGGTTTTCTCCGGGCGGATCGGGGCACGCCTGATGGTCGTGGGGCAGGCCCCAGGCTCGACCGAGCAGCAGACCGGGCGGCCGTTCAACGCCGGCAGCGGGCGGCGTCTGTTTGAATGGCTGAAGCAGGCCGGCCTGGAGGAGCAGGCGTTTCGCTCCCGGCACTACCTGACCTCGGTGACCAAGTGCTACCCCGGGCATTCCGCCTCCGGCTCGGGGGATCGCCCTCCGTCGCCGATCGAGCGGAGGCTGTGCCGCCCGTATCTGGTGACGGAGCTCGAGCTGCTCAACCCGCAGGTCATCCTGGCGGTCGGCCGACTGGCGATCACGACGTTGCTGGGCACGTCGGCGCCGCTGGAGGAAGTGGTCGGCCGGGAATTCGCCCGTGACGGTCGCTGGATCCTCCCGCTGCCCCACCCCTCCGGCGCCAGCCGCTGGCACCAGCTCGAGCCCAACCGAGAGCGGATTGCCGCAGCCATGCGCCTGCTGCGCCGGCGGCTGGCTGACCTCGGAGAATCGTCTGGAAGTTGAGCGCGCTGGAGGGTACCCCCCGCAAGGGGGACCATCAATCGGGGGGCGCGCCGAATTCAACCGTTTCCTTGCCGGCCAGGATCTCGTTCATGCGCTCGATCACGACCTCCAGGTGACCAGGCTTGTGAACGAAATCCAGGTCATCGGTGCGGATGGTCAGCACCGGGCACAGGTCGAACCCCGCCATCCACTCCTGGTAGTAGCGATCCAACAAGCCAAGGTAGTCGGCGGAGATTCCGCTCTCCATCTCCCGTCCACGGCTGCGGATCCGCTTCAGGATCACCGCGACCGGGGCACGCAGATGGATCAACAGATCAGGCGCCGGCAGTGCTCCCACCACCAGCTCATACGCCCGCCGGTAGGAGGCATAGTCTCGCTCGGTAAGATTGCCGAGGGACAGACTCGCCCGCGAGAAGATCTCGGCGTCTTCGTAGATCGATCGATCCACGATGGCGGATTGCGGGAGCGCAGCCAGGGCCAGGTGCTGCTGTGCCCGGTGGCCAAGGAAGAACACCTGAAGGTGAAACGCCCACGACCGCATGTCCTGGTAGAAGTCCGCCAGGTACGGGTTATCGACGACCGATTCGTAGGCGGTCTGCCAGCCCAACCGTTCTCCGAGCCGCTCTGTGAGGGACGTCTTGCCGACGCCGATATTACCGGCGACGAGGACAAACCGCTTGGCCACCCGCGCGCCTCCTCAGGACATCTCGTCCAGGAACCCCCCGCTGCCGCCTTCGCTCACCGTCCGCAGGCGCGCCTGCAGTCTCTCGGAAAGCTGGTAAGCGTCATCCACCCGATCGAAATGAGCCCCGGCTGACAAGCGCAGGGTGTCGAGGATCCCCGCCAGCTGCGAGACCGCCACCCGCTCTATGTATTCTGCCAGTGTGGTCGAACCGCGGAACTGGGAGAGCCGTTCCCGACTGAGCATCGATTGCAGGTCGGCGAGATCGAGCAGGGCCCGTTCAAGTGAAGTCCTGTCCTCCCTGCCATGCCGCAGCAACTCGCTCAAACGCTCGACGGAGTCCAGCATCTCGCGAAAGGTGATCATGCCACCTACCCCCTCCCGGAGCGGCAAACCGACGCCTCGAACCAGTATACAGTGGGCGAGAAGCCCGCGCCGCGCCTGGGTCCTGGGTGGACCTAAGCCAGAAATGAAGCATGACCCGGAAGGCAGGCCTTGGCTGCCCGCTCCTGGGTCATGGCACTCGGCTTCTCCGCAGGCGCCGCTCGGCGAGGTTCAGCACTCGCTGTAACCGCAAGAGTAGCACTTGCGGCAGCCCTCCTCGTTCACCACGGCCGCTGCGCCGCACTCCGGGCATAGATCGCCGACCTGCATCGGAATCTGGGTCTGCATCGGATCGGCTTCAGCCAGGCCGGCCTCCGGGGTCGAGCCGAGATACTCGGCCAGCGCCCGCGCCAGGCCATCGGGCAGCGAGAGCACCCGGTTAGGCCCGAAGCCCATCGGTCGGCCACCGCCAATCCCGGCCAGCTGGCGCACCACTTCCGCCAGCCGTTCGCGTGGCGGCACGGGCGAGGCAACGCGCAGGATATAGGAGGTCAGGCGTCCGATGGCCTCCGAGACGGCGGCGGTCTCCGATCCGGCCTTGGCGGTCGTGATGAAGACTTCGAAGGGCTGGGATTGGCGGTTCTGATTGACGGTGACGAACGCTTTTCCAACCGGGGTGCTGATCTGGTAGGTGCACCCCTCCAGGCGCTGCGGGCGCGGCTTCTTCCCCTCCATCCACATCGGCATCTGGGATAGCGGCAGCGCCGGTTCCTTGGCTGTAGCCGTGGCCTTGGTCTCGAGCACAACCTTCTGACGTGAGCCGGTGACGTAGACCGTCAGGCCCTTGCAGCCCAGCTCCCAGGCCAGCAGGTAGGCTGCGGCGATGTCTTCCGGCGCGGCCCCCTCTGGGAAGTTGCACGTCTTACTCAGGCTGTTGTCGACGAACGCCTGCAAGGCGGCCTGCATGCGGACATGCTCCTCACCGCTGGTGTCCTGTGAAACGACAAACACGTGCCGCAGGCTGTCGGGCACCTCGGGGATATCCTGGCACGATCCCTTCTCCATCACCTGCTCGACGATGGTTCCGAGCGTAGCTTCGTCCATGCCGGATTCGATCGCCGCCTGCTCGAAGAGCGGGCTGGTGTAGGTCAGACGCAGATCGGAGCCCCCGTCATCCACATGCCGATAGTACGCCAGGGCAAAGACCGGTTCGCAGCCGTAGCCTTCGCAGCCGGCCACCGTGGCGATCGTCCCCGTGGGGGCAATCGTCGTCTGCGCCGCGTTGCGGATGCCGTGCCGACGGATCCCCGTCACAACCTGCTGCCAGTCGATCGCTGGCCGGGCGTAGTCCCCCGCCTGGGGGAAAGCCGGCTGCGGCGGAGTCCAGCTCAAATGCTGGGGATCGTAGATGCTGCCCTGGATGGCGGGAAAGGCGCCCCGCTCCTCGGCAAGGGCGACGCTGGTGAGCATCGAATGGTAGCGCACATACTCCATCACCTGGCCGGCGAAGTCCAGCGACTCCTCCGATCCATAGCGCACGCCGACGTGATACATGAGGTCACCCAGCCCCATGATCCCCAGACCGATGCGGCGGGCGCGCAGCGCCGCCTCGCGCAGTTGCGGCACGGCCGGGACGTAGGCGTTGGCAGTGACGACATTGTCGAGGAAGCGCGTGCTGAGCACGGTCGACTGGCGCAGCCGCTCCCAGTCCACCCGCCCACCGGGCGCCAGATGCTGGGCCAGGTTGATCGAGCCCAGGCAGCAGTTCTCGTACGGCCCCAGCCATTGTTCGCCGCACGGGTTGGTGGCCTCCAAAGCATACAGCTGGGGAACGGGGTTGCCCCGGTTGGCCTCATCCAGGAACAGCACGCCCGGCTCCCCGTTGTGGTGGGCGTGCTCGACGATCAAATCGAAGATCGCGCGGGCGCGCACCGTCTCGACGATCTCGCCAGAGTGCGGGGCGACCAGGTCGAAGTCGGTGTCGTCCTTGACCGCCTGCATGAAGGCGTCGGTCAGCCCGACCGAGATATTGAAATTGGTGATCTGGTTCTCGTCGACCTTGCAGGTGATGAACTCACGGATGTCCGGGTGGTCCACGCGCAGCACAGCCATGTTGGCCCCGCGGCGAGTGCCTCCCTGGGCGACTTCGCCGAAGGCCTTGTCGTAGACGCGCAGGAACCCGACGGGCCCGGTCGCCTTGCCGGCCGACGATTTGACCAGGGCGCCTTTGGGGCGCAGCCGGCTGAAGGAAAAGCCGTTGCCCCCGCCGGTCTGCTGGATCAGGGCGGCGTCGCGCAGGGTCTGGAAGATGCCGGAGGGATCGCGGCCCATGTCATCGGCGATGGGCAGCACGAAACACGCCGCCAGCTGTCCGAGCGGTGTCCCGGCGCCAGTGAAGGTGGGCGAGTTGGGAAAGAAGCGCTTCGAGGCCAGCAGCTCGAAGTAGTCGGCCGCCGAATGCATTACATCCCCGCCCCACTCCTTCTCGACCTCAGCGATGTGGTAGGCGACGCGCCAGAACATCCCCTCGACGGTTTCCAGCGGCTCACCGTCCGCCCCCTTGCGGATGTAGCGCTTGGTGAGCACGGTTCGGGCGTTTTCGCTCAGCTCGACACGGCGCAAACCCTCCGGCATCGGCGGCCGGAGGGCGCTGGTCGATGGCTGTGCCTGCACCCGCGTGTCGGGGTCTGCCCTGTCCGTCATCCAACCACCTCCGTCTCCAACGACACACCGGGAGCACGAGCGCTCCCGGCCCCCATACACGGATCTCAGGCTTCCAGTAAACGGTTGATCTCGTCGCGGATCGAGCGCAGATCATCGAGTTTCAAGTAGACGATGGCGTAGCGAATGTAGGCAATATGATCGAGCTCCTTGAGCCCGGCGATCACCATGTCGCCGATCACCCGCGAGGCGACCTCGGGTTTGCCCATGGTCTGCAGCCTGGCCTCGATCTCGCCCACCATGCGATCGATATCGGCCGCCGAGACCGGGCGCTTGGCGCAGGAGATGCGCACACCGCTGGCGAGCTTCTCGCGGTCGAACTCCTCGCGCATGCCGTCCTGCTTGATCACCATCGGCGTGGCCAGCACGGCGCGTTCATGCGTGCTGAATCGCTGGCCGCACGCCTGGCAAATGCGGCGGCGGCGAACGCCCCCACGCGACTCGTGCGTGGTGTCGATCACGCGGGTGTTATCGGTCTGGCAATATGGGCATCTCATACGCACTCACCCTGCCGCGCCTCACGCCGAACAAACGTTTGGCGCCAGATGTATGCCAGTCCCAGTTGTCGTTCCCGATATATCCGGGGGAGGGGCCAAATTCTAGCATGCTGCCGGGCCGGCTGGCAATCCCCCCAGCAGGGACTTAGCCTTGGCCACCCTAGTACTTAGGTCCTGGAAGCAGGCGAAGACCGATGGCGGGAGGAGGGGCCGCCACCGGTCTTCGCCCAATCGACCACCCGCCCTGTCTGGGACCCGGCCAGGGGGCGGATTGCCGTCTGGTTGGTATGCCCGCCACAGGCGGGGCATCTCACCGGCGTCGCAGGAAGGCCGGAATGTCCAGGTTGTTGACGTCGAAGGCCGCCGGTTGGAACTCCTCGAAGGCGATCTCCTGGGGGAGCTGGGCTCCCGCTTGGGACACCTTGGCCTCGGTCCGAGTGCGCGCCCGGCGATCCAGGCGGGCGGTCGCTCCGGCTCGTTCGAAGCCGGTGGCGATCACCGTCACCCGCAGTTCGTCGCCGATGTTGGGATCGATCACGGCGCCGAAGATCAGGTTGACATCCGGGTGCGCCGTCTCCTTGATGATGGCGGCTGCCTGGTTGACCTCAAACAGACTGAGATTAGGCCCGCCGGTCACGTTGAACAGGATGCCGCGGGCGCCGTCGATGCGGATGTCCAGCAGTTGGCTGGAGATCGCCTGTTCGGCGGCGATGCGCGCCCGGTCCTCACCGGCGGCCGTACCGACGGCCATCAACGCCGCTCCGCCCTCGGACATGATCGTGCGCACGTCGGCGAAATCGAGATTGATCAGGCCGGGGACGGTGATCAGCTCGCTGATCCCTTGAATGCCCTGGCGCAGCACATCGTCGGCCATGGTGAAGGCGGCCTGCAGGCTGGCTTTCTTGTCGGCCAGCTGCAGCAGACGGTCGTTGGGGATCACGATCAGCGTGTCGACATGCTCTTTGAGCTTGCCAATCCCGGCCTCGGCCGACTGTGCCCGCTTGGCGCCCTCGAAGGTGAAGGGCCGCGTCACCACACCGATCGTCAGCGCGCCGACTTCCTTGGCGATCTGGGCGATGATCGGCGCGGCCCCGGTGCCGGTTCCGCCGCCGATGCCGGCGGTGATGAAAGCCATGTCGGTGCCCTTCATCACCTCGTACAGGTCCTCCGCCGACTCCTCCGCCGCCTTCTGGCCGACTTCGGGATTGCCTCCGGCGCCCAGGCCGCGCGTCAGCTTGTCGCCGATGCGCACCCGGGTCAAGGCATTGGAGAGCAGCAGCGCCTGGGCATCGGTGTTGACGGCCACGAACTCGATGCCGGCCAGGCCCTCCTGGATCATGCGGTTGACGGCGTTGCTGCCGCCTCCGCCGACCCCGATCACTTTGATTCTGGCGAACGATTCTGTCTGCGGTGCTGGTTGCATGGTTTGCCTCCTCCTCTTCTCCTGCGCCCCGCCCGCGCCTGCCGGATGGGGCGCGCCGGGGCTAACCCGGCAGCAATCGTTTGAAGAACTCCGCCGCCCGGTTCAGGTCGAGACTGGGCAGCGCGAATCGTCCGAAGCCGCGCCCGTTGAGAGCCAGCTGTTCTTCCTGCAGCCGAGCCCAGTGCAGCAGGCCGATGCCGGTGGAATAGGTCGGCGAACGCAGCTGGTCCACCAGCCCGCGCAATTCACCGGGCTGGGCACAGCGCACGGGCAGGCCGAGCACCTCGCCGGCCTCCTCGCGAATTCCCTTGAGCAAGCTGCTGCCACCGGTGAGCACCATGCCGGCCGGAAGCAGCCCGTCGTAGCCGGAGCGTTTGATCTCCTGGCGCACCAGACCGAAGATCTCCTCGACCCGCGGCTCGATGATCGCCGCCAGGTCGCTGCAGCGAACTTCGACCGGCCGCTCCTGACCGAAGGGTCGGACGGCGAAGGCCGTCTCGGACGACGTCCCGGTCAGGCGGGCTTCGCCGTGGCGCCGCTTGATCGCCTCGGCCGTCTCGAGCGGCAGGTGCAGGCCCTGGGAGATGTCCCCGGTGAGATGGTCGCCGCCTACTGGAAGCACGGCGGTGTGCCAGACCGCGCCCTCGATGAACACCGCCAGGTCGCAGGTGCCGCCGCCGATGTCGCACAGCACCACGCCCATCTCGCGTTCGGTCTCGGTGAGCGTCACCTCGGCCGAGGCCAGCGACGACAGGACCCAGCCGTCGACGGCAATGCCGGCCACCTCCAGCGCCTTCTCCAAGTTGCGCAGTGCAGTGGCGCTGGCAGTCACAATGTGCGCCTCGACTTCCAGGCGGAAGCCATGCATGCCGATCGCGGATCGGATGCCGTCCTGTCCATCGACGATGAAGCCACGCGGGATGACATGGATCAACTGGCGGTTGAAGGGCACGGCCACCGCGCGCGCCGCGTCCAACGCCCGGCCGACGTCATCCGGCCCGATCACCCGGCCCGAAACGCCGGCCATGCCCTTCGAGTTCTGTGAAGCAATCTGCGCCCCGGAGACGCTGACCAGCGCCCCGGTGATCTCATAGCCTGAGGTCCGCTCGGCCTTATCCCGGGCGGCCTCGACCGACTTGGCCAGTTCCTCGAGGTTGACCACACCGCCCTTGCGCATGCCAAACGAGGGTGCCACGCCCACACCGATCACGCGCAGGCCGCGTTCGCTGTCCATATGGCCGACCAGCGTTGTCACCTTCGTCGTCCCGATGTCCAGGCAGACGAAGATCGACTCTTCGGATCCGATGATGGTTGCCACGTGGCTACCTCGACTCCTCGTAGTACGGGGCGCCGATGTCCTCGACGCTTACCAGTGCAGGTTGTATGCCCTGCGCCTGCAGGGCCTCGGCGATCCGTTCGTACAGCCGGTACTTCAGTACCAGGTCCCCGTCGACCCCGAAGTACACCTTCCAGCCGCGAGGATCCTCGAAGCCCAATCCGTGGTCCTTGTGATAGAGCAGCACGATCTCGGGCGGTAGCTGGGCGCTCAGCACGCCGGCCGCCCGCAGGATCTCCGGCGCCACCACCGGCGCCAGCGGATCGGGCGAGATGGCCAGTATGGGATTGCGGCTGGACATCTGGATCAGCCCAGGCCAGGCGCCATGGGCCAAATAGCCGATCCCCTCGGAACTGATCCACCACACGCGTCCGGCATCGTTCCATTCCACGATCGGGTGCCGTTCCTCGATCTCCACCACCACCCGGTTCGGCCACTTGACCGAGACCTGCGCCCGGGCGATCTCCGGCTGCGACTCCAGCCGCGCCCGGATCGCCTGCGGATCGACCAGGAAGACCGAACGGCGGTCGACACCGATCAGCGAGCGGATCAGCTGGTCGGGCAGCATCAGAGTCTGCGTGACCTCCGCCTCGACCACGCTGAACTGCGGCGCGGCCACCAGCTGCCACCCACCCAGCAGCACCAGCCCCAGCAGCAACGCCGAGAGCAGGCGCGGCCCGGGACGCACGACCGGCACGGCGGGCAACTGCACGCCCGCGCCCAACCGGTTGGGGACCGAGACCTCATAGCGGCGCCGAGCCCTGCGCTGGACGGGGCGGCGGCGAGGCTCTGCCAACACGGCATCGGCCGCATAGGCCATGCGGGCGCGCTGGGCCCGCACGCGGCGTGCGCGCGATTTGCCATTTCCCAGGACCCGTCCGGCAATCGACATGCTATGCTTCGTAACGGCGTATCAGTCGCCGCTTCTCCTGATGTCGTTCCAACGCCAGCGCGATCAGGCGCTCCAGCAATACAGGGTACGGAACCCCGCTCGCGCCCCAAAGCTTCGGATACATGCTGATGCTGGTGAACCCCGGGATCGTGTTCACCTCGTTCAGATAGATGCGGTTGCTGCCGCGTTCCAGCAGGAAGTCGGCGCGCACCATGCCGGCGCCGTCCAGCGCCTTGAAAGCCTGCACGGCCAGCCCGCGGAGCTCAGCGGAGAGCGACTCATCCAGCTCCGCCGGAATGATGAGCCGCGAGCTGTCATCGAGGTACTTGGCGCGGTACGAGTAGAACTCGTCGCCAGGGATCACCTCGCCCGGCACCGAAGCGTCCGGGTCGTCATTGCCCAGCACGCTGACCTCGATCTCGCGGGCGTCGATCCCCCGCTCGATCAGGATCCGCCGGTCGTAGCGGGCCGCATCCATCAGTCCTTCGATCAGATCGCTGCGGCTGCGGCACTTGGAGATCCCGACCGACGAGCCCAGGTTGGCGGGCTTGGTGAACAACGGATACGGCCCGAGCTTCTCGCAGGCGTCGAGCATGCCCTGCGGGTCCTCGGCGATCTGGGTCCCGGTCACCACAATCCAATCGACCACCGGGACTCCCTGCGAGCGCATCACATCCTTGAAGATCCCCTTGTCCATCCCCGCCGAGGAGGCCAGCACGCC
>JBFYRF010000179.1:0-10487 GCA_041302385.1 Anaerolineales bacterium | reverse complement strand
TGCCGGCGGCGCTGCTCCTGCACATGTTCCGTCAGCGCCTGCATCTGCGCAGTCAACAGGTCTATCTTTTGATTGAGTTCCAACAAAGTCTGCGTTTGATCCATCATCTGACCTCTGCCTTCTGCCTTCTGCCTTCTGCCTACTGCCTACTGCCTACTGCCTACTGCCCTCTACCTATTGCCCTCTGACCTCAGCTCCACTTGCCGGCCATGGTCATACGGGCCGGCAGCGGCAGTTCCTGCCCCTTGAGCAGCAGGTTCCAGTACATCCAGCGGAACATCATCTTGCCCCAGTGGTTCATCTCCGTCTCCTGGAGCAGGCTGAAGGGGCCGACGCCGGGCAGCGGGTAGTGGCCCGGCAGGGGTTCGACGTCATAGTTGAAGTCGATCAGCAGTCCCTTGCCGAACCCAGATTCGATAAAGCAGTTGGCGTGGCCGTCGAAGGTCGGCAGCAGGTCCAGGCCGTCGATCAGGCGCAGGAAGTTGTCGGCGAAGCAATCGACGGCGAAGTGAGCCACCGAGCCGGCCTTGGACGTTGGCAGGGAGGCGGCGTCGCCCAGGGCGAAAATGTTGGGGAACCTGGTCGACTGCAGCGTGTGCTTGTCGACCGGGACATAGTTGAGCTCGTCCCCCAGGCTCGAGCGGGCGATGGCTTCGTCGCCCATGTTGAGTGGGACGCTGATCAGCAGGTCATACTCAAGGCTCTGCTCGTCATACGCGACGATCCGCCGGGCGTCGGGGTCGACGCGCTCGATCAGGAAGTCGGGAACCACCTTGATCGACTTGCGTTCCAGGATGTCGCCCAGGTGGCGCGAGGCGATCGGCTTGGTGAAGGCTCCGGGGAGCGGGGTGGCATAGGTGATGTCGACCTTGTCCCGCAACCCGTGTTCGGTGAAGAACGAGTCGGCCAGCATCAGGAACTCGAGCGGGGCCACCGGGCACTTGATCGGGTTGTCGACGACGTTGACCACCAGCCGCCCTCCCTGCCAGGTGCGCAGGTGCTTGGCCAGGGCGACGGCGCCGTCGACGGTGTAGAACTCGTGGATTGTGCTGCCCCAGGCGTTCTCCTTCAAGCCGGGCGTGTTCTCGGGTCGGATCTGGCAGCCGGTGGCGACCACCAGGAAGTCGTAAGCCAGGATGCGCTTGTCCTTGGTCAGCGTCACCCGGTTGTGCTCGGCATCGATGGCCTCGATCGGTGACATGATCAGCTCGACGCCGGCGGGGATGAAGTCGCGCTTGGGCTTGACGACATCGTTCTTCGAGTAAATCCCGAACGGGATGAACAGGAACCCCGGTTGGTAGTAGTGGGTTTCGTTCTGGTCGACTAGGGTGATGCGCCACTGATCGCGGTCCAGGAGTTGGTGCAAGCGATTGGCGACGGTTGTGCCGGCTGTGCCGGCGCCCAGTATCAGCAAGGTCTTCATGCTCTTAGCTCTCCTCGGCCACAACCGCCGGCAGCGGCTGGTTGGCGCTGTCGGCCAATTCTGCCTGGGACTTCAGCGAGTCGGCCAGCACCGCCCGCATCAGATCGAGGGCCTGGATGATGCGCAGGTCGGCGACGGCATAGTAGATCGACTGCCCCTCGCGTCGAGTGGTGACCAACCCGCGCTCGCGCAGCACTTTGAGGTGCCGCGACACGGTCGGCTGGGGTGCCCCGACGGCGTGGGTGAGCCCGGTGACGTTGTGTGGGCCATCGACCAGGGCATACAGCAGCAGGATCCGGGTTGGGTCTGCCAGGCCGGCGCACAGGTGGGAATGCAGCTGGTGGACTTCCTTGTGGAGCGAGGGGAGCATCCGTCCTCCAATCTCTCTATATACACATAGCCACATATGTGCCACGAAGTCTACCCGATGCAGGCGAGCAGGCTAAGTGACAGTTGTCACAAGGGGCGGGTGATGACCGATCGTAAACCGGAGCGATTGGGGCCGAATTTGCGCCCGAGCACCTGTGACCCGGGCTCCAGGTGGAAGGGATAAGGCGGCGCTAGGCGAGCCTCAACCGGACAAATGTCCAGGGGGCGCCAAAGGCGATCCACAGCCCGACGGCGGCGTAGTTGGCGAAGCGCAAGACCTGCGCCAGGTAGTCGGCCCCAGGGGGGCGCAGCGCGCCCAGGCCGTAGTAGATGACCAGGATTCCGAGCAGGCCTGCGATCATGCGGGTGAGGCGCTGTGGGATCGGACCCTGGGCGGAGAAGCGGCCCCATCCGCGGAGCAGGACGGCGCCCACGCCGAGGCCGAGCAGCGTGCCAGAAGCGGAGAAGATGCCGTTCGGGCTATTGGGGTCGATCGGGTCCTCTTCCGGGAAGGCAGCGTCGGCGGCGACGCTCCACGTAGCGGGAACCACACGGTCGGCCGTCTGCTGCGCAACCCAGACCCCGGCCGCCAGCAAGCCGAGGGAGAGGGCGACCGGCGCCAGGATCTGCACGCCCAACGGACGGCGCACAAGCCAGGCTTCCACCGGGCGTTCAGCCCAAGCGATTGCCAGCAGCAGGATCGCGGCGATCGCCCACCCGCCGAGGACATCGCTTGGAAAGTGCACGCCGAGGTACAGGCGGGAGAGCGAGATCAGGAAGATCAACGTCCCCAGGGCGATGACAGCCCCGCGCCGCCGCAGGACCATGGCGAGCGTGCCCCACAAGGCGAGCGCGTTCTGGGCGTGGCCAGAGGGCATCCCGAAGGAGCCTTCATGTGCAAGCGCCTGCACTTGAGTGCTGACCCAATACGGTCGCGGCCAGCCAAAGGCCAGCTTGATGGCGTTGTTGAGCGACGCGCTGGTGAGCAAGACCAGTCCCATGCGCAGCCCAACCCTGACGTCCAGGCACCACACGACGGCTGGCATGACCAGCAGGAAGAAGGGTTCGCCGCCCAAGAAGCTGAACAGCTGCATGGGGGCCAGCAGCCACTCTCCGGCGGACTGCAGCGCCACGATGATTGGGATTCCCCAGTTCAGCCAGGCGTCCATGGGATCTCCTCGGTTGTCCTTCGGGAGGTGACCGGGTAAGGCCGCCTTCCCGCCTCAACCTTACTCTCTCGCTGCATTCTCCAACTCGTCGGGTGCCGGGTGCTGGCGCACAAGCCCGACCGCCACGGGAAGCACGGATCACTCGCCGCCAGGGATCCGCTCGACGATCACCGATTCGACGGGTACGACGGCCGGGTGGGTGCGGCGCACGTAGATTGCTGTGGTGGCAAGGGCGATCAGGATCAGCGCCAGCGATACCGGATACGGTAGATCGGGGCGGATTTGGTAGAGCACCCCCGCCAGGGGCGGCG
Source organism: Anaerolineales bacterium (assembly GCA_041302385.1). Lineage (GTDB taxonomy): Bacteria > Chloroflexota > Anaerolineae > Anaerolineales > E44-bin32 > PFL42. Next base: position 7,215 of record JBFYRF010000179.1, on the reverse strand, counting down.
CGCAAATGATCACCAGCGCGCCAACGGTCTCCATCAAGCCGAAGGCCACGCCCAGTTCGGCGCGGCCGACGAAACCGTCGACGGTGGCAATCATCAGGCTGCGCGCTGAACGGAAAGCGCCGGCCAGAAAATAAGCCAGCGCGAAGGCGGGCAAGGCTGTTGCGCGCCAGAAAATCAAGACGGATACACCGACGAGCAGCTGGCTGAGCCCGAGCGCAAGTCCGGGAGCGCGCCTTCCCAGGCTCAGGTTGAGCACCACCACGCCCAGCGCGTTGAAGGATCCGAATGCCCCCAGCGCCGCGAGCGTCACCCCGTGGGTGGTCTGTAAGTAGTTGGGTGTAAGCGGCCAGCTGAGGTACATGGCGAAGAGCGCCAGGAATGCCAGCGGCAGGAAGCGCGCCAGACGTCCGTTGCGCAGCAGTCCCCGATACCGCTGACCCGGCTCCGAGGCTTCGCGCGGCTGCGCCCGAATCAGGAAGATCATCAGAGTAGAGAAGATGAAGATCAAGCCGGCGATCCCGAACAGCGGCCGCACTCCCAGGCGCGGCGCCAGCAGCCCGCCGAGCAACGGACCGACGATTGCCCCCACTGAGTAGCCGGCGTAGACCGTGGTCAGGGTGCGCGCCGCCGACCATTCGCCGCGGCCGCTGGCGATGTAAGACGACAGCGGCGCCATGACGAAGCTGCTCATGTAATAGATGACCAGCCCGATCGAGAACAGCGTCAGGGTGTCGGCGGCGAACATCAGGAAGGCAGCCACGGTGGCCAGCGCCCAGGAGAAGATCATCATCGCCCGCCGGCTGACAACATCCGACAGGGCGCCTGCCGGCAGATGGGTGACGGCCAGCGCTGCTCCGGCGATCCCCAGGATCCCACCGATCTGCACCGGAGTTGCCCCCAGCGACTCCAGGTAGATCGCCAGGAAGTACATGAACATTCCCTCGCCGAGGCCCCAAAGCAGGAGGGAGGCCGAGACGAGTCGCAGATCACGGGTCATGGCGCATCACAGGTGTGTCGGGAAATGAACTCAGCCACGCGTTTGAACACCAACTGCCGCGCGGCGTCACAGGTAATGATGTGGTTGCTGTGGGTCACGAGCGCGGTTTCAACCCTGCTGGCTGTGATGTTCCCGGCGATCAGCCCCATGTTGTCCGGGCGCACGAAGTCGTCCTCGGCAGAATGCATCAGCAGGACCGGGGCTCGGATGCTCTCCAGCGTCGAGCGCATCGCGGCCAACGTTGCATCGACCTCGGCAATCGCCCGCAAGGGGTAGGCAGGATAGGCGACGCGCTCGGCCTGCGCCTGGGGGTCACGCCAATCTGGCGGGCCCTTGCGCCAGAAGCGCACAATCCAGGTCAGGTGGCGTAGCACAGCGAGTCGCCGGTCGGGGGGTTGGCGGTAGGGCGTCGACAGGGCGACGGCGGCCGCGACCGGCTGCTCGGCGGCGAGCCGCAGCGCCAGCGCCCCGCCGAGGGACAGGCCCACCGGCACGATCCGGGCGCACATATCGCTGAGCAGACATGCCCCGTCCAATGTAGCGGCGTACCAATCCGTCCAGCGCACACGCAGCATGTCGGTCAGAACCGTTGCATGGCCTGGCAGGCGCACGCCCAGGACCGTGTGCCCTTCGCCGGCCAGGTGATCGCCCAGGCGGCGCATCTCCTGTGGCGAGGCGGTGAAGCCGTGGATCAGCAAGCAGCCGGTGCTGCCGCCGGGAAGGAAGAAGGGCTCGCCACCTGGAAGCAGTTGACTCATCGAGTGCTCCGGGCGAGGCGCTGGACGAAGGCCGCCACGGCTTCGAAGACTGCCCGAAGCTCGGTATCCCTGGTGACCACATGGCCACTGTGCTCGAGCCAGAGGGACTGCTTGTCCTGCGAGCCGAGCTTCGCCATGAGCGCTTCGCCGTCGGAAAAGCGGACGCTGCGATCCCGCCGCGAGTGGACAACCAGTACGGGGCAGCGAACCTCGACCAGATGCTTGCGCATCTCAAGGATCAGATCATACAGCTCAGCCGCAGCCCGGATCGGATACTGCGGGTACTCGAGATGGGTGGATGCCGCAGCAGGATCGTCAAAATCCGCCGGGCCCTTGTCGGCGAAGCGCCGCAGCTTTGACACGATCGGGGCGACCGGCCGCAACGGTCTCATGCGCCGGTCGGGCGGATGAAGCGGGGTGGACAGCGTCACAGCGCCGGCGACCGGGGAAGCGGAGGCTAACAGGAGTGCCAGCACGCCTCCCATGGAAAGCCCGATCGGGATGATGGCGTCACAACAGCCCGACAGCAGGTGATACCCGTCCTCCGCGGAGGCGAGCCAGTCCTGCCAACGGGCCCGCGGCAGGTCCTCCTGGCGGGTGGCATGGGCGAACAGACGCGGGCCGAGCGCAGTGAGGCCTGCGCCGGCCAGATGCTCGCCGAGGCCCCGCATCTCGAAGGGGGTCCCGGTGAATCCATGCAGCAGCAGGCATCCCGTCCGGCCGGCGCGGAAGAAGAAGGGCTCGGCGCCAGACAGGATGGCCAGCTGCTCTTCGGTCGATCGGTTTGGGTGCGCAGAGCCGGACTTCATCAACCCGGTGCTCGGTGGCTAGGCCACGGCGCGCAAGTCACGCAGGGCATCGCTCAAGCTGGCGCTACCTTCCTGGGTGACCAGCACATCATCCTCGATCCGCACCCCGCCGCGATCTTCCAGGTAGATCCCGGGCTCGATGGTAAAGGTCATCCCGGGGTCGAGGGCAAGAGAGTTGTCCTGCCGGATGTAGGGCGGTTCGTGCGCCTCCAGCCCGAGGCCGTGGCCCGTGCGGTGGCTGAAGGCCGGACCATAGCCCGCGGCTTCGATCACCCGGCGGGCGGCGAGGTCGATGGCGCCGGCGGTTGCGCCCGGCTGGACGGCATTGCGCCCCGCTTGATTGGCTTGCAGGACGATCTGATGGACGGCCGCAAGCTCCGCATCCAGGGGTGGAAGGAAGAACGTCCGGGTGAGATCTGAGATGTACCCCTGATAGGTCGCTCCCCAATCCAGGATCAGGAAGTCCCCGGCTTGCAGGGCGCGGTTCGTCGGCACGGCGTGGGGCAGGGCGCTGTTGGGGCCGGAGGCGACAATCGGGGGGAACGGCAGCTCGGTGTCGGAGCCGGCCCGCAACATCTGTACTACCAGTTCCGCCGCCAACTCGCGCTCGGTCATCCCTCGCCGAATGAGGGGCAGCGTGCGTTCGAGCGCTTCCTCGGCGATCTGGACTGCCCGGCGCATGGCCTGGACTTCGGCCTCATCCTTCGTCTGCCGCAGCCGAGCCAGCACTTCCCCCGCGGCTACGAGGCAGGTGTCCGGGGAAGCCTCCGTCAGCAGACTGAACTCGAGGAAGCGCAGCCGGAGCGGCTCGATGCCGAGACGGCGTTTCCCCAGACTGGCATGGTGAATGGCAGCCTCGAATGCCGGTCGCCGAGAGGCATCCGATTCGTCATAGGTGAACAGGCGGATTGGGTAAGGGATCGCTTGCCCTTTGGAGCGCTCGAACGCTGGAAGCACCATGACCGGCTCGGCGTCGATCGGGAAGAGGGCCACCACCGGTCGCTCCATCAGATGGAACGACTGGCCGGTCAGGTAGAACAGGTTTGGGCCGGGGATGACTGCCAGGCCATCCAGCGCCTCGTCCCGCATCAACTGTGCTAGGCGGCTCAGCCGTTTCCCATGCATAATGACCTCCAGAGTGGCGGGATTATAGCGGTGGGCACGATGCCCAACAAACCGCGCTGTCCGTCGCCTTGACAGCTCTTCCTTTCGTCGGCTACAATGCGCGGACCCATCGCTGGGGGCCTGTAGCGCAGTTGGGAGCGCGCTTCAATCGCACTGAAGAGGTCGAGGGTTCGAATCCCTCCAGGTCCACTGGATTGCCAAGGGCCCATAGCGCAGTTGGGAGCGCGTCTCAATGGCATTGAGAAGGTCGTGGGTTCGAATCCCACTGGGTCCACCTGACAACAGAACAGCGGCCAGCACAGGAGTAGTAGGCCATCCGTCAGAGAGCCGGGGAGGGTGAGATCCCGGCAAGGCGCACCCGGCGAGCGCCCCTTACGCGCCGTATGGGTGTGCTGCAGCCAGGCGGCTGCGGCGCCAGCGGAGCGCAAGGCCCAACTCGCCTGTGGCCCCTCGGGGCAAGCTTCGCCGGTGAGACCGTGAGCTAGCCGGCGACGGGATCCGCCCGCTAGCGCGGCATCAAGCGGCCCCATTGAATGGGGCAATCAGGGTGGTACCGCGGAGTTGCCCCCTTCGTCCCTGGAAGGCGAAGGGGGTTTCTATTTACCGGGTGTGTTTCCACGAGCCGCTGTCGCAGGGCGGCGAGGAGCATCAGGCATGGCAAAGTCGACGAAGCCGGCGAGTTCTGCGGCAGCGGGGAAGCTGGAGCGCTACCATCCCTCGGCGATCGAGCCCAGGTGGCAGGCGAAGTGGGAGGCGGATCAGCTCTACCGCGCCCAGCTCGACCCCTCGCGCCCCAAGTTCTACTTTCTCACCATGTTGCCCTACACCTCGGGTGACCTGCACTTTGGACACTGGTACCCGATGGCACCGTCGGATGCCCGCGCCCGTTACCTGCGCATGCGCGGCTTCAACGTCCTGTACCCAATCGGGTTTGATGCCTTTGGCCTGCCGGCGGAGAACGCCGCCATCAAGCGCGGCATCCACCCCAAGACCTGGACCTACCAGAACATCGACAACATGCGCCGTCAACTGCGAACCCTCGGCACGATGTTCGACTGGGAGCGCGAGGCCGTCTCGGCCGATCCGGAGTACTACCGCTGGACTCAATGGTTCTTTGTCCAGCTGTTCAAGCACGGCCTGGCCTACAAAAAGCTCTCCCCCGTCGATTGGTGCCCGAACTGCAACACAACGCTGGCGCGTGAGCAGGTGTGGGGCGACGACCGACACTGCGAGCGCTGCGGCACGCCGGTGATCAAGAAGAACCTCGACCAGTGGTTCTTCCGCATCACGCGCTATGCCGAGGAACTGCTGGACTTCTCCGGCATCGACTGGCCCGACCGCGTCCGCACCCTGCAGACCAACTGGATCGGCCGGAGCCAGGGCGCCTCGGTCGTCTTCCGCTCGGAGAAGGGGGACCCGCTCGAGGTCTTCACCACCCGGCCGGATACGCTATGGGGGGCGACTTTCATGGTGCTGGCTCCCGAGCATCCACTGGTCGCCCGACTGACGACACCCGAGCGGAAGGCGGAGGTCGAAGCCTATGTGGTGCAGGCGGCGCGCCAGTCCGACATCCAACGTGAGGCGGTCGACAAGGACAAGACGGGCGTGTTTATCGGGGCGTATGCGGTCAACCCGGTCAACCAGGCGCGCATCCCGATCTGGATCGCCGACTACGTACTCATGACCTACGGCACGGGGGCCATCATGGCTGTGCCGGCGCACGACGAGCGCGACTTCGCCTTTGCCCGCAAATATGACCTTCCGATCCCGGTCGTGATTGCGCCGCCGGACTGGGACGGCAAGCCGCTGGAAGCTGCCTACACCGGCGACGGGAAGATGGTCAATTCCGGGCAGTTTGACGGAACGCAGGTTCCTGAGGACATGGACAGAGTCATCCGCTGGCTGGAGGACAACGGCACCGGCAAGGGCGCCATCACCTACCGCCTGCGCGATTGGCTGATCTCGCGCCAACGCTACTGGGGCACCCCCATCCCGATCGTCTACTGCCCGGAGCACGGTCAGGTGCCCGTCCCTGAGGATCAGCTACCCGTGCTGCTGCCGGACGACGTCGAGTGGAGGCCGACGGGCGAGAGCCCGCTGAAGCTGCACTCGACGTGGAAGGCGACGACTTGCCCGACATGCGGGAAGCCCGCCGAGCGCGACACGGACACGATGGACACCTTCATGTGTTCATCGTGGTACCAGTATCGCTACCTCAGCCCGGACTATGCCCAGGGGCCTTGGGATCCGAAGGAGTTCGACTACTGGATGCCGGTGGACTGCTACACCGGGGGCATCGAGCACGCCACCATGCACCTGATCTACACGCGCTTCTTCACCAAGGCACTGCGCGACATGGGGCTGGTGCCTTTCGGTGAGCCGATGCTGCAGCTGCGCAATCAGGGCATTATCCTCGGGGAGGACGGCGAGAAGATGTCCAAGAGCCGGGGCAACGTCGTGGCGCCCGACTCGCTCGTGGCGCACTACGGGGCCGACGCCCTGCGCGCCTACCTGATGTTCGCCTACCGCTGGCAGGAAGGCGGGCCGTGGAGCAGCCAGGGGATCGAAGGGACGGCGCGCTGGCTGAACCGCGCCTGGACGCTGGTGACTGAAACGGCCACCTTGTCGGGCAGGGAGGAAGACCCCGACCCGGCGCGGCGGCTGCGGCGCAAGTTGCATCAGACCATCCAGCGGGTTTCAGCCGACTTCGAGGCATTCGAGTTCAATACCATTGTCTCCTCGGAGATGGAGTTGACGAATCTGATGCAGGACCTGCGCCCCGCGTTGGAAGGAACGCCTGTCTGGCGTGAGGCGGTCCTGTCCCTGTTGCTGATGATGGCGCCCGTGGCGCCTCACATTGCCGAGGAACTGTGGGACCTCCTCGGGATGCCCTACTCCATCCACCAGCAATCCTGGCCGGCATTCATTGCCGATCTGGCCCGCTCCGACGAGATCACCCTGGTCATCCAGGTCAATGGCAAGGTCCGCGATCGGGTCCAGGTGCCGGCCGATATCGGCGAATCCGAGGCGAAGCGCCTGGCCCTGGCCAGCGAGGCGGTGAGTCGCCTGCTGGGCGGGAAGGAACCGAGGCAGGTGATCTACGTGCCGGGCAAGCTGGTGAATGTGGTGGTGTAACGAACCTGTCCGCACCCCACCTGCGGCCAGCGGTATGCCCCAATGGACCGCAGACCATGCACCAACACCCCGCGCACGCTGAGACGATCTCAGGGGTTGCCGCTGGTGCAGGGACAGTCCGAGGGCCCTCGCTCGTCCATGCCTGTCGGGGTATCGAGAGGGCTTGATATACTCGACTCGTGGACCTCACCGTCCGGCACGTGATGCTGCTGGGCTAGGTCTTGGCCGCTCGGACGCCAGTCCTGTTGGGTAACGCCATTGAGCGATTAGCATGACCCCTGTCGGCAGCCATCGTCCCTTCTTCTCCTCGTCCACCCTGGTACCCCTGGTGAGTGTTGTGCTGTTGTTGGTTGTCGGGATTGTGGTGGCCGACGACTATGGCATGTCGTGG
>JBFYRF010000090.1:0-7990 GCA_041302385.1 Anaerolineales bacterium | reverse complement strand
GCCTCGACGTCCAGGGTCTGCGCCAGCGACTGCGGCTGGTTGAAATCGTCCTGGTAGTCAATGCGCACGTCGATCCTCTGGGGCCCCACCTCAAAGGGAGTGAAGAGCACATCCAGCGTGTAGAACATCCCCGGATCCAGATAGCCCACCGGCGAGACGTTGTTGCTCGTCTCCCCCGACGGGCTGGTGACCTCCATGCGGCCGAGCAGCGTGCTGCGCCGATCCAGGTTGACGACCTGGATGGGCAGCACACCCGGCTGGCCGACGAAGAAGGGCTCCGGCGGCTGATAGAAGCTCAGCTCGACAATCGGCGGCTGATGGACCAGCAGGGTGATGACCTGGTCGTCGGTGAAGCCGGCTCCCGAATCGTCGGCGTAGACGAAGGAAATCTTCAAGGTATAGGCGCCGGGGTTGGTGCTGCTGTTGACGATCAGGCTCACCACGGCGGTTTGGGTTGCGCCCGGCTCCACGTCGCCCAGGGCGCTGATGTTCGAGGTGCCCACCGGAGCGAAATTGGTGAAGTCGCCGGAGGCGCCGGACAATCCGGCGGAGCCCCCGGCTTCGGGTGTGCCGGACTGAGTTTGCGCGCCGCCGCCCAGGATCAGGCCGACGCTGCGGGCTGCCTCTCCCCCGCGGTTCTCCACCTGCAGGCTGAGGTCGAACGTATGCCCGGCGCGCAGCGTCTCCGGCGCAGTGGTATAGCCGGTGACCAGCAACACCGGCCGCACAGCGGGGGTCGTCGTTGCGGGGGGATTGGATGAGGCGCTGTGGGGTGACTTGATCCGAATCCCGAGCGTGAACGTCCTCTGGTAGGGCACCTCGGCGGGGTCGGTGTAGTCAACGACGATCTGCAGCGTGGTCACCGCGCCGGGGGTCAGATCGGCCCGCGCCGTCAATCCCTGGGAGTAGCCCGTGTCCGCGCCGGCCGAGATGGCACCGCCAGCAATCACGCCGCCGTTGCCCCTGGGGACCAAATCCGCTGCCACGGTGGTGATCACCACGTTGCGCGCCTTGCTGCCGCCCTGATTCGCCAGGCGGAAGTCCAGCGTGAACGACTGCCCCGGCGCCACGGCGCTCCCCGGGATCGAATAGCTCGTCAGCACGAGGCTGGGCTGAGAGAAGCCGCTGGAGGTCCCCGTCGGCTCCGGCGTGTCGGTGTCCTGCGCCGCCGGCTGGGCTCGGGCCGGCAGCAGCGGCAGGGAAAACAGCAGCAGCCAACCGACGCCCAGCAGGGCCCGCCGCGCCCATCGATGACGCCCAGATGGAGATCTCATGATGGCATACCTCTCGCTTCGCCCAGCGCCTGGGCGTAGGTCTGCTCGTCGACGATCAGCCCATCCAGCAGCCGCACGGTGTCGGTGGCGTACTGAGTTACACGGGCATCATGGCTGACGACCACGACTGTCCTTCCTTGCTGGTGCAGCTCAGCCAGCAGGTGCATGATCTGTCCGCCGCTGTGGGTGTCCAGGTTCCCGGTGGGTTCGTCAGCCAGGACCAGCTCCGGGCCGTTGACCAGCGCCCGGGCGACCGCCACGCGCTGCTGCTGACCGCCGGAGAGCTCGCCGGGGCGGTGCCCCGCCCGGTCTGCCAGACCGACCTGCTCGAGCAGCGCCCGCCCTCGCTGCATCCGCTCGGCCGGCCGGATCCCGCCGAAGACCATCGGGAAGATGACGTTCTCCAGCGCGGTCATGCTCTGGATCAGGTTGAACGACTGGAAGACAAAGCCAACCTTCTGGCGGCGATAGGTCGCCAGTTGATTCTCGTCCAGCTCCTCCAGGCGCTGGCCATCCACCTCGACCGCTCCCGAGGTCGGCCGATCCAGGCCTCCCAGGAGGTAGAGCAGGGTGCTCTTGCCCGAACCGGACGGCCCGATCACCGCGACGAAGCTCCCTTGGGCAAGGGACAGCGAGGCGCCGCGCAGCGCCTGCACTTCCTCGCCTCCCATGGGGAAGCTGCGCGCCAGCGCCTCGGTGCGGATCAACGCGGGGCTCATCAGAAGAGGAAGGGACGAACAATTGTCAGGTTGTTGAGCTGAGCGCTGAGGGTGGCGGGCAGCGCCAGCAGGAGCAGGGCCAGGGCCTGGGTGATCAGCACCGACGCCCACGCCTTTCCCGGGCCCGGGTCGGGTGCCGCCCGCACGGCGATGACCAGCAGCAGCACGTGCCAGATCCAGTACAGGTCGACCGCCGCCAGAAGCTGAGCGGCGAGAACCAGCGCTCCGCCAGACTGGGCCGGGACCAGGCCCGAAAGGCCCGGCTGGGCGATCAACTGATCCCCCAACAGGGTGGCGAGGATGCGCACAGTATCGCGCAGGGCGAAGGGCAGCCCCGCCCAGGCGACGCGGTTCAGCACCGAGCGCGACGATGCCCGTCCGCCCAGAATGGTCAACACCAGGTGTAGGACACCACCAACGATCAGCCAACCCAGCCACACCTTTCCCACGGCGCTGACCGCCGGGAAGACGTACACGAAGTTGGCGCTGGCCGACGACGCCAGGGCCTGTTGCAGCTGGGCCTGCTGGTCCGGAGAGTAGTACTGGAAGTCGGGCGGCAGGTCATTCGCCGCCAGCAGCGCCTGTGACTGGCGCAGCGGCCCTGACACTGCCACCAGCAGCACCGCCGCCAGGCTGATCAACAGCAGCGGCGTTAGCCAGACGGCGCCGGTCTCGGCCGCAATGCGCGGAAAGGTCCGCCAGGGATGGATCAGTACCCCCAGCAGCCAGTCCAGGTGCCAGCGTCGGCCTCGATCAACCCGGTTTGTGTCGTTCATCGCGGGTGCACCCACCTGCGCGCCCGCCGTCCGTCCTGGTGCAGGCGGGGGTGTCGATTATACGGCCGGAGGCGATTGTCCGGCGTGGCGACAGGCCATTGTCCGGAGCGCTCGCAGCTCCAGCCCACTCCGCCAGCTAAGGCTGCGCTGGCGGGGACTCGCTGCCCTCGCGCACGACCGCATGCCCGCCGAACTGGTTGCGCAGCGCGGCCAGCAGCTTGGCGGCGTAGCTCTCATCCTGGCGGCTGGCGAAGCGCATCAACAGCGACAGCGTGATCACCGGTGCCGGCACATCCAGCTCGATCGCCTCGGCCACCGTCCAGCGTCCCTCCCCGCTATCGGCCACCCAGCCCTTCAGGTCGGTGAGCGCAGGGTCATCGGCCAAGGCATTTGCCGCCAGATCGAGCAGCCACGACCGCACCACACTGCCATGGCGCCAGATCTCGGCGATCTGGTGCACATCCAGGTCGAAGCCCGGCTTGGCGTGCATCACCTCGAAGCCCTCGGCCATGGCCTGCATCATGCCGTACTCGATGCCGTTGTGCACCATCTTGACAAAGTGGCCCGCGCCGTGCGGCCCAACCCGCCCCCAACCCTGCTCCGGCCCGGGCGCCAGCGTCTGGAAGATCGGGCGCAGGCGGTCGGTGACCGGCGCCTTACCCCCGATCATCAGGCTGTATCCCTCGGTCAATCCCCACACCCCGCCGCTTGTTCCCACATCGACGAAGTGAATGCCGCCCGACTCTAGGAATTCGGCGCGGGCGAGCGTGTCTTTGTAGTTGCTGTTCCCGCCGTCGATCAGCACGTCTCCCTGGTCGACCCGCTCGGACAGGCCGCGGAGCGTCGTCTCCGTTGCCGCTCCGGCCGGCACCATCAGCCAGATGGCGCGCGGCGGCGTCAGCTGGGCGACCACCTCGTCCAGCGATTGGGCTCCAACGGCACCCTGAGCTTCAGCGGCACGCACCGAGTCTGCCGAGCGGGCATGGGCCACCACCCGGTGCCCGCCGCGCAGCAGGCGCAGCGCCATGTTGCCCCCCATCTTGCCCAGGCCGATCATGCCAATGTCCATCAGTTCGCCTCCGCATGCGCTGCCCCGCGCTGCCGCAGCAGGCGGGACGAGTTGGCCAGAATACCCAGATCGGGAATGCTCTGGGCAGCCGCCGCCAGCACGGGCGGCAGGATCCCCAGCGCCGCCAGCGTCAGCCCGACCGCATTGTAGACCACTGTGAAGCCCAGGTTCATGCGCACGACCGACATCGTGCGCCGGGCCATGCGGAGTGCCTCCGGCACCTGGGTCCAGTCGTCGCGCATCAGCGCGATCGAAGCCGCCTCGAGGGCAATATCGCTGCCAATGGCGCCCATGGCAATGCCGACGTCGGCCTGCGCCAGCGCCGGGGCATCATTGACGCCATCGCCGACCATCACCACGGTCTTGCCTTCCGCCTGCAGCCGCCGCACGATTTCGATCTTGTCCTGTGGCAACAATCCGGCGCTGAACGGCAGGCCGAGGCGCTCGGCCAGCGCCGCCGCCGTGCGCCGGTTGTCTCCGGTCAGCAGGTGCAGGTCGTGCAGCCCTAGCTTACGCAGCGCCTCGAGCGCCGCCGGGACTTCCGGGCGCAGGCTGTCGGAGAAGGCCAGCGTGCCCAGCAGTTCGCCCTCGCGCTCGACGTGCAACAGCGTCTTTCCCTGCGCCTCCAGGCGTGCCGTCTCCGGCCGCCCAGCCGCCGAGGTGACCAGCCGGCTCGATCCGAGCGTGAACAGCTTGCCCTCGATGCGCGCCCGCAACCCCAATCCCGGTAGCGCTTCGAAGGCCTCCGCCGGCTGCAGCACAAGCCCGCGCGCTTCGGCCGCGGCGCGCACTGCGCCCGCCAGCGGATGCTCGGAGTAGCGCTCGGCGCTCGCGGCCAACCCCAGCACCGCCTCGGGCGTGAGGCCGTTCAGGGCGATCACGTCGGTCACCTCGGGACGTCCCAGCGTCAGGGTGCCGGTCTTGTCGATCAACAGCACATCCGCTCGGTCAAACGCCTCGATCACCCGGCCTCCCTTAAAGAGCAGGCCGTGGCGAGCGGCGGCGCCGATGGTGGCCATCACCGCGATCGGCGTGGCCAGGGCGAACGAGCAGGAGCAGGCAACCAGGAGCACGGCGGCAACCGCGCCGGGATCACGCCGCAGCACAAGCGTCAGCAGCGCCACGCCCACCACCACCGGGAGGTAGTAGCCGGAGAAGCGGTCGGCCATGCGCTGCACAGTGCCTCGGTTGGCCTCGGCCTCCTCCACCAGGCGGATCACGCGCCCGAAGGTGGTATCCGGGCCGACGTGCGTGGCGCGCACGCGCAGGCTGCCAAGCTGCGCCAGGCTGGCGGCCATCACCTTCGATCCGGGTGCGACCTCGGCCGGCATCGATTCTCCGGTCAGCGGGGAGACGTCCAGCGTGGCGCTCCCACCTTCGACCACGCCGTCCACCGGGATCCGCTCCCCGGGACGGACCACAACCACATCACCCACCCGGACCTGAGAGATCGGGACTTCGCCCTCCTGTCCGTCGCGCTCAAGGCGCGCCGTTTGCGGCATTAGCTCGGTGAGCGAGCGCACCGCTCGGCGTGCGGTGCCGGCGGTGTAGCGCTCGATGGCATCGCCCACCCACATCAGGAACACGATCAGCGCAGCCGCCAGCCACTGCCCAACCAGCAGCGCGGCCAGCACGCCCAGTGACATCAAGGTGTGAGCGATCACCCGCCCGCGCAGCGCCATGCGCACAACGTTGCGAAAGACCGGGAAGCCGATGATGACGACGAAGCCGATCGGGATCCACGCCGGGATGCCGGCGCTGATCGGGTCCACCAGATCGAGCGCCTCGGCGACGACGATCAGCAGCAGCAAGCCGCCCAGGCCGAAGGTCAGCCAGGGGAGCAGCGGGCGGGAGAGGCCCGCCAGGCGCGAGGCGCGCGCCGGGGCGATCGCCTCATCGGGCACGCTGTACCCGGCCGACTCAATCGCCCGGCGGATAGCGGGCAACGTGGTCGTCCGGCGATCCAGCTGGATAATTGCCTTCTCGGAAGCCAGCAGGACCTCCACCGACTGCACACCCCGCACGCCGGCGATTGCCTGCTGTACGTGCCGCGTGCACTCGGCACAGTCCATGCCGCGCACCGGAACCTCCAGACGCTCGAGCTCCTTCATCCTTCGGGCTCCGCTCCGAGCCGAGTGCACTCGTACACGCCGCGGGCGACATCCGATAGCAGGCTGTCGCCCAGTTCGATCAAAGCCTGCACGCGGGGATCACTCAGCGAATAGGTCACATACCGGCCAGCGGGCTGGGAGCTTACCAGCCCGCAATCCCGCATGCACGCCAGATGGTTGGAGATGTTGGACTGGGTCAGGCCGGTCAGGGCCACCAGCTCACTCACACTGCACGGGGAGTGAGCCAGTGCATCGAGAATCTTCAAGCGAGAGGGGTCGGAGAAGCCGCGAAAGAGTTTCGCCTGCAGGGCGAAACGGGTGGGTGTGGATTCCAGCAGCATGCCGCACCTCCACCCATCATTATATCAGCATTCCATGATTATAAGGGCGTCCGAAAGCGGCTGGCCGGCGGGTCTGTCGAAGCCCCTGGGGGATCCCTTCCGGGACTGGCGGCTACCCGCCCGTGTACAGGTACAACAGGGCCGGTCGCCCCTCGCTCAGCAGCTGACGGAGCAGGGCCTCACCCGGGGTTTGATGCCCCTGCATCCCCAGCAGAGTCTCCAGGAAGCCGGGCGGCGGGCGGTACTCCACGATCCGCGGCGTTCCTTCGATTCCGCCCAGTTCAGCCGCTCGGGCGATCGCATCCGGCAGGTTCCCCAGGCTGTCGACCAGCCCGACCTGCAGCGCCTGTTCGCCGGTGAACACGCGCCCGTCAGCCAGTTCGAGTACCTCGGCCTCGGGCATGCCGCGTCCCTCTGCCACCACACCTACGAAATCCTCGAAGGCATCGTCAATGATGCCCTGCCAGATCGCCTGATCCTCGGCGCTCATCTCCTCAAACATGCTGCCGCTGGCCTTGAACTCGCCACTGACGATCGTTGTCACGCTGACGCCGTTCTTCTCCAGGAACTCCTCAAGGTGGATAAACTGGCTGATCACCCCGATCGACCCGGTCAGGGTATTGCGATTGGCCATGATCTCGTCAGCCGGGGCGCTGATGAAATACCCGCCGCTGGCAGCCATCTCCCCCATCGAGACCACCACCGGCTTGGTCATCACCAGCATCTGCTGATGGATCTCGTCCGAGCCCACCACGCCTCCCCCGGGAGAGTCGATCCGCAGCACAATCGCCTTGACAGATGAGTCGGCCTCGGCTTGCTGCAAGTCGTTGATCACGCGACCGCTGTAAACTGTGCCGCTGGTCGAGGTCATGCTGTCAGGAAAGCCGGAGGCAATCACACCCTCCACAGGGATCACGCCGACCGCTGCGCCAAATCCGACTGAAGGTGAGCTGGCGGTGCCAGCCGTCCCGGCCATGCGCCACAGCAGCGCACAAGCCGCCAGCGACAGCACCACGACCGCCGCGACCAGGATCACAATTGCCCACGTTCGCCGATTTCCCATTGCTCGCCCACCTTTCCGCTCCGCCGGCCGCGAGCGGACTGTTCTGCGCATCCTATCACACTCAGCCTGGCGCTGTCTTCTCCGCCTTGCCCGCCGAAGACCCAGACTCATCCCGTATGCTGCACCGCCGCGCCAGCAGGTGCAGGCCGACGAGCGAGAGCATCAACAGCAGCAGCGCCACGATCTGCGCCTGGCGTACACCGGCGAAGTACAGACTGTCCCCACGGAAGCCCTCCAGCAGCAAGCGCGCCGTGCTGGTCAGCCCCAGCCAGCTGAGCGCCAGTTCGCCGGGGAACTCTTGTCTCTTCTGAAGCCACAACACGATCAGCAGGATCGCCAGCGATGCTGCCAGCGCATACAGCTGCGCGGGGTGGCGGCGCGCACCCCACAATTCGATCGCCCACGGCAGATCGGCCGGCGCGCCGATGGCGTCTCCCGAGGCCAGCTGCGATAGGTCGACGAACACGGAAAACAGCGCCGCGCCGGGCGCCAGCGCATCCAGCGTCGGCCAAAGCGGCAGCGACTTACGTGGACCGTAGATCAGCGCCGCCAGCGCCCCGGCGGCTACACCCTCAAGGGGGGCAAACGCGGTCAGGTGGAAGGAGAGGATCGCCCGCGGATCCTCGGCATAGGCCGA
>JBFYRF010000076.1:0-3127 GCA_041302385.1 Anaerolineales bacterium | reverse complement strand
CCAGCGCCAGCAGTTCCTTGACCTTGGCGCTCAGCGCCCCATCGGAAGCTGCAGCCTTGTGCAGCCCCATGAAGGCTGCCATCGTGCCCGGGATTTCCCCACCCAGCGCCGCCATTCCCTGGCGGATCTCGGCCAGGTGCTCAGGATAATTCTTCATCGAGGATCTCCTCTCTTGTTCCGGACTTCACGATCATTCTGCCGCTCATGGATAAGACGAGGCTTAATTTAGGATAGATATGCTCTTAATATCACTGCCTGGCAGGCTATCGCCAGATTGCTGTCCATCCCTTCGCCCTCACCCAGACAGGACGGTGGCGTCCCGAAGGCGGACAGGCTGTACACTCATGCACAGTGGGACGTCCCACAGTGGCAGCCGAGTGCACTCCCATCCACTCGACGGCCGCCGAATCGACAGTGTGGCTTCCAGACCAGCGGAGGACCGATGGCACACCGAACTAAGCTGATCTTCAACCCCCATGCCAACCGCGGTCGGGCGTGGTACATCGGCCCCGTGCTGCAGGCCATTGTTGCCCGGCACCCGGACGCGGAGTGGGCCGCCACCGAGTACCCCTCGCATGCCGTCCAGTTGGCGGCGCAGGCGGCCGAAGAGGGCTTCGGAGTGGTGGCGGCCATCGGGGGAGACGGAACGGTCCACGAAGTGGTCAACGGACTGATGCGCATCCCCGCCGGGCGCAGGCCGGCGATGGCCATCGTTCCGGTTGGCTCCGGAAACGACTTCTCCTCCAGCCTGGGCATCTCCCTCGATCTGGAGATCGCCATGGCGCGGGTGTTCGAAGGCGAAGAACGCTGGATCGACATCGGACGGCTCACGGACAACACCGGACGAACAGAGTACTGGAACAATGCCGTCGGGATCGGATTCGACGCCACGGTGACCTACCTGACCTACCAGATCACGCGCCTCAAGGGCTTCAGCATGTACCTGTGGGCGGTGATCCAGGCCATCCTGCGCCACAACGACTCCTCCCGGATGACCATCCGCACGGATCAGGAAACGATCGAAGTCGAGGCCTTGATGATGGTGGCCTGCAACGGCCCGCGCGAAGGCGGCGGCTTTCACGTGGCGCCTCAAGCCGATCCCGCCGACGGCATCCTGGATTACGCCATGATCGAGCGCGTCTCACGGCTGATGATGTTCCGCCTGCTGCCGGAGGTGATGAACGGAACCCATGCCCGCTTCAAGCCGGTGCGCCTGGGCACTTTCCGGACCATGGACATTCAACTCTCGCGCCCGCTGCCGATTCACACCGACGGCGAGATGTTCGCCGGCTTTCAGTCGGAGATCACTGGCCTGCAACTCGAGCTGCTGGGGCGTGCATTGCGCCTGATCGTCTAGGCGATCCCTGGCAGGGGCCCGCATGCGAACGCTGCACAACACGCTGCACGACCTGGAGCCGGGTGAGCTGCGGATTATCGCGGAGCGCTGGGGGTTCGAAACAGAAGCTCCCTCCAGCCTGCCCTCGAGCGAGCGCCTGGCCGCCTGGATGCTGCAGCCGGACAACCTGGCCGAGTTTCTGGCGGGGCTAACCGATGGCGAGGCGCAAGCCCTGACGGCATTGCGCCGGCATGCCGGGCGCATGCCGTTGGCCGAAGCCGAGCGCAGCTTCGGTGACTGGCGGCGGATGGGCGCCGCGCGGCGCGACCGCCTCCAACCCCATCGCAACCCATCGGGCCCACTGGAGGCGCTGGGCTGCTCCGGTCTGATCGGCCGCGCCTTTGCCGACTCCCCCAGCGGAGCGCAGGAATTCGTCTTCCTGCCCAGCGATCTACTGCCCCGGCTGCCTGCCCTCCCCGCCGAGCCGCTTACCCTTGCGTCGGCCGCCGAGCCCGGGCTGGTGCTGCACGCCACTACATCCTCGGCCGAAGACTGCGTGACCCTGCTAGCCGCCCTACGCCGCCGCGGGCTGCGCAGCCTGGATCAGGCTGCTGCCTGGTGTGATCCGATTCGGCCGTTCCTCCTGTGCCCCGAAGCCGCCCCGCTGCTCATCAGCCTCATGCTGGAAGCCGGCGCGGTGGGGGGTGCGCCGCACCGCCCACAGACGGAACAGACCGGCCCGTACCTGCAAGGGCTGCACGAGGATCCACAGCGGCCGCTGGCCGACTGGAGGTCGTCCAGACGGTGGGCTGACCTCAGCCAGGTGCCCAGCCTCGCCTGCGAGACGCAAGCCTGGCCGGGCGATCCATTGCCGACCCGTCAGGCGCTGCTGGAGGTTCTCGACCGGCTGCCGCGCGGCGTATGGTTCGACCTGACGGCCTTCGTCCAGGCAGTGCGCGACGAGCGGCCTGGATTTCAGCGGACGGCGGGCGAATTCGATGCCTGGTACTTGCGCCACCGGCAGACCGGGGAGTTCCTGCGAGGCTTCGAGCACTGGGACGACGTCGAAGGCGCCTTGGTCCGATTCGTGGTGTGCGGCCCGCTCCACTGGCTGGGGGGAGCCGACTTGGGCTGCGCCGCGACCGGCGCTTCGCCGGACAGCTTCCGCCTATGCACCTCTTCGGCTGCACCTCACATCTCCGCCGCGCATATCAACCCGGATGGATCGATCGAAGCCCCCTTCGGCATGCCGCCCGCCCAGCGCTATCAGCTGGCGCGTTTCTGCGATTGGGAGGCACGGGGCCCGACGGGTTTCACCTATCGACTGACTCCATCCGCCTTGCGCCTGGCCTACGCCCAGGGGCTGCGTCCGCCGCAGATCGTTGCCCTGCTCGAGTCAGCCGCTGGACAGCCGCTCGCGGCTCACTTACAGCAGGCGCTGCTCCGCGCCGAGGCCAGCACGTCCTCGCCCCGTGTCGAGGAGGAGCTGGTGCTGCACCTCCCAGACACGCGCCAGCTTGAGGCGCTGCTGAGCGCTAAGGGCACGGCCAGGATGTTGGGCGATCGGGTTGGGAAGGATGCGATCGTGATTCGGCCTGGCGAGTGGAGCCGCCTGCGGGCGGCTGCCGCCCGGATGGGCATCCTGATCGACAGCCCGCGACCGAAATCGGCTGGCCGGCGGCGAGGCTGAGGCCGCTCAGCCACTCGCCACAGCCGTGCCCTAGCCTGGCAGGGCCTTCTGCAACGCGGCCTCCAGCTCTTCGATGGTCACCGGCTTGAAGACGAAGGCAT
>JBFYRF010000073.1:0-41236 GCA_041302385.1 Anaerolineales bacterium | reverse complement strand
GCCCCGGCTTAAGCATCCGGGGCGAGGGGCGGCGGTCCACGGGGCCAGACGATGGATGGGTAGACCGGTTCTGTGGCAGGACCGAGGTATCGAACGAGTGGAAGGATGCCGAGGCGGAGTTGTCCTGACCGGAACGGAGGCTCAGCCGAGCACGGCTACCAGGCCCATCAGCAGGCCGGCTGCCAGAACGCTGCCCAGCTGGCCCGCTGTGTTGGCGCCCATGGCGTGCATCAGCAGGAAGTTCTGGTAGTCCTCATCCTGGGCCATCTGGGCCGCCAGCCGGCCGGCCATCGGGAAGGCGCTGATGCCGGCAGCGCCGATCAGCGGGTTCAGGCGCCTTCCACTGAGTGCGCACATCAGCTTGCCGCCGAGCAGCCCGGCGACGGTGTCGAACGCGAAGGCCAGCAGTCCGAGAGCAAGCACAAGCAGCGTCTGGCGCTGCAGGAAGGTGTCGGCGCGCATGCTGCCGCCGATCGCCAGGCCGAGGAAGAGCGTGACAATATTGAGCATCTCGTTCTGGGCCGACTTCGCCAGCCGGTCGACCACGCCGCTTTCGCGCATCAGGTTGCCCAGCATCAGCATCCCGATCAGGGGCAGGCTGGTGGGAACAAGCAGCCCGGCGACAATGGTTGCCAGCAGCGGGAACAGGACACGCGTCAGGCGGGATACCGGCCGCGGGGCATAGGTCATCTGGATGCGACGCTCTGCGCGCGTAGTCAGCAGGCGCATCAGCGGCGGCTGGATCACAGGGACCAGCGCCATGTAGGAGTAGGCGGCCACGGCAATCGGCGACAGCAACTGGGGTGCCAGTCGGCTGGCGACGAAAATTGACGTCGGCCCGTCGATCGCCCCAATCACGCCGATCGCCGCCGATTCTTCGAGGCTGAAGCCCAGGGCGGCGGCTAGCAGCAGCGTAAGGAAGATCCCGAATTGACCGGCTGCGCCCAGCAGCGCCATGCGGGGCATCGCCAACAGCGGCGTGAAGTCGATCATTGCACCGATGCCGATGAAGATCAGCAGTGGAAAGAACTCGGTCAGCACGCCAGACTGGTAAAGCGAGCCGAGCAGGCCTTCCGGATCGGTGATCCCCGTCAGGGGCAGGTTGGCGAGCACACAACCGAAGCCGATGGGCAGCAGCAGGGAAGGCTCGTAGTTCTTGAGGATCGCCAGGGCGAGCAGCGTCAGCCCCACTGCCAGCATCAGCCACTGGCCTGGGGTAGGCCAGGCGATTGCGGGGAATCCGCCAGTCATGCTCGCCTCCGCTCCAGGCGCGGGGACGAGGCGCGGGGGTCACACATCGAGTTCGACGAGCAGCTGACCATGCTTGACGACCTGCTCCGGCTGGACATGCACGGCGCGCACGCTGGCAGCGTGTGAGGCTCGGATCGGGTTGCGCATCTTCATCGCTTCGAGCACACATAGCACCTGGCCAGACTCAACCCTCGCACCTGGAGCAACTTCAACGGACACGACCACGCCCGGGATCGGCGCCCGGATCTCGCCCGGCATTGTCGAGGCGGGCTGGGGCGCCCGGACCGCTGGGGCCGCCGGGGTGCGGATGGTTGCGGGGGGTTCGGTCGGGGTTGTGGGCTGAAGGGCGGCTTCCTCCGGCCAGACTTCAAAGATGCGCCCGGCGACATGCACCCGAAGCGGCCGCTGTCGGAGATCCTCGACCTCGACTTCGTACCACTGATCCCCGGCGCGGATTCGAAGGATCATCGGCGCGGTTCCTTGCGCCGCAGCTGCTCGGCGCGCATCACTGCCTGCCAGGCGCTGACCAGCGCCGTGGGAGGCAGCGGGAAGGTGGGACGGGGCGAGGCGTCGAGCTTGACGGCGCTCGCCGCTCCGGCGACCGCGACCTGCTCCAGAAAGGCCTCGACCTCCGGGTCGACTGCTTGCGTGGGCTTGGGCGCCGGCGGAGTGGTCAGACGCGTGAGCAGCGCCATGCCGCCCCAGAACAAGGCCATCATGACCGGGACGAGCAGCAATCCCAGCAGTGCGACCTCAAGTGCCTGGGCGAAGTCAGGGCTCATCCCGCCGCCTCACACCGGGATGTTGCCGTGCTTGCGCGGGGGGGCGGGGGAGATCTTGTCGCGCAGGGCGGCCAGGGAGGTGATGATCTTCAGGCGCGTCTCGACCGGTTCGATGATGTCATCGACATAGCCGGTGCTGGCAGCATGATACGGGTTGTTGAAGCGCTGGCGGTAGTCCTCTGCCAGACGTTTGCGCTCTGCTGCCGGGTCGTCAGCAGCCTCGATCTGTCGACGGAACAGGATGTTGGCCGCGCCTTCCGCCCCGAGCACGGCGATCTCGGCGCTCGGCCAGGCGTAGTTGACATCGGTGCCCAGGTACTTGCTGCTCATCACCACGTAGGCCCCGCCGTAGGCTTTGCGCGTGATCACGCTGATCTTGGGGACTGTGGCTTCCGAGTAGGCGTACAGCACCTTGGCGCCGTGGCGGATGATGCCGCGGTGTTCTTGATCGACTCCGGGGAGGAAGCCCGGGCTATCGACGAAAGTGACCACCGGCATGTTGAAACAGTCGCACATGCGCACGAAGCGGGTGATCTTGTCGGAGGCGTCGATGTCGATCACGCCCGCCATCTCCATCGGCTCCTGAGCGACGATGCCGACGCTGTGCCCGCCGAGCCGCGCCAGACCGATGATGGCGTTGCGCGCCCAGGCGGGCTGGACCTCGAGGAACGTACCTCGGTCGACGATGTGCTCAATCACGGCGTGCATGGAGTACGGGGTGGCCGGGTCAAGCGGGACGATGTGGTTGAGCTCGGGATCGGCACGCGCCGGATCGTCGCCGGTGGGGACGAAGGGCGGGTTCTCGACATTGTTGGAAGGCAAGTACGAGAGAACCCTGCGGCACAGGTCCATGGCCTGGCGTTCGTCGACCGCCGCCAGGTGGGCTGTGCCGCTGATCCCGGTATGCACGCTGGCACCGCCCAGGCGCTCCGGGTCGATGACTTCGCCGGTGACGGCCTTGATCACCTCCGGCCCGGTGAGGAACATGAAGGAGTGCTGTTCGACCATGATGATCACGTCGGTGAGGGCGGGGGAGTAGGCGGCTCCGCCAGCACAGGGGCCTAGCATCAAGCTGATCTGCGGGATCACCCCCGAGTACTGTGCATTGCGGCGGAAGATCTCGGCGTAGCCGCCCAAGCTGCGCACCCCTTCCTGGATGCGGGCCCCGCCGGAATCGATCAGTCCGAGGATCGGCACCCCGTTGCGCAGCGCCAGGTCCATTACCCGGCAGATCTTGTGCGACTGCATCTCGCTGAGCGTGCCGCCGTAGATCGTGAAATCCTGCGCATAGACATAAACGGTGCGCCCATCGATCTGGCCATAGCCAGTCAGCACCCCGTCGCCCAGATAGCGCTCCTTGGCCAGCCCGAGATCATCGCCCTGGTGGGTAATGAAAGGCTCAAGCTCGTTGAAGGTGCCCGCATCGAGCAGAGCATCCAGCCTCTCGCGGGCGGTCAGCTTGCCTTTGGCATGTTGGGTGGCGATGCGAGCCTCTCCGCCACCTTCGCGGGCCTTCTGGCGCATTGCGCGCAACACACCGATCCGGGGATCCTCTTCAGCCATGCTCTCTCCCGGGCAGGTACGGGCTTTCCCGCACCCGCCGTCACCCGAGGCTAGCCGAGGCCTGCCAAGCGGTCAATGGAGGGCTGTACGCTGTTCCTGGTGACCTATGGCCTCGGCTCTTGGCCAGCCAGGTCGGCCGAGCGCTCGACATCCTCAAGGCGGGAGCCTGTCTGGAGCTCGGACGGCGGGGACAGGCAGATCCCTCGCTTCCCCTGCGCTTCCCCTCCGCTTCCCCTCGCATTCGCTCGGGGAGGCGCTGCGGGGCAGGCGCCACGGGGCGGGCGCTCGGGATGACAGTCCGGAGGCGATGGCATCCCCTTCGCCGTGTAATCCCCGTTGTAGCGTCATCCGCCTAGAGAATGTCATCCCGAGGCGGCCCGCTCGCCGAGGGATCTGCTTGGGGCTTGTTGGTGGGCGCGGGGGTCGCTCGAGAGACAGGATCCCCTCGGCCGTCTGCGCGCAACGTCGCCTGCCGGACGGCAAGGCGCACTGGGCTGCAAAGACCCTTCCGGAGGACCTGCGCGCCCGGGAGCTTGACCGGGTGCCGCGTCAGGAGCGGTCGAGCTTCATCGCCGCTGCCTCCTCCAAGAATCGCACGACCGCGGCGTAGTCGAGGTCGCCGTAGCCGGCAACATTGGCGGCGGTGTACACCTGCTGGGCGATGGCGCTGGTGAAGAGCGGCGTCCTCAGGTCGTGCGCAGCCTGCATGATCAGGTCGAAGTCCTTCTGCATGTACTTGAGGGCGAAGGCGGGCTGGAAGTCGCGCTCAATCATCATCCGGCCCTTGTTCTTGAGGTGAGGAGAGCTAACGGCGGTCTCGCTCAGGATCTCGAGCATCTGATTCGGATCCAATCCTGCTTGGCGGCCCAGGGTGAGTGTCTCAGCGACCGTCAGCACGGTCATGCCGATCATCAGATTGACGATCACCTTCATGGCGCTGCCCGCGCCGCTCGGCCCGACGTGACGGATCTTCTCGCCCATCGCCAGCAGGATGGGCTTGACCACCTCAAGGGCAGCCGGGTCGCCGCCGACCATGAAGGTCAGCTTGCCCTGGCGCGCTGGCCCCGTCGAGCCCGATACGGTGGCGTCGAGGAAGGCGACGCCCTTCTCCTGAGCCGCCGCGGCCATCTGCCGCGAAGCGGCGATGCCGACCGTGCTCGAGTCGATCACGATCAGTCCCGGATGGGCGGCCTCCAGCACGCCGCCAGGCCCGAGCACGACCTGCAGCTCCTCGACGACCTGGCCGATCATCGTGATGACCACGTCCGTGGCCCGGGCGACTTCTGCGCAACTTGGGGCGACGGCCACGCCTCGAGCGGCGAACGGTGCCGTGCGTTCCGGATCACGGTCACAGACGGTGAGCGGGAACCCGGCCTTGAGCAGGTTTTCGCACATCGGTGTACCCATGGCGCCGATCCCAATGAACCCTACCTTCAGCGGTCTGTCCGGCATGTCAACCTCCCCGTCGCCGCGATTCGGTGTCTTGGCCCGAGCCGAGCTCCTGCAGTGGCTTTGGCAGGCTGCGGAATCGATGCGCGGCCGGCGTCCGCGACCCCTGGAAGGCTCGCGCAACCTTGGGGCCGATGCAAGTCCCCAGACTCCACTCTTGCCATCGCGCGGGTCATGGGCCTGGGTGGTGGCCCGGTCGGTGGGCAGCCGCAATGCGGCCAAGCCACCTGGGGGAACACCGCTGATGCCGAGGGGGCAGGGCCGATCGGGACATTCCCCCTGCACCTTGGTGTTCAGGCACCGAATCCCCCTGCAGTCATGTCCCTGTTCGAGCGCCCGGCGGTGAAGAGGCTCGGCAAGGGACCTCCTGTCGTCCCTCCAACGGGTTTCGCCCGCGCGCCTGTCGCCCATCCCTCCGCAACTCCCCACAGTTGGAGACGGAATGATGTCCGCAGACGCCACGCAACTCGGCCGCAAAGGGGTCGGCGAGTTGCCCCGTGAATCCTGCTGGGCATTGTGCTGCGGGTGGTTCAGGCGTACCTGGGAATCGGAGACTATGCCGTTGACAGCGAGACCCGTGGGAACAGGAGGCGGACGATCCTGCCAGCGAAGCGCCGGAGAATGCCGATCAGGACGTGAGCTTCGCCGCCCGCGGCGAGGACCTTGAACTGGTCGGGCGGTACTTGACGAGAGAGGGCGCCTCGAAGGTGGTTGCGCGGGTGCACGGCCGCGAGGCCAATCGGCGGACGGCGATGGCCGGCACGTTCGTTGATCTGGCCGTGGCCTTGGACCTGGCGTGACGCACAGCCCTGCCGTTGGGGCCTTCGAGGACACGGCGAGAACGCGGGGGAGCGGCGCCACATGTTCGGCGTGACCGAGCGGAGAGACGTGCTGGGCGCGGTGGATAGGCTGGTACGGCGGGGGGACCGCTCCTGGAGGGATCGCGGATCTCGTAACATCGATGAGCAGCGCCTGCGCCACTGGCGCAGCCGAGGTTGAACCGGCGAACGGGGCACTCAGCCTGGCAGCACACTATCCGACCTCGAACCATTGATCCAGAAGAAGTTCGTCGAGCAGAGCAGGCTGCCGCACTGAGTCGTGCCCGGGCTTGGGCTGATGAATCGCGTTCCAAATGGCTACGACCTCGGGGATGGTCGGCCGGTCGACGGGTAGTCGGCGGTTGCACCCTGGCAGGCCTTGTTCATCACTGCAGTGAGGATGACATGGTGGCGCTCGAGCAGGGGGATGTGCTGGACGGTGCCCTGCCGGAGGCGCGGACCTGGTCCGACGGCGGCAGCCAGCACGCCGAGATCCCCCCGCACACCCGGTGGAGTATCAAGAAGAGCTGATCGGCCTGCTTGCCAAGGCTTCGCAGCAGGTAGCCGTCAGCTGTTCAACGTTGAGCCAAGGACCCGGCAAAGCACGATGGCTGGGAATCAAAGCGATGACCCGCCAGCCGTTGTTCTGTGGCTGACGGGTCCGATTTGCGTTCCTGGACGATGCAGGCGGCTGGCTAGGGGTTAGCGGCCAGCTGAACCTGGGTGCTCTGCAGCTTGTCGAGCAGCAGGCGGGCGATCTGGCTCATCACGGCATAGCCGGCAGCGGGATTCTCCTGGCAGTAGGCGCGCAGCCGATCGGCGTCAATAGAGATCAAGCTGCCATCCCGGGTGGCGAGGCCGCTGACCGTCAATTGATACGGCTCGACCATTGAAGACTCGGCCATCAGCTCGCCGGGCACCAGCGAGGCCACCACGACCTCCTTGCCGCCGCTGAGCTCGGTGATCAGGTCGACCTCGCCGGAGACCAGGATCAGCAGCTCCTTGGCCTCCTTGCCTTTCTCGTACAGGCGTGCGCCGGCCTTGAAGGCTGCGCTTTCCTCGAACAGCCGCTCGCCGCCTTTGAACGAGCGCTGCTCGGCAAGCATCGCCACATGCTTGAGGGCCTCCTCGGGGAGCCCGGCGAAGTACGGGTAGCGGCGCAGGGTTTCCGGGGAAATCATTCAGGCACACTCCTTCTCCAATCCCAGCATCTGCAGGACGGCCTGCGTCGCCAGGGGGACAGCGGATTCCACTTCGGGTGTCAGCGTCTCGCCGAAGGACAGCACGTCGTCCGCTTCCACGGCAAGGATCGATATCTGGTCGGTCGGCGGTAGGTTGGCGCCGGCCTGCCGTCCCAGTGCCAGTGCGGTCGGCAGGTTGACATCGTGCGTCGAAGCGCTGCGTTGGGTAGGCCGGTCGTCGACGCCCAGGCGGATCAGGCTGCCCGGTGGGGCGCCGCTCTGGATGGCATCGATGATCACCGCCCGGTCGTAGCCGATCATGGATTCCATCAGCCGCAGGCCGCCGTGGTAGTCCTCAGCCAGGTCCAGCCCGTCAACCTCGCCGATCGCCGCCGCCACCTCACGCACGACGCGCAATCCGACGCTGTCGTCGCGCAGGATTGGATTGCCCAGCCCGATCACCAGGGTTCGCATGATCCTCTCAGTGCTGCCGCCGCCCGCACGACAGGCTAGTCCAGGTGCTGCTGGAAGCTGTCGATCACTTCGCCGTCGGGGGTGCGTAGGGTGACCTCGAGGGGCATCTGCCCCGGGAGGGTGTGTGTGGCGCAGGCCATACAGGGATCATACGCCCGGAAGGCCATCTCGATGGTGTTGAGCAGGCCCTCCTTGACGACCGTGCCCTTGTGGATCAGCCCCTGAGCGGCCTTCTTGACCGACATGTTGATGGCGGCGTTGTTGTTGGTCGTGCCGACAATCAGGTTCACCTTGGTCAAGATCCCGCGCTCATCAGACCAGTAATGGTGGGTGAGCGTGCCGCGCGGGGCCTCAACCTCACCCACGCCTTCGTCCGGTTTCTCGGTGGGGAGCACGCGGAAGTTGGGGGAGGTGATTTCCGGATCGGTGGCCAACTCAACCCAATGCTCCGTGGCGTACAGGAGCTCTACCAGGCGCGCCCAGTGCGTGGCCAGCGTGTGATGCACCGGCTTGCCGCCCAGGGTGGCGTACATGCGCTCATACTCCTCCTGGGCCAGGGGAGTGGCCATGCCGTCGGCCGCGTTCAAGCGAGACAAGGGAGTGGCCTTGTACACGCCCGAATCGACGCCGTCGACGAACCCTTTCCAGCCGACCTTCTTCAGGTAGGGGAACTTGAGGTACGACCAGGGTTCGACGCGCTCGGCGACGTAGTCGGCGTAGTCCTTGGGGTGGTACTTGGCGTGTTCTTTGCCGTCCGGGCCGACGACCCGGATCATTCCGTCGTAGAAATTGACGTGGTTGTTCTGGTCGACGGTGCCCATGTTGTAGGTCTGGTGCGTGTAGATGCCTCCAGTGATCAGGTCGACGTAGCCCTTGTTGGCCAGCACGATGTCGTTGAAGAGCTGGAGCGAAAACCGGGCGAAGTCGACCGCCTCGCGGCCGAGCTTTTCGATCTCGAGGCGCTGCTCTTCGGTGATGCCGCGGCTTACCCCGCCGGGCAGGCCCCAGTTGGGGTGCACCGGCCGGCCGCCGATCATCTTGATCAGGTGATGGCCGTCGTGGCGCATCTTGAGTACCTTGCCGGCTACGTCCATCCCGACTTTCTTGATGACCCCCAGGATGTTCCTTTCCATGGCCGGC
Source organism: Anaerolineales bacterium (assembly GCA_041302385.1). GTDB lineage: Bacteria > Chloroflexota > Anaerolineae > Anaerolineales > E44-bin32 > PFL42. The sequence goes on along the minus strand of JBFYRF010000073.1, from coordinate 32,578 downwards.
GAGTCCGGGCCGAGCACAAAGTCGGGGCCGGCCAGAGCATAGAAGTGGGTGGTGTGGTCGGTGGCAAAGAAGATGCTGTAGAACAGCTCGCGCAGTTTCTTGGCCGCCGGCGGCGGGTCGACGTGGAACAGCGCATCCAGCGCCTTGGTGGAGGCCATGTGGTGCGCCTCGGGACACACGCCGCAGATCCGGTCGGTGATGTTGGGCATATCCTCGGCCTGCCGCCCTACGCAGAAGCGCTCAAAACCGCGCAGCTCGGGAACCTGCAGGTAGGCGTTGGCGACCTCGCCATCCTCATTCAGGAAGATGTCGATTTTTCCGTGGCCTTCGAGGCGGGTGATTGGATCAATGGAGATTCGGTTCATCGGTTTCGCCTCCGCGTCAGGCCACTCACGCGGCCTTGGTTGCGTCCAGGGTGTCTGCCTCAAGCGGCAGAGCACAGCGGCGCAGCTGGCCGTGCGCCAGGCTGAACCGGTAGAAGGAGCCAATGGGATCAGGGATGCCCCGAGAGATGATGCTCTCAATTTCTTGCGGGTCGTCCGAGTCAATGACCGATGCCAGTGCAGTCATCATCCGGGCGCCAAAGTCCTGGACGCCTTCGTTCGGCCCGTAACAGCCGATGCAAGGCGAGCCGACGGTCGGACAGAGCGCCCCGCAGCCGGCGCGTGTGGCGATGCCGCAGCAGATAATGCCCTGCTCAAGCAGGCAGACCTCCGGGTCGGGGATGATCTCCCAGGTGCGCTTGAACTCTTTGATCTTCTTCTCCTCGCGTGTGCGCGGGCATTCATCGCAGACGGTGGTCTGGGCTCCGATGACCGCGCCCGGAGGAGGCAGCGCACCGGTCAGAATCGCCGTCAGGGCGTCCCAGATTCGTTCTGGTTCCGGTGGGCAGCCGGGCAGGTAGTAGTCGACCTCTACCGTCTGGCCCAAGGTCTTAACGGTGTCATAGAAGTGGGGCAAGTACAGTGTGCCTTCTGCCACCTCAGTTTCGGCCTGCGGGCGCGTGCCCTCTGGGTTGACCGTGCTCGGCGTGTCGTGGTAGGAGATCTGGAAGATCTCCTCCCGGGTGGCAACATTCCCCAGGCCGGGGATGCAGCCCTCGTGGGCGCACGACCCGAAGGCGACCAGCACCTTGGACTTCTGGCGCAGCAATCGGGCCATGTACTCCTGCTCGCTGGTGCGAATCGCTCCGTTGAACAGGCAGAGCTCAATCTCCTTGTCGGCCATCTTCTCAATGCTGCGCACCTTGCCGTCAAGGACGCACGGCCAGAAGACGATATCGAACGCCTCAGCGACTTTCAGAATCCTCTCGTCGATTCCCAGGACAGCAATCTCGCAGCCACCGCACGAGGCCGCCCAGTAGAGAGCCAGTTTCGGTTTGCCCGTCATCCCAACGCCTCCCTTCTCTGATTCGATGTCGGCGTTGGGATCATGCCGGCACCTCCATCGCCTCGGCGTGTTCCTGCGCCAGCCGTCCGAGCGCCTCCAGCCGGCGCCCGTTCTCATGCCAGTTGGCCGACCAGTTCAGCGGCCCCAGGGCGCGCACCTGCTCGATCATCTCGTTGATTGCCGCCGCCAGCTGCACGCCCTCGGCCGCCGAGGCCCATTGCAGGCGCAGGCGGTCGTCTTCCATACCCATGCTGCGCAGGGTGTGGCGCAGCATGTAGTAACGGCGCATGGCCTTGTAGTTCTGTTCCAGGTAGTGGCATTCGCCCGGGTGGCAACCGGCGATCATCACCCCGTCCGCGCCGAGCGAGAACGCCTTGAGCACGAAAGTCGGATCGACTCGCCCGCTGCACATCACGCGGATGATGCGCACGTTGGGCTCGTACTTGATGCGCGAGGTTCCGGCCAGGTCGGCTGCCCGGTAGGAGCACCAGTTGCACAGGAAGGCGACGATCTTGGGCTCGAAGGTATCACTCATCAGTCTGTCCCTCCCCTAGGCCGGTACGCCGGCTGGCTCGACCTTGTGGCCGGCGCCGTTCCCGCTGATTGCGTCGTAGAGCAGGCCTTCGATCTCAGAGAAGATCTGCTCGTTGCTGAAGTGGGCGCCGCTGATGGCCTGGGCCGGGCAGGCGGCCACGCAGGTGCCGCACCCCTTGCACAGGGCCGCGTTGACGTAGCTCACGCCCTTGTCCTCCAGGAAGGTGATGGCGTTGTACGGGCACAGATTGTTGCAGATCCGGCAGCCGGAGCAGTTCTCCTCGTGGATCGTGGCCACCACCGGCTCGATCAGCACCGTGCCTTTGGTGATCATTGCCATCACGCGGGCGGCGGCCGCCGCCCCCTGGGCCACCGAGTCGGGAATGTCCTTGGGGCCCTGGCAGACGCCGGCGATGAACACGCCGTCGGTCATCGTGGCTACCGGATCGAGCTTCGGGTGACGCTCGGTGAACCAGCCGTTCATGCTGCACGAGATGCCGAACTTGAGGGCGGTCTCGCGGGCGTCGTGCCGCGGCTCGAGGGCGCCCATGAGCACCACCATGTCCACCGGCGTGCGCCGCTGGCGTCCGGCGAGCGTGTCCTCCGACTGGACGATCAACTTGCCTTCCTCGCCCGGCAAGCGGGCGGCATCGGTTACCTCGGCCACCCGGCCGCGCACAAACTGCATGCCCTCGGCCAACAGCCGGTCATAGAACTCCTCGTAGTTCTTGTGCGGCGTGCGCATGTCGATGTAGAACGAGTACACCTGAGCGCCGGTCTTCTCGATCGCCAGGTGGCCGAACTTGAGCGCCGCCATGCAGCACACCGCCGAGCAGTAGGGGTTGTGCTTCTTGTCGCGGCTGCCGACACAGTGGACGATGGCGATCGATTCGGGCGTCGTCACCCCATCCCGCAGCACAACCTTGCCGTCGGTCGGGCCGGCGGCGTTGCACATCCGCTCGAATTCCAGGTTGCTGAACACGTTGGCCAGCCGCCCGTAGCCATACTGCGGCAGGCGGGTGGAGTCGAACATATCGAAGCCCGTGGCCAGGATGACGTTGCCCACGTCGAGGTCGAGGAAGCTGTCCTGCTGCTCGAAGTCGATGGCGTTGGTCGGGCAGAACTTCTCACAGGCCTTGCAGGTGCCCTTCAGGTAGTAGGTGCAGGCCTCCCGGTCGATCACCGGATACTTGGGAACGGCCTGGGGGAAGGGCCGGTAGATCGCCTTGCGATAGCCCAGCCCGGCCTCGAACACGTCGTCAATCACCTTCTTGGGACACTTCTCGATGCATACGCCGCAGCCGGTGCAGTCGGCTTCCTTGACCGAGCGGGCGCGCTTGCGGATGCGCGCGTGGAAGTTTCCGACGTAGCCGGTGACCTCTTCGACCTCGGCGTAGCTGAGCAGGGTGATGCTCTCGTGCTGCCCGACGTCCGACATCTTGGGGGTCAGGATGCACGCCGAGCAGTCAAGGGTGGGGAAGGTCTTGTCGAACTGGGCCATGTGGCCGCCGATCGACGGCTCGCGCTCGACCAAATAGACGTGGTAGCCGGCATCGGCCAGTTCCAGCGCCGCCTGGATGCCGGTCACCCCACCGCCCACCACCAGCGTGTTCGGGTTGACTGGGGCCTCGCTGGCGAACAGCTCTTCCTGCTCGATCACCCGGCGGACCGCGCCAGAGATCAGCGCCTTGGCCTTCTCGGTCGCCTTGTCCTTGTCGGAGCTGACCCAGGAGATCTGCTCGCGCAGGCTGGCCATCTGCATCAGGTACGGATTCAGGCCGGCATTGGCGCAGGCCTTCCGGAAGGTCTTCTCGTGCAGGTGGGGGGAGCAGGCCCCGACGACCACCCGGGTCAGGCCCTCCTTCTTGATGTCCTCCTCGATCAACTCCTGCCCGAGCGAGGAGCACATGAACTTGTAATCGCGCGCGACGGTAACGTCCTCCAGGTTGGCGCCCGCCCAACGGGCGAGCCCTTCGACGTCAACCATGCCGGCGATGTTGCTGCCGCAGTGGCAAATGTAGACACCGACCTTCTCGGCCATGCTAACCCTCCCCTCGGCGTCCCGGCATGGGCAGCGCCTTGTCGTCCCGTCTTTGCCGCGGCGTGGCGACCTCGGCTTCCTCGACCTCCGCCCCGATCTTCGACAGAGCCTCCTTAGCCGAGACGATCTCCGATCCTACCCCCAGATCGCGCGGCGCCAAACCGAGGGCCAGGCCGATCAGTTGGGTGAAGTACAGGACCGGGATATGGTACGACGTCCCGAAGTGGCGGTTCATGGCACCCTGGAATCCGTCGAGGTTGAGCTGGCACATCGGGCAGATGGTGACAATCAGGTCGGCCTCGTAGTCGTCGGCGCTCTTGATCAGCCGGCGGATCAGCTCAAAGCCGGTGGCCTCGCTGATCTGGGTCATGTGGCCGCCGCAGCAGTGGGCCTTCATCGGAAAGTCGACGAGTTCCGCGCCGAGCGCGGTGAGGATGCGGTCAAGCGTCACCGGGTACTCCGGGTCATCGTCGCCGTTGTGGAAGCCCGGCCGCACGATCATGCAGCCGTAGTACGGCGCTACCCGCAGGCCCTTGAGCGGGCGGGTGGTCTTGGCCTGCAGGGTCTCCAGGCCGACGTCGTTGTACACGATGTCGAGCAGGTGGCGCACGTGAAGCGTGCCGCCCTTGTAACTCAGGCCGGCTTCGGCCAAGGCCTGGCTGACGCGCCCGGCGAGCTCCGGCTCGGTCGCCATGTACTTGTCGCACTTGCGCAGATTCAGGTAGCAGGCGCTGCACGGGGCGACCAACGTGTCCAGCCCCTCGTTCTTGGTCGCCTGCGCCAGGTTGCGAGCGATCAGGGCGTAGGCGGCGGTCTGGTTGAGGGCATGGTACTCCGTCGCCCCGCAGCAGTTCCAGTCCTCGACCTCGACGAAGTCCAGGCCCAGCGGGCCAGCGATGGCCATGGTCGACTCGTGGTACGAGGCGGCGTTCTTCTCCAGCGAGCAACCGGGGTAATAGGAGTACTTCATGCCTGCGCCTCCAGCTGCTTGGCCTTGGCCAAGATGCGCTTCAGCCCGTCCATGCCCTTAATCCGAGTGGGGCTGAACGCCATGCGCCCTTTGGTGATCATGCCGATGCCCATGTCGGCGATCTTGAAAGCGCCGAATGGGTTGTGGCGGATCATGTGCGTCCCCATCAGCCCCAGCTCGAACGACCGTCCGTAGTCCTCGACCCAGCGGATGAAGGTGCGCGAGAAGTCGGGGGCTTTGGAGTCGTCGTAGGCGCCCTCCCGGACGGCCATGCGCTTCAAGGTGTACATCAGCTCGGTGATCGGGATCTCCTTCGGGCAACGCACAGTGCAGTAGTAGCACGACACGCAGTACCAGGGTGTGTTCGAGTGCAGCACATCCTGGCGCAGGCCGGCGTTGATCATGGCGAACAGCTGCCGCGGCGTGTGATCCATGTCGGCTCCCGAGGGGCACGAGCCTCCACAGGTCCCACATTGGATGCAGGTCAGCAAGGACTCCCCGCCGGGAGTGGCGGCGATGACCTCACCCTGGAAGCCGTCTCTACGGCTCGGCTCATGCATTCGGCACCTCCCATCGAGAATGAAAAAGCCTCACACCAAGCGCAGACGCGCCCACGTGAGGCTGTTCGGCCGTTGCCGCCAAGTGGCGCATCACTTATCCTCCCCGTGAGCGGTGGCCTGGCCCCCCAGCCGCGACGGCTCCCGCTCGGTAGAACAGGGACCTTCGCCGGCGCATTATGTGACAGAGTTCACATGTGATGACCGCCGGCCGGCAGCCCCATACCGGCCTCCACTATCCCCGATTTGGAGCTAAATACGAAGTGATAGAGGGCAGTCTGGTCCGTGAAGGATGTCCTTCGCACAAGTCTGGGCATCCCCGGTAGCGACGACCCGGAGGGGAGCTCGGCAAGCGCCCTGGGCCCATGCGCTCGGAGTGGCCGGCCAGCTGGTGATACATGACCCTGTGGCTTGTGAAAGGTGTCGCTTGCGCGCTGTCCGATGTCAGGCCACACTTGGGCTGTCGTTCCGGTACAGCCCCGGCCCTGATCTGATTCGAGGAGAAACCATCCATGCCGACCAAGAAGCCCGCCAAGGCCAAACGAGCCGCCCCGCGCAAGCCGGCCGTTCGCAAGGCCGCCCCCAAGAAGCCTGCGAAGAAGACCGTCAAGACCAAGGCCAGTCCGAAGAAGCTGCCCTACAAGCCGATCAAGCTCAAGCTGCTGCGGCCGGTCCCGTCAGATATCGAGATTGCGCAGGCGGTCACGCCCAAGCCCATCGCGCTGATCGCCCAGGAGGTCGGCATCCGGGAATCCGAGCTCGAACTGCACGGCCGGAACAAGGCCAAGGTCGAGCTGAGCATTCTCGAGCGCCTCAAGAAGCGCCGAAATGGAAAGTACATCGACGTGACGGCGATCACCCCGACCCCGCTGGGGGAGGGCAAGAGCACAACCATGATGGGGCTCAGCCAGGCGCTGGGGGCCCACCTGGGCAAGCGCGTCTTCACTTGCATCCGCCAGCCGAGCCAAGGCCCGACCTTCGGCATCAAGGGCGGGGCGGCCGGCGGCGGCTACAGCCAGGTCATCCCGATGGAGGACTTCAATCTCCACCTGACCGGCGACATCCACGCCATCACCGCCGCCAACAACCTGCTGGCGGCGGCGATCGACGCCCGCATGTTCCATGAGGCCCAGCAGGACGACGAGAAGCTGTTCAACGCGCTGTGCCCCAAGGACAAGAAGGGCAAGCGCCGCTTCGCCGCAGTCATGCTGCGCCGCCTGAAGAAGCTGGGGATCAACAAGACCGATCCCGAGACGCTGACGCCCGAGGAGCGCTCCCGCTTCGCCCGGCTCGACATCGATCCGGCCAGCATCACCTGGCAGCGGGTGGTAGACACCAACGACCGCTTCCTGCGCCGGATCACGATCGGCCTGGGGCCGGAAGAGAAGGGCATGACCCGCGAGACCGGGTTCGACATCACGGTCGCCAGCGAGATTATGGCCATCCTGGCGTTGACCAAGGATCTGGCTGACCTGCGCGATCGCCTCGGCCGCATCGTGATTGGCACGAACAAGAAGGGCGAGGCCATCACCGCCGACGACCTGGGTGTCAGCGGCGCGCTGACGGTTCTGATGAAGGATGCCCTCAAGCCGACGCTGATGCAATCGCTCGAAGGCACCCCGGTCTTCGTCCACGCCGGACCGTTCGCCAATATCGCTCACGGCAACTCGTCGATCGTTGCCGATGAAATCGCCCTCAAGCTGGCCGACTACGTCGTGACGGAGTCGGGCTTCGGCGCCGACATCGGCATGGAGAAGTTCTTTGACGTCAAGTGCCGCTACTCTGGCCTGGTCCCGCAGTGCGTCGTTCTGGTGGCAACGGTGCGCGCCCTGAAGATGCACGGCGGCGGGCCGAAGGTCGTGGCCGGCAAGCCGCTGGATCCGGCGTACACCGACGAGAACCTCGAGCTGCTTCAGAAGGGTCTGGGCAACCTGCAGCACCACATCAAGAACGCGCTGAAGTTCGGCGTGACCGTGGTTGTGGCGGTCAACTCCTTCGCCACCGATACCCCGGCCGAGGTGGAGTTGGTGCGCAAGGCGGCCAAGGATGCCGGCGCGGAAGACGCTGTTGTCTGCACCCACTGGATGGATGGGGGCAAGGGCGCCATCCAACTGGCGAAGGCCGTGATCCAGGCGGTCGAGAAACCGACCAAGTTCCAGTTCCTCTACCCGCTGGAGTGGTCGATCAAGCAGAAGATCGAGAAGATCTGCAAGGACATCTACGGAGCCGACGGGGTCGAGTACTCGCCCGAAGCCGAGAAGAAGATCGAGCTTTACAATAAGCTCGGCTTCGACAAGCTGCCGATGAACATGGCCAAGACCCACCTCAGCCTGAGCCATGATCCGGCGTTGAAGGGCGTGCCCAAGGGCTTCAAGATCCCGATCCGGGACATCCGCGCCTCGGTCGGTGCAGGCTTCTTGTATCCGCTGCTGGGCGAGATGCGCACGATGCCCGGCCTGCCGACACGGCCGGTGTTCAACGATGTTGATCTCGACCTGAAGACTGGACGCGTGCTCGGGCTGTTCTAGCCTACATCGCCGCTCACCTGAGGACGCCTCAGTCTGGGGGCCAGGGCAACATCCTGGCCCCCAGCGTTGTTTGCCCCGGCGGCGGGTAGGGACGCTGAACCGCGGGCGCGCCGCCTGGGCTTCGCAACGGGGGATGCAGACGGGCGATCGGCGGGAGATTGGCCTCCTCGGATACGCATAGCCACCATGCGCAGACACATCCCCACACATGTAGGCGCGCCGGGGACCGCATCAGGCGCCCGGAGGGCAGGCCCGAGCAAGGCGTAAGGCCTCATCCGACAACCTCAGGGCCGTGCCTCGCCGAATTGGGGGCCGACTGCCGGGTCCGGCGTGCGACGCGAGCGGTGGAGTGCGCTGCACCGGGGCGCACGCGTTCTCTGGCCGAACCGCAGCGCCTGGGCTGGAGCGGGGCATGCACGCTCGACGGTTCGAGGCGCCCGGTTCTCACAAAGTGGAACGGGCAGCGCGGTCCGGTTGTCCTTGCTCGACGGGGAGGCGGCGTTCTCTCGGAGGGGAGCGGGCTGGCTGGTTCAGTCAGTGCGTGGGACCCGGCCGTGGGCGAAGAAGGTGGGCACATAAAGCACCCTCGAGCCCTGGCGGCGGGCGCGACGCTCTGCTTGCTCCAGACCCTCCAGATGCCCGGCGTGCGAGGTGCCGGCGAGATCGAGGCGCAACGTCTCCCATTCAGTCGGGTCCGATTCGGCGATTTGAGCGGACGTCCAGGCTGCGCCGAGCACGCCGCCTTCGACTGCATCGAGTCCAGCGGTGTGCAGCAGACCCAGGAGCGCTCGACCGATCTCGGGGTGAGCTCCCTGGCCCTGCAAGGCTTCCGATTGCCATTGGCCGAGCGGGGTCAGCTCCGGTGGGTAGTCGATGCGGCCTCCGTAGTCGGGCTCAGCCAGGCAGGCTATCCAGCCGCCCGGTGCCGTGACGCGCCGCATCTCTCGCAGGACCTGCGCAGGATCGGCGATCCAGAGCAGCAGGAAGTGACAGACGCAGGCCCCAAACACGCCGCTGGCGAACGGCAGCCGAAGCCCATCGCCGGTCACGAAGGGGACATCTGGAAGGCGCGCGGCGGCGAAGCGGTTCGCCGCCGGGTCAAGGTCAAGGCCGTGGGTGCGGTGGGGTGCATGCTGGGCGAGGTCAACCGTGACCGCGCCGGTTCCTGATCCAACCTCGAGCACTCTGGCGGCGGAGGCTAGGTCAGCAGATTCGAGCAGCCGATCCCGGATCGTCTGCGTCCACCCAGCCTGCTGCCGATAGCGCCCGTGCCAGAAGGCGAGCCTATCTGCGGCGGGGGAAGAGGTTGCCTTGCGGCTGCCGCTCAGCGGGGCTGCTCTCCTGCCGATGAGCCTGCTGGCGCTCGGTCGTGGGCGGACTCAGGATTTGCTGGACCGGGCACGTTCCCAGATCGTCTCCCACGCGTCGGCGAGCAGGTTGCCCAGCACCTGGCTCGTTCCCTGGTGGCGCAGTACATCCCCGTCAGGTTCGACATACAAGGCAGCACACCCGGCGGAGCCCGACGGTTCGCCGACCTCAAGCGCAATCGGGTTGGTTCTCGAGTAGGGGACCGGGAGGTCCCACACCAGTTGCAGGCCCATGTCCGCCACCTGGTCTTGGGCCGTGTCGAGCAGCTGGCGCGAGTCCTTCCCGGCGAGACCGGTGAGCGAGACGGCGTTGACGCCCATCTGCTTCAGGTCACTCAGCCAGCCGCTGAGCATCGGCTCTGCTTCGGGCGCCAGGGTGAGATGCGCAGTCGTGAAGACATCCGAGGCCGAGGCGTTGCGCAGGCCTGCGGTGCTTGCCGGGTCGGTGGGCTCCCAACAGACAAGCAGGTGGTCCAGGCCGGCGTTGGCGAGCGTCTGCAGGTAGCCTGGATCGGCCAGGCGCGCGCCGGAGGTCAGCACGCCGGTGACCAAGCCAAGCGCCTCGGCGTGTTCGATCAATTGAGGGAGGTCAATCCGGCGGCACGGTTCTCCGCCGGTGAAAGTGACGTGGGGGATGCCGGCGTTCCAGGTTGCCTGCAGCACGGCCTTCCACTCTTCCGTAGTCAGCTCCCGGGTGGCGCGGCGGTCGGCGGCGGGGTCGAGCTGGCCGTCTGGATCGAGGGCATAGGTCAGGGCAAGATCCAGCCGGTAGGGTGCGACGGGTGGGTCGGTGCAGGGCTCCGTGCGTGCCATTCCCAAGAAGAGAACCGGGTCAAGGTCCGGCGTCGAAACGATCGCCCGCACCTGTTCCCGCAGGGCTTGCTGGTCGCGCAATGCCGTGCCCCATCCGACGCGGTAGCGGCGCTGGATGAAGCGAGCCGCCTGCTTCTCGCTCTCGCCCATCACGAAGCGGTAGGCATGGGCGGTGGCGGTCCCATTGAGGTGCAGGACGGTCGAGGCATTCACAATCAGCAAGCCGGCGCCATCCGGCTGAAGCCGCAGGTGCAGCCTCAGGGGCAGCGTCTCGCCGAGCATTTCGGTGTAGGCATACTGGCCGACGGGCAGCGGCTCGGCCTTCTTGGGCGGGAACAGTCGGTCAACGATGAAGCTCATGGCAGGCTCCCTCCAGACGATCGGCGGGCCGCAAGGCGCGGGCGCGTTCCAGGTCAGGGTGCGGGCCGGGGGCTGCGCCGGCATGGGGTGGGGTGCGTGAGCACAGGAGATGACCGGACATGGGCAGCTTAAGCCGGGACGGGGACTGCCGTCGCCGTCTCCAGGTCGGGCGCCAGATGGGCCAGGCTGAGCGGGCAGCCGCCGCCGCACTCGGCCAGCACCGGGCAGTCGTGGCAGGCATCGGGCACATAGCGTCGCTCGCGCAGCCAGACGGCGAGCGGGTGATCCCAGATTGAGTCCCAGGAATCGTTCAGCATATTCCCGAGGCTCTGGTAGTACGACTGACACGGGATCACGGCCCCATCCGGCTCGACACACAGATTGTAGCGAGCAGCCGTGCAGCCCTTCACTCCAAGGTCCATCTGGACCGGATCAAAATGGCAGTACTGCGTGGGCGAGTACCAGATCAGTTTCTGGCGGTTCTGCTCGGTGCGCTGGCGCACCTGCGGAAGCAGCGCCCGCAACTGCGACTCGGCGAGGCCGGCGCCGACGTCGGACCCCTTGCCCGAGTAGATCAGGGCGTTGCAGCCGACCGTCGGGACGCCGAGCTCCGCCAGGAAGTCGATCGTCTGCAGGATCGAACCGGCATTGTCGTCGAGCAGGGTGGTGTTGGTCATCAGGTACAGGCCGCAGTCGAGGGCGTTGCGCACACCCGCCACAGTATCCTGCCAGGCACCCTGGGCGCGGACCATGCGGTCATGGATTGCCGGATCGTGCGACTCAAGTGTGATCTGCACATGGTCGAGCCCGGCCTGCGCCAGGTGCTGGGTGAAGGCATGGTCCGCCAGGCGGCGCCCGTTCGAGAGCAGGCCGACGACGAGCCCGAGGGCCTGCGCGCCGGCCACCAGCTCCGGCAGGTCGCGGCGGAGCGTGGCCTCGCCCCCGGTGAAGCACACGTGAGGGATGCCGATCTGTCGCACGCGCCGCAGGATCTCGAGCCACTCGCCGGTGCCGAGTTCGGGGTAGTCACGCGGGCGGGCGTTGTAGCAGTGGGCACAGTTGGCGTTGCAGCGGTAGGTGATCGCCAGGTCCATCCGGTAGGGGGCGCTGACGCTGGTCGTGAAGGGCGCCAGCACATCGAGCTGGAGGTCATGGATCGGGCAGGCGCCGTCGGGCCGGCAAAGCTCGTCAAGCTGCGCCGCCAACTGGCGGAAGTCGGCGTGCGCCGTAGCGCCCGAGACACGGTACCTGCGCTGCAGACTGTGGACGGCTTCGTCCGGCGAGTGCCCTTCGAGGATGTGCCAGGCAAGCAGTGCGGCCGACGGGTTCAAGTGCGCCGAGCGGTCGGCATTCACCATCAGCAGGCCGCTTCCGTCGGGCTCAAGGCGCAGGTGGAGGCGCGTGCGCCCGCCGTCGTCGTGGCGAGCGTAGTCATACAGCCCGGGCAGCGGCTCGGAAACGTGCGGCTTGTTCCGGGCGGGAACGGGCAACTTCACCGGCCACCGCCGGCGCAGGCGCAAGCGCAGCCGGCACAGGCACAGGCACAAGCACATCCGCCTCCGCTTCTGCCGGAACTCCGGCTGGCCGAACGGGTGGGCGGCGGGGGCGGGTTGGTGGTCTGGGTGACGCGGCCAGTGAAGGATTGCACATTGGCGACCAGGCCGCCGGCCATCGACTGCACGCTGTTGGCCATCGAAGCGGCGAAATCTGAGCCAGGCAGATGCGGCAGAGCGACTGAGCCGCGCGGCAGGGAGGCCGGGCGTGCGCTGGCGCCGCCGCCTCCGCCGCCGGCCGCCGAGCCCGCCGGCCGGTAGTTGCCCCACCAGCGAGGAAGCATGACCGGGTCGGTCATTGTGCGGCGGGTGCGCCGCTCGAAGTCCCCGTCGAGCATCTCCCATTCCAGGTTCTCGGCGTAACGCTCAGATTTCACTTCGGGCGTCTCAGCCTGCTCAACCTGTTGCCACGCCTTCTGCACGATGGTCTGGTAGTACTCGCGCGTCTCCTTCAGGCTGAAGCCCTTCATCTTGGCCTGCACCGACTTGACCAGATCGATCATCACCTGTTCGAGTGCCTTCTGGCGGGTGCGGGCGTTCTCCTCCAGGATCCCGGCCAGATAGCTGACTTCGTAATCGCGCAGGTCCTCCGGCGCCGGCTTGATGCCTTCGAGGCGCAGGGGTTTCTCGCTGAGCACGCGGGCAGCGTTTTTCTTGATGAGCGAGAACAGGACCATTGTCAGCACGCGGTCGAGCGGGGTCTCGATCAGGATGGCCGCTTCGACCGCCGTCAGGCCGCGCTTGATGCCGTGGCCTTCGATGGCGATCTTCGGTGGAAGGTAGGCAAGCTTGCGGCGGTTGGCGCTGCGTGCGCCGAGCACCGTCGAGCCGATGATCAGCAGGGCGAATCCGCCGCAGCACAGCGGCGTGATCAGGGTCGACAGATCGAAGTTCAGGCTGGCAGCGCCGGGGGTGGAGAGGGCGCTCGCCGGGACGAGGGCGGCCGGGAAGCCGGCGCCCAGGATGTACTGCCGGCTGGCGTCGCCCGCCGGGTTGTACCAGGAGTAGAAGACCCGGCCGTCGGCGTCCAGCCCGGCCTCAGGCGCATCCTCCGGCCAGCCGCCTTGCACCGGGTAGTAGCGCGGCTGCTCCGGCTGGACGCCTGGAGGCAGGTGGAAGGTGATGCGCATCGGCGTTGTGCCGCTGACGAACTGGGAGTCGAACCAGGTGGGTGAGAACTGAGCGCTGGCGTAGCCCTCCGGTTCGTCGGCGATGTACAGCATGTCCTCGATGCCGGTGACCACGACCTTGACCGTCCCCGATTGGCCGCCAGGGATGGCGCGGCTGCCCAGTCCGAGGGCGAAGCCGTTCTCGACATACGGCGAGCTGGTGATGTCGGAAATCGGATTGTCGTCGATCCAGGCGTTGACCGAGTTGAGGCTGTAGCGCGGCGTTGGCATCCCGATGTCGACGAAGTCGATCGGGCTTCCACCCGGGTTGTTGCGGAAAGCCAACTGGTACTCGAGTCTTACTGTGCCGTCCTCCTCGAAGAACACATCGACGACAATCTGCTCCAGGCCGAAGTCGTACGTCTGAGCTCCGGCGGGCAGGGCGGCCGCCAGCAGGGCGCCCAGCAGCACGACTGCAACCAGGATGCGGAAGGCTGTGCTCATTCGGGACTCCGTATCTCGCCGGGGTGAACGGAAGCGGCTTACCACTTGGGCTCTTCGCTCAACTGATAGGATGCACCACAGTAGGGGCAGTTGACGAACGGGGCGCCCGTGATCACCTGGATGTTGGCGGATGACAGCGTGCCGCCGCAGCTTCGGCAGGTCATCTTCTCCAGATTGACGTCACCGGAAAGCTCGATCTTCTGGACGATCGTCGCCGCTTGCGCAGCTTGCTTCGCACGGCGGCCGACCAGCCAGATCAAGCCCAGGCCCGCGGCAATGCTGATGATCCCGACCACGATCCAGCCGGTCGAACCATCGGGGCTGAAGGCTCCCCAGACGAAGAGCACACCGAAGAAGATCAGAATGGCGGCGGCAATGTATCCAATCCAGCGGCCCACGGCAGTAGCCCTCCTAACCTGCGAATCGCCAACAGTCTAGCAAATGCCCTAATCCCGGGCAATGTGATGAAACACACTCCTGACTGGGTGGAGACGGCGCTCGGCGGGTGGCGCCGACCACCCGGCTTGACCGAATCCGTCCGCCAGTTACAATCGGAGATGGAGCAACGCGATGCTGGCCAATTGGATCACGCTGAGCCGCTTTCCCCTGCTGATCGTCTTCCTCGCCATTCTGTACAGCGGATCGCCGCAGGCCATCGCCTGGAGCGTTCCATACCTCTTCCTGCTGCTTGCGCTAGACACCGTGGATGGCGTTGTCGCCCGGCGGCGCGGCGAGACCAGCCTGATGGGCAGCATTCTCGACATCGCTGCCGACCGCACCTATGAGCTTGTCTTGTGGGTGTCGTTCGCCGGGCTGGGCTTGCTGCCGATCGGCATCCCGCTGATCGTGATCATCCGCACGACGCTCACCGATGCCATCCGGACGATCGGCGTGGGGAAGGGCGAGGCGCCCTTCCAGCAGCAGCGCTCGAGGGTCACCCGTTTCCTGGTGACCGCCCCGGTGATGCGCAGCGGATACAGCGCCACCAAGATCCTCGCCTTTTGCGGCCTGACGCTGGCCTATGGTCTCACTGGCTACCCGCCCGGCTCGAGCGCGGAAGCGGCAGCCAGCCCGATCCACCGGGTTTCGCTGTGGATCGCCTGGGCGGCGGCAGTGTTCTGCGTGCTGCGTGGGCTGCCGGTGATCGCCGACGCCTTCAAGACCTACTGGAACCCGGCCAAAGCCAAGAAGGATCCCCCGTCCACATGAAGCTGGCCGATCTCGGGAATACGGCTGTCGTCACGCGCCTGGCGATGTCCCTGGCGCGCTGGCTGCCCGCCGCCGCCGGCCAGGGCGTGGCAGATGTCGCTGCCCGGCTGGCGGCGCGGGATTCACGCTCCGCGCTGACCACGGCGATCCGATCCAACCAGGCGGTCGCGCGCGGGATGCCCTTTGAGTCCCCGCAGCTCGAACAGGCTGTGCTGGAAGTGCTTCGGCATGGCATGCGCGCGCACGCCGACGTATTTCGGGCGATGGCTATCGGCCGTCAGGCATTGCTCGCCAGCACGCTGTTGGACGAGTCGCTGCGGCACCTGCTGGATGATGCCTTGGGGAGCGGGCGGGGCCTGATCCTGGTCGGAGCGCACATGAGCGCCTTTGAGTTCATGCTCCTGACCTTGGCCGACCGAGGGTATCCGGGGCTGGCGCTGGCCGCCGCCAATCCCACCGGCAGCTACCGTGTACAGAACGACATCCGCCGCCGTCATGGATTGGACGTTCAGCCGATCGACCGGCAGGCGCTGCGCAAGGCGATTGACTGCCTGCGTCAGGGAAAGATGGTGATGACCGGCGTGGACCGCCCGGACGCGGCAGGCAGGCCGCTGCGCCTGTTCGGACGCACGGCGCAGCTGCCCGTAGGGCATGCCCGCCTGGCAATGCACACGGGCGCCTGGCTGGTCGCCGCGGGCTGCCACTCCAATGGCCCCCATCACTACCGCGCGATTGGGCTTGGGACACTGGATCCCCGCGATTTCGGGGAGGGCGATGACGGGGTTATGGCGCTGGCGCAGGCCGTCCTGTTCCTGTATGAGCCGGAGCTGCGCGCCCGTCCCCAGGAGTGGCTGATGTATTTCCCTTTGTGGCCGGAGCTGATCCCGGCTTAAGGGCTGCGCCATCCTGGCCAGGCCGCCGGAGCGGGGCGGGGGCTATAATCCCGTCATGACAGACCCTCAGGTCGTCGCGCGCGCGGCTCACCTTCGTCAGCAGCTCGCCTTGCACAACTACCGTTATCACGTTCTCGAGTCGCCGGTGATCTCCGACAGTGAGTTCGACCAGTTGCTGCGCGAGCTGGTTGAACTCGAAGCGCATCACCCGGAGATCGTCACGCCTGACTCGCCGACGCAGCGCGTCGGCGGGGAGCCGGCCGAGCGGTTCCCCAAGGTCCGCCATCCTGTGCCGGTGCTCAGCCTGGGCAACGCCTTCGACGAGAGCGAAGTGCGTGCCTGGGCGGATCGCATCCAGCGGCTCGATCCAGCGGTGGCGGATGCCGGCATGGTCGTCGAGCCGAAACTCGACGGCCTGACGGTCGTGCTGCACTACGAAGATGGCCGGTTCGTTCTGGGCGCAACGCGGGGCGACGGGGAGACCGGTGAGGACATCACCGGCAACCTGCGCACAGTGCGCTCGCTGCCGCTGACGATCCCGGTCGATCCGCAGGGTCCGCAGCCTCCAAGACGCCTGGTCGTGCGCGGCGAAGCCTTGATCTTCCTGAAGGACTTCGAGCAGCTGAACCGCAGGCTGGAGCAAAGCGGGGAGAAGCCTTACGTCAACCCGCGCAACACCGCATCCGGAGCGCTGCGCCAGCTCGACCCCTCGCTCACCGCCTCTCGCCCGATCCGACTGCTGTGCTATGCCATCCTGCAGTCGTCGGATCCGCTCCCGTCGGCTCAGAGCGGCGTGCTCGGGCTGCTCCGGGCCTACGGTTTCCCGGTCGCCGAAGGCGTGGCGGTGGCTGCCAGCCTGGATGAAGCGATTGCCCTGGCCGGTGGTTGGTCTGCCCGCCGCGACACGCTCCCCTACGAGGCTGACGGCGTGGTGATCAAGATCGATGACCTGGCGTTGGCGGGCCGCCTCGGCGTAGTGGGTAAGGACCCGCGCGGCGCGATCGCCTTCAAGTTCGCGGCGCAGGTGGTGACGACCGAGCTGCTGGGGATCGAGGTCAATGTCGGGCGCACCGGCGTGATCACCCCGACGGCGCTGCTCGCACCGGTGAGCGTGGGCGGGGTGACCGTGCGCCAGGCGACGCTGCACAACTTCGACTTCATCCAGGAGAAAGACATCCGGATCGGCGATCGCGTCCTGGTCAAGCGCGCCGGCGAGGTCATCCCGTATGTCGTGGGCCCGGTGCCGGCGGCGCGCAGCGGAAGCGAGCGCAGATTCCGCCCGCCAGGCAAATGCCCCAGGTGTAAGGCCCCGCTGGAGCAGATCGAAGGGGAAGTCGCCGTGTACTGTGTCAACAGTGCTTGCCCGGCTCAGCGCGTGCGAAATCTGGAGCACTTCGCCGGGCGAGGGGTGATGGACATCGAGGGGCTCGGGATCAAAGTCGCCGAGCAGTTGGTCGAGGCCGAATTGATCGGGGATGTCGCCGACCTGTTCAGCCTCACCCTCGATGACCTGCTCACGCTGGAAGGGTTTGCCAAGCGTCGAGCCGAGAACCTGATCGCCGGCATCCAGGCCGCCCGCAGTCGCCCCTTGCGCATGCTGATCAGCGCCCTGGGGATCCGCGGAGTGGGGGAGGTGGTCGCGGCCGACCTGGCCAGGCAGTTCACCGATCTGGACGATCTCGGCCGGGCGACCGCCGAGCGGCTGCAGGAAGTCGAGGGGATCGGCCCGAGCCTGGCGGCTGCCATCACGGATTGGTACGCCCGGCCGGGGAACCGCAAGCTGGTCGCGAAGTTGAAGAAAGCCGGGGTGTGGCCGCAGGCCGCGCCTTCGCCTGGCAAGTCCAGCCCTCAGCCGTTAGCCGGCAGGACCTTTGTCCTGACCGGCACGCTTCCCGCCTTGTCGCGTGATCAGGCGAAGGCGATGATCGAAGCGGCAGGCGGCAAGGTGAGCGGCAGCGTCAGCCAGCGCACGAGCTACCTGGTGCTGGGCGAGTCGCCTGGCTCGAAGCTGGATCAGGCGCGCCGTCTCCACATCCCTGAGATCGATGTGGACACGCTCCTGCGGATGGTAGCGGGCAAGGGTGACTGAGCGCACGACGAGCCGGCGGCTGAGCTTGTGCTGGCAGGGCAGCATGCCTGCATTGCGCGACCCATCCCCAGACGCGGTGAGTTCATGACGCCCACGGTGCGGTTGTTGCCCGGAAGACAGAAGTCGCTGGCTCGCCGTCACCCGTGGATCTTCGCCGGCGCGATTGGCGCGGTGAGCGGGGATCCCGGTCTCGGTGAGACGGTGGAGGTCGTATCGTCTGCCGGCACGTGGCTGGCGCGTGGCGCCTTCTCGCCCGCTTCGCAGATTCGGGTGCGGGTCTGGACCTGGGACGAAGCTGAAGCTGTCGACGCCGACTACTTCAGGCGTCGGTTGGCGGCTGCGCTTGCACGTCGCGCGGAATTGGCGCACAACCCTGGGACAAACGCCTACCGCGAGGTCCATGGAGAGTCGGACGGGCTGCCGGGCCTGATCGTCGACCGGTATGGGACATCGCGGGTGACGCAGTTCCTCTCGGCTGGCGCAGAGCGCTGGCGTCCGACGCTGGTCGAGGCGCTTGAGCAGCTCTCCCCAGGGGGAGGGATCTACGACCGCTCCGATGCGCCGGTGCGGACGCTGGAAGGCCTGCCGTCGCGCTGCCAGGCGCTGACTGGGGAAGCTCCAGGCGGACCGGTGCGCATCCGGGAGGAGGGGCTGGAGTTCGCCGTCGATCTGGTTGGCGGCCAGAAGACCGGGTTCTACCTCGACCAGCGCGACAACCGCGCCCGACTGCGTGCCGAGCCCCGGCTCGGCGAGGTGCTCAACTGCTTTGCCTATACCGGGGGCTTCACGGTGGCTGCGCTGGCTGGAGGTGCCACCTCGGTGCTCTCGATCGAGGAATCGGCCGAGGCCATCGGGCTGGGGAGAAGGAACGTCGACCTCAACGGCTTCGCACCCGACAGGGCAGAATGGCTTCAGGCGGACGTCTTCGCCGCGCTGCGCAAGCTGCGCGACCGGGCCGAGAAGTTCGACACGATCGTGCTCGACCCCCCGCGCTTCGCCAGCAGCGCCGCGCAAGTGGAGCGCGCTGCGCGCGGCTACAAAGATATCAACCTGCTGGCCTTCAAGCTGCTGCGGCCAGGAGGCAGGCTGTGCACCTTCTCGTGTTCGGGAGCGATTTCCGCTAGCTTCTTCCAGACCATCGTTGCCGAGGCCGCGGTAGATGCCGGGCTGGATGCCCGCATCGTGGCCTGGCTGGCGCAACCGGTAGACCACCCAGTCACACTGGCCTTCCCGGAAGGGCGCTACCTCAAAGGCTTGATCTGCCGTCTCGATTGAACGGCCGCGGGGTCTCTCAGGCGCGGGCGGCGAAGGGCCGGGACGTGCCGCAGGCGCTCAAGGGGAGGCCGGCGCCCCGGGGGTAGGCCCGCCGGCCATCCGGGCCTGCATCGAAAGTCGCAGGGCAAGCCGGTGCAACTCGCGGAGCTCCGCAGACTGCTCGCCCTCGTTCGCCTGCTCCTGGCGTTGCGCCGCTCCGAGCAGGGCACCCAGTGTCTGCTCATCAATCTTGTCGGGGGAAGCCTCAAGCAGCTGGCGTGCCTGCTGCAGGTCATTGGCCTGGAGCACCTGGTCGGCGAGCTGCAAGCCTGGCGGCATGGCCTGCTGCAGCAGGCCCTGGATGACTCCATCCAGCTCCTGCAGGCGTTGCAGCGTCTGCTGGTCTCCCCGATCGGCAGCTGCCTTCAGGTTGGCCTGCAGGATACCCATGAAGAGATCGTCGATGTAGGGTAGCGCAGCGGCCACCGCCTGCTCGAGGTCGGCAGAGCCGGCAATGCTTTTCAACAGGGCAGCGCTCTGCGCCATGCGCGCTTCTTGGACGCGGTCGATCTCCTGCGTGATCTCGAGCAGCTGTTGGCGGATCCCGTTCAGTCGTTCCTTGTCGCCCCCCTGATCCTGCTCGATGCGGTTGCTGAGTAGCGAGAAGAACTCATAGTCGAGAGCTGGGCGGGCGAGACTGGCGAACGCCGCCACACGATCGGGTCCGGGCGCCTGAAGGATCAGTTCGAGCAACCGCTCGCGGGTGAGTTCGGCGCCGGCTGCGCGCAGGCTGTCGGCGGCGGCGCGAAGCTCGGCCTCCTGCTCGGCCAGGCGCTTGCCGTACGAGCTGGCACGGAGCACCGCCTCGAGCTTCTGTTCGGCGGCCAAGGCGGCGCGTTCGTCGGGTGCAGACTGGATAGCGACGGCCGCCAGCTGGAAGAAGGCCGCGCCGAGATCCGGGTCGTGCTCGGAAGCGAAGGCTGCCAGTCCCTCCTCGGGAGTGCGCAGCATCTCCTCAAACAGCTTCATCAAACCGCGCTGCGCGTCGAGCTGCTCGCGGGTGATTCCATCCGCGGCAAGGATGCGCTCGATCATTCCCTGGATGGTGAGCACCGCCTGTGGCTGGAACAGGTACCCCTTGCGCTGCTCGGGCGGAAGGCCGTTGACGGCCTGATTGATCAGCTGGCCGATCAGCCTCTCCTGGTCATCCTTCTTCAAGCCTACTTCGACCGGGAGATAGGTGAGCAGCAGCTCCTTGGATGCGTCATGGTAGACCAGAGGCGTGGAGAGCTGGCCTTCGTAGCGGCAGTTCGGGCAGCGCGCCAGGTTGAGCGAGCCGCTGAGCAGGCGGGCCTTCGCGGCGGGGTCCTGGCTGACGTCGATCAGCTGCTCGATGGATGCCTGGATGGGGCTGCCGCAGCTTGGGCAGCGGATCTGGGTCACGCTTCTGGCCATGGTTGGGTCCTATTCCTCTTCGTCGGGTGCAGGTGGGCGGGGCAGGGAGAAGCAGACGCGTGCGCCGCGGGCTGGGCTCTCGTCAACCCAGATCTGGCCGCCGTGGGCCTCGACCACCGCCTTGGCCAGGTACAGCCCCAGGCCGGTGCCTTTGGTTGTGCGGGCGGCTTCGGTGGCCCGAAAGAACCGGTCGAATACGCGCGGGGCGTCCTGCTGGGAGATCCCCGGGCCTTCGTCGCTGATGCACAGCATCACATCCTTGGCCCGAGGCTGGCCCGTGAGGGTGATCGTTCCCCCATCGG
Source organism: Anaerolineales bacterium (assembly GCA_041302385.1). GTDB lineage: Bacteria > Chloroflexota > Anaerolineae > Anaerolineales > E44-bin32 > PFL42. The sequence goes on along the minus strand of JBFYRF010000073.1, from coordinate 11,651 downwards.
GAGAGTACTTGACCGCATTCGAGAGCAGGTTGTTGATCACCTGGGAGATGCGGTCTTCGTCGGCGATGACGATTGGGAAGGACGGCGGGAACTGGACGACGAAATGATGCTTGTCGCTCTGGGTTTGGAACCGTTCAACGGCACGCTCCGTCAGCTGATCGAGCGCCAGTTCGGAGGGCTTGAGGCGCAATGCGCCGGCCTGCAGGCGGGAGGCATCCAGCAGATCGTCGATCAGATAGGCCAGGCGATCGGCCTCGTCCTCGATCACGGCCAGGCTCTGCCGGACGATGTCCGGCTCCCAGCTGGCATCCTCGCGGCGCAAGGTTCCGACATAGCCCTTGATCAGTGCCACTGGGGTGCGCAGCTCGTGGCTGATGATCGAGATGAAGGTGCTCTTGAGTTCCTCCGCCTCGCGGAAGCGAGTGATATCACGCACATTCCCGACGATCCCGAGCAGCCTGCCGTCAGCAGCCGTCGTCGGAGCGTAGGTGACGCCGACGCTGGTCGTGCCTCCATCGCTTCGGCGCAGGTCACCTTCGACGTACAGCGCCGCCTGCGCGCTGAGCGGCCATCCGCTGGCTTCAGCCTCCTCCAGTGAGGGCCCGTGCGTGCGTCGCGCCCAGTGGATGATCTGGGAATGCTCCCGGCCGATAGCCTGCTCGGCGGTGAGTCCAGTCAAACGGGCGCAGGCGCGATTGAAGCCGATCACCTCATGCGCCGGGTCGAGGATGAAGATCCCGTCCGCCGATGACTCGAGCACCGAGGCCAGATGCTGGCGTTGCTGGGTGACGTCGCGGTACAGGCTGGCGTTCTGCACCGCGATGGCCGCCTGCGAGGCGAATCCCGAAAGCAGGTTGCGGTCGTCAGCCGAGAACACGCCGCGGTAGGAGCGGAACACGAAGATCACGCCTACCACTTCGCTGCGCGTCACCATAGGCAGGCCGACGCCGGTGAGCAATCCCAGCGAGGCCGCCGCCGTCATGCGCTGCAGCCGGCGGTTGACCTCAGGCAGCTCGAAGCGTGCGGGGTCTTTCTGGTCGGGAATGTCGGCCAGGAGCGGGCCGAGCTGCTTGAGCAGTGCGGGGTTGATCCCGGAGTTGGCGGCCACATGCCAGCCGCCACTCTCCTGCCGCAGCGTGATCAAGCCGGCGTGGCCGGAGAGCAGCTCGGTCGCCAGGCGGACGACCAGGCTGAGGACCTTCTCCAGATCGAGCTCTTCGGTGATCGCGCGCGAGATCTCGAGCAGGTACTCGCGTTGGCGGATGCGGAAGTCCGGCAACATGCGGTGCTAGTCCAGCCGGGCGCTCTCGGCCTCGGTGATGGCGACCTCGAGGGCCTGCAGGCCCTCGTCCATCAGCTGGCGGGTGATGCTGAGCGGCGGGGAGAGCCGAACCGCAGAGTCCCCCGCACCGAGCAGCACCAGGCCGTGCCGGAAGGCGTTCTCGACGACCGCCTCGCGCAGGTGCGGCGCAGGGAGCTTGCTCGAGCGGTCTTTGACGAATTCGACGCCGATCATCAACCCCTTGCCGCGCACGTCGCCGATGCTGGGATGGCGGGCCTGGATCTCGGCCAAGGCGTCCAGCGCGTAGTCGCCAACCTGGGCGGCGTTATGCATGAACTCCTTCTCTACCAGATCGAGCGTCGCCAGGCCGGCGGCGCAGGCCAGGGGATTGCCGCCATAGGTGTTGCCGTGCGTGCCGGGCGGCCAATCCATAATGCTGGTCCGGGCAATCGTCGCCCCAAGCGGCACGCCCGAGGCGATGCCCTTGGCCGAGCACACCATGTCGGGCTCGACCCCCCAGTGTTCGATCGCCCACCACTTGCCCGTTCGACCCACGCCTGTCTGCACTTCGTCGGCGATGAGCAGGATGCCGTACTTGTCGCACAGCTGCCGCAGCGCGGGGAAGAAGCCCGGTGTGGGCACGACGTAGCCGCCTTCGCCCAGGATCGGCTCGACGACTACGGCGGCGCAGTCTTCCGGGGGAAGTGAGCGGTGGAAAACGACCTGCTCGATGTAGTTGACGACGGTTACGCCGTAGTCGCGGTCAGTGGGGGCGAGCAGCGGGCGGTACGGATCCGGGAACGGAACGTGGGTCACGCCGGCTAGCATCGGCGTGAAGCCGCGGCGCTGGACCGCCTTGCTGGCCGTGAGGGATAGGGACCCCATTGAACGGCCATGAAAGCCGCCATAGAAACCGATGAAGTGCTGCCGGCCGGTATGATGGCGGGCAAGCTTGAGGGCGGCTTCGATGGCTTCGGTGCCCGAGTTGCCCAGGAAGATCCGAGCCGGCTCGGCGAAGGGCGCGATCGCACCCAACCGCTCGGAGAAATCAATCCAAAGAGGATGATAGTAGTCTGAAGAGATGTGGATAAACCGTTCGGCCTGCTGCTGAATGGCGCGCACCACGTCGGGGTGGCTGTGACCCGTGGAACAAACGGCGATGCCCGCAGCGAAGTCGACGAAGCGGTTCCCGTCAACGTCCCACAACTCCGACCCCGAGCCGTGATCCATCACCAGCGGCGAGCTGCGTGGGTAGGAGGGGGAAACGGTTAGCGAGTCGCGCTCCAGATAGCGCCGGGCCTTCGGGCCGGGCACAGACAGGGTTTGGACCACAGCTTCCTCCATCAGGATTGGCGTCCTGGACCTGATCGTGGGTCCGGCGCGGCCGTCGTCGGGGTGGGCAAGCAGGCAGCCCGCCCGCCTGCGTTTCGGCGGCGGGTCTGGCTGAGAGGAATTATACCATCGCGCCTCGGGAGACGAGTTCTGTTGTATAAAAGTAGTGAGGACATCCGGTCCACCTCGAGCAGCTGCGGAGGAGAGTGACCGCCATGGAGGAACGGCCCTGGTTCAAGCAGTATGACCCTGGCGTGCCCCGCACCATCGATTACCCCGCTGTCCCCCTGACCCACTTCCTAGCAGAAGCCGCCCGGCGGTTCCCGGACCGCCCCTGCACGGTCTTCAAGGGAGCCACTTTGACGTACCGCCAGATGGACGAGATGACCGACCACCTGGCGGCGGCGCTGGTCGAGTTGGGAGTGACCAAGGGCAAACCTGTTGGCCTGTTCATGCCCAACGTGCCGCAGTTCGTGCTGGCGTTCTTCGCCATTCTCAAGGCGGGTGGGCTGGTCGTCGCCACCAATCCGCTGTACACGCCGCGCGAGATCGTCCACCAACTGGCGGACTCGGGCGTGGAGCTGATGCTGGTGACCAGTAACTTCTACCGCAAGGTGAAGGAGGCGCAGTCCAAGACCCGGCTCTCGAAACTGGTGGTGACAAATATCAAGGAGGGGCTCCCGCCGATGCTGCGAGTGCTCTTCACGCTGGCCAAGGAGAAGAAGGATGGCCATCGCGTCGAGCTTGAAGCAGGAGACGTGTGGATGAAAGACCTGCTCAAGCAGTACCAGAACGCCGGGCCCCCGAAGGTGGAGCTTGGACCGGACGATGTCGCCATCTACCAGTACAGCGGCGGGACGACCGGCATCTCGAAGGCGGCCATCGGACTACATCGCAACCTGGTGGCCAATGCCATGCAGATCCGATCGTGGATGCCGGACGTGCGGCTGGGCGAGGAGACTGTGTTGATGGCCATCCCGCTCTTCCACGTCTATGGCATGGTGGCCGGGATGATGTTCGCTATCGCCTCGGCGTCCAGCATGATTATGGTGCCCAACCCTCGCGACATGGCGGATGTGCTGCACTCGATCGCCAAGTACCGGCCGACCATCTACCCGGGCGTTCCGACGATGTACAACGCCATCAACAACCACCCGGAGGTGATTGCCGGCAAGGTCGACGTGAGCTCCATTCGCGCCTGCATCTCGGGCTCGGCGCCGCTGATGCGCGAGACCAAGGAGCGCTTCGAGAAGCTGACCGGCGGCAAGCTGGTGGAAGGCTACGGTCTCTCGGAGGCGCCGACCGCCACGCACTGCAACCCGCTGCTCGGCGGCGGGCGCGCCGGATCGATCGGCGTGCCGTTCCCCGACACGGATTGCCGGATTGTCTCGCTGGACGACGGCGTGACCAACCTGGGGGTCGGTGAGATTGGCGAGCTGGTGCTCAAGGGGCCGAATGTGATGCGGGGCTACCACAACATGCCCACCGAGACCGCCAACACGCTGCGCGAAGGCTGGCTGTACACCGGCGATATCGCCCGCATGGATGAGGATGGCTACTTCTACATCGTAGACCGCAAGAAGGAGTTGATCAAGCCCGGCGGCTACCAGGTTTGGCCGCGCGAGGTGGAAGAAGTGATCGTTGAGCATCCCAAGGTGCTTGAGGCCGGGGTCGCCGGTGTACCGGATGCCTACCGCGGCGAGACCGTCAAGGCCTGGGTTGTCGTCAAGCCCGGCGAGACGCTCTCTGAAGACGAGGTCAAAGCGTGGTGCAAGGAGCGCATGGCGCCGTTCAAGGTGCCGACCTTTGTGGAGTTCCGCAGCGAGCTGCCCAAGACGACGGTCGGCAAGATCCTGCGCCGGGAGCTGGTCAAGCAGGAGAAGGAGCGCTCCGCAGAGCCGGATTGAGGGAGCGCGAGCCAGGCTGCACGTTGGAGCGGAGTCCGGCCCGCCGACGACGAACGGAATGGGCGGGGTGGACCCCCGCCCATGTGCATCTCACGCCTCCGCCGGGTGACCGGCGCGAATCTCAGGCGGCCGCCAGGAGAGGTGTGCCGCCATTCTTCGGCGCCACCGGCTTACTGAACATGGTTTCAAACTCGGCCCGGTCGATCGTTTCGGTCTCAATCAGTCGCTCGGCGACCTCGTCGAGCTGCTGGCGATACTCGATCAACAGCGCCCGCGCCCGGGCATAGGCTTGCTGCACGATGTCGCGCACCTCGACGTCGATTTTCTCGGCGATCGACTCCGAGTAGTCGCGCTGCTCGGAGATTTCGCGTCCGAGGAAGATCAGCTCTTCCTTCTGCCCGTACACCATCGGCCCCAGGCTCTCGCTCATCCCCAGGCGGGTGACCATCGACCGCGCCATCTTGGTCACGCGCTCCAGGTCGTTGGAGGCGCCGGAGGTGATGTCGTTGAAGACGATCTCCTCGGCCGCCCGTCCGCCCAGGGCGAAGGCCAGGTCGGCGAGTAGCTTCTTGCGCGAGACCAGCGTGCGCTCTTCCTCAGGCAGGGCCATGGTGAACCCGCCCATCATGCCGCGGGCGACGATGGTCACCTTGTGGACCGGATCAGCTTCGGGGATCACATGGCTGACAATGGCGTGCCCGGCTTCGTGATAGGCGACGATACGCTTCTCCTCGACGCTGATCAGGCGGCTCTTGCGCTCGGGACCGGCGATCACGCGTTCGATCGCCTCCTGGAATTCGGACGGTCCGATCGAGCGCTTGTTGCGGCGGGCCGCCAGGATGGCGGCCTCGTTCACCAGGTTCTCCAGATCGGCACCGACGAAGCCCGGGGTGGCCCGGGCGGTGACCGCCAGGTCGACCTCTGGATCCAGCGGCTTGCCCTTGGCGTGCACAAGCAAGATGGCCTCGCGGCCGCGCATATCGGGGCGGTCAAGGACCACGCGCCGGTCGAAGCGCCCGGGGCGCAGCAGCGCCGGGTCGAGCACGTCAGGGCGGTTGGTGGCGGCCATAATGATGATGTTGGTGTCGGTGTCGAAGCCGTCCATCTCGACCAGCATCTGGTTCAGCGTTTGCTCGCGCTCGTCGTGGCTACCGCCCAGACCGGCGCCGCGCTGGCGGCCGACCGCGTCGATCTCGTCCACGAACACGATGCAGGGCGAGTGCCGTTTGGCCTGCTCAAACAGGTCGCGCACTCTGCTTGCACCCACGCCGACGAACATCTCGACGAACTCCGAGCCGGAGATCGAGAAGAACGGCACGCCCGCCTCGCCCGAGACGGCCTTGGCCAGGAGGGTCTTGCCGGTGCCCGGGTGTCCGATCAGCAGCACGCCCTTGGGGATGCGTGCCCCCAGCACCATGAACTTCTCCGGTTCCTTAAGAAATTCGACCACCTCTTCCAGTTCGATCTTGGCCTCTTCAACGCCAGCGACGTCGGCAAAGGTCACGGTCGGGTTCTCTCCCGTGAACATGCGCGCGCGGCTGCGCCCGAAGGACATCGCCTGATTGTTGGTCCCTTGCGCCTGGCGCAGCATCAGGAAGATCAACCCGACGACCAGCAGGCCCGGCAGCAGATAGGTGATCAGGCTGAGCACGGTGTTCCAGTCGCTGGGCTCTTTGATCTCCCACTGCAGGCTGCTGGAGGAGACGGTCGTGGTGGGAACGCCGAGCTCGAGAAGCTGCTGCACGGCGGTGGAGGTCGGTTCCTTGCGCGACATCGCCGTTGTCCCATCGCGGTAGACGACTTCCAACTCATCCCTGTCCACGACGATCCGCGTGACCTCGCCGGATTCCAGGGCGCGTGCCACTTCACTCAGGCTGAGTTGCTCCGGCTGCGGCGCGGCGGCTCGGAACTGGAAGACCAGCACGGACACAATCAGGAGCAAGATCATTAGGGCAAGGGTGTTCCGACCCCTAGGGGAATTCACGTCTGCCTCCGAGGCTTCAACCGATCCTGTGGTCGAGCACGCTGACCTAGGCGATTATACCGCGCCGATCTGCCGCCCGGCTTATGTGGCCTTAATCTCAGCGCAGCGGGCAGTTAGGGTAGAGCAGGCAGGCCCACAGCCAGAGCGGGATCAGCCCGCCGACGGCCAGCAGCGCCGCTAGTCCCAGCCCGACGGCCAGCCAATCCAGCGGAGCCGTCGGGGGTGGCTGCGTGTCGTACAGGCTGGTGGGGGCATCTGGGTCGTGGCGTGGGCGCGGCGCGACGGGGCGTAGCGTACGGGCAGCCTCCGGCACACCGGCGGCGAAGGTCGTCAGCACGCGCCCCAATTGATCGGCAGTCCGGTAGCGAGCGGAGGGTTCCTTGGAGAGCACCTTGAGTACGATCTGATCGAGCGCCGGAGGCACGAGGGGGTTGAGGTGGCTGGGCGGGCGAGGGATCGCCCGTAGGTGCATCTCGGCCAGTGCGGCACTATCTTCGGCCTCAAACGGGGGCCGGCCAGTGAGCAGTTCGAACAAGATCACCCCCAGGGAGTACACGTCGCTGGCAGGGGAGGGCGCAGCTCCGGCAGCTTGTTCCGGGGCGAAGTACTGCGGGCTGCCCCACACCACGCTGCTGCTCTCGTCGGGCCGGATGGTGGACAGTGCGCGAGCGATGCCGAAGTCGGTAATCTTGGGGTGGCCATCCGCGGTGACCAGCACGTTCTGCGGCTTCAGGTCGCAGTGAACCAGCCCGGCGCGGTGGGCATATCCCACGCCGCTGCAGATCTCGATCATCAGCAATACGGCTTGATCGACAGGAAACGCGCCCCGTCTGCGGCAGAGCGCCTTCAACTCGGTGCCGTCAATGTACTCCATCACCATGAAGTAGCGGCCGGCGTCGTGGCCAAAGTCGTAGACGGTGACGATGTTGGGGTGGAGCAGGTTGGCGACCGAGCGAGCTTCCTGAAGGAAACGCTCAGTGAACGAGGCTTCCTGGAGAAGATCCTCCCGCAGCAGCTTGATGGCTACGTCGCGCTGCAGGTTGAGATCGCGGGCGTGGATCACATGCGACATCCCACCGCTGCCGGCCGGTCCAACCACCCGGTAGCGGCCTCCGATCAGTCCGCCTGCTGCCATCCAGGGTTGCATGCCTTTGACCCCTTGCTGCGGCTGGCCGCCTGGGCTGCGACCGGGCGGATACCGCCGTCCGATGCTGAAGCTGACCGTCTGCCGGCATCCGGCGTCCGTGTGCGCTCGCACCGGGCACCGTCTACTGTCGATTGTATCCGCCCCGACCGGGCGCGGCAACCCGGCTGCCGGGCGGCGCGCTATAATCCGCAGCAGGTTCAAGCCCATGTCATCTGCGGTGCTGATCTACAACCCTGCTGCCGGGCGCTTCCCGGCCGGTCCGTTGCTTGACCGGGCGGTGCGCGTGCTGGTTGACGCCGGATGGGATGTGGCGGTGGTCAAGACCACCCCCAGCCGCCCAGCGCATGAGATCGCGCGTGAGGCTGTCGAATCGGCGCTGGAGGCCGTGTTCGTCGCCGGCGGCGACGGCTCGGTGGGCACGGTGGCCGCCGTGCTCGCCGGCTCGGAGACGCTGCTGGGGGTGCTGCCCTCCGGCACGGCCAATGTCTGGGCGACTGAGCTCGGGCTGCGGCGGCTGGACTGGACCCATTGGTTCGCGCTCGAGGATGCCGCCGACCGGCTCGCCTCCGGCACCGTGCGCCTGGTCGACGTTGGAGAGGTTAACGACCGCGCCTTCCTGCTCTGGGCAGGCGTCGGTCTGGACGCCGTGTTGGTCGACGCCATCGAACCGCGCGACCGGATCGAGAAGACGTTCGGCATCCTGCAGTACGCCACGCTGGGGGTATGGAACGCGCTGGGGTGGGCAGGGCTCGAGATGCGCGTGACGAGTGGGGAGCAGGTCTGGGAAGACCGCTACATGGTGGCGGTAGCCAGCAACATCCCCTCGTATGCCGGCGGCGTGCTGGAGCTCTCCCCCAATGCCAAGGTCGATGATGGCATGCTGGACTTCTGGCTGATCAGCGGGCGGACCTTGCTCGACGCCGTAGTCCGGCTGTCGTATGTGCTGACCCGCACGCACCTGGATGCGCCCGGGATTGTCCACTTCCAGGCCAGCGAAGCGACATTTGAAGCCAGCAGCGCCCCGGTGTTGCAGATGGACGGCGAGCCGGTGCATCTGGAATGGCCGCTACATTTTCGGGTGAAAGCGCGGCGCTTGAAGGTGCTCGTACCGGAGAGCGGGGGAAGTGACATGTTCATGCCGGCGGGTGTGCCTGGGAGTGAGGCGGAATGAGCCGTGCCACGCTCGCGCGGATGTCGCGAAACCCGCTGTACTGGCTGCTGCTTCTGGTGCCAGTTGCGGGGTGGCTGAACCTGACCGCTGCCGCGCCTAGCGCCATCTTGGGCGCGGCGGCGCTGGCGATGATTCCGATCGCCGGGCTGATCGGTGAGGGGACCGAATCGCTGGCGGCGTATGCCGGGCCGCGCATCGGCGGGCTGCTCAATGCCACACTCGGCAATGCCGCCGAACTGATCATCACCATCGTGGCTATCCGCGCCGGACTGCTCGAGCTGGTCAAGGCTTCGATCACGGGCTCGATCCTGGGCAACCTGCTGCTCGTGCTGGGGGCCAGCATGTTCATCGGCTGCATCCGGAATGGTGACATGAGCTTCGACCGCAGGAAGGCCTCCAGCGACTCGATCCTGCTATTACTGGCCGTCACCGCGCTCACGGTGCCGTCGCTGTTCGTGCAGAGCAGCCAGGGGATCCACGACCCACTGGCGGTTGAGTACCTCAGCCTGGGGGTGGCCGGCCTGATGTTGCTGATCTACCTGCTGGGGCTGGTGAACGTCTTTCGCGGCCAGACAGACCCGCTCACCCGGATGTCGGCCGAAGCCCTGGTGCACCATCCTGGCTGGTCACTGCGCGGGGCGCTGGTGGTTCTGGCAGTGGCCACGGTGGGGGTAGTCTGGCTGAGTGAGATGCTGGTGGCTCAAGTGGAGCCGGTGGTGGAGGCCTGGGGCGTATCTGAGTTCTTCCTGGGCGTGATCCTGGTTCCGCTGATCGGCAACGTGGCCGAGCACATGGTGGCCGTGACGGTCGCGCTCAAGAAGCAGATGAGCCTGAGCGTGGAGATCGCCGTCGGGTCCAGCCTGCAAATCGCGCTCTTCGTCGTGCCGTTCCTGGTGTTCATCAGTCTGCTCCTCGGCAATCCGCTGACCCTGGTCTTCAATCCGTTTGAACTGATCGCGTTGGTGGGCGCCGGGCTCATCGCCACGTTGGTGGCGCTGGACGGCGAGGCCAACTGGCTGGAAGGCGCGGTGCTGATCACGCTCTACCTGATCTTGGCGCTGGCCTTCTTCTTCTTGCCCTAGACCGACATGTCCTCGAATTATCCGCCACTCCGCCCGGGACGTCTTGGACTGTGGGCTGGGCTTGGAGCCGTGCTGGGGTGTCTGCTGCTCGGCACGCTGCTGCTTGGCTTGCGTCTGTCGGCCGGAAGCGCACCCGCCTCGGCTCCCGCCCTGACGGTGATCCCGCGGCCGACGATGACCAGCACTCTGGCGGCTCTGCCCACCCAGCTTCCGACGGCGCGGGCTACCGACCAACCGCCAGGCGTAAGCTCCAGCGGGACGGTGGCGAATGGCATCCTGGTGGAGGTGGTCGGCACGGGCACCGACGGCTTGCGGCTGCGGGCTGCGCCTGGCCTGCAATCTGAAATCAACCTGGTCGCGGTGGAGAACGAAGTGTTCGAAGTCCGCGACGGTCCGACCCAGGCGGATGGACGCACCTGGTGGTATCTGGTCAACCCCTATGACAACAGCCAGTACGGATGGGGCGTGCAGGAATACCTGCAGCCGGCGGGGAACTGAGTTGTTCTTTTTTGGGGGGCAAGCTATGATCGCTGGCTGGGAGTCGATATGACTGTGAAACCCAAGGCCATCCGGGCGTCTCGCTCGCGGGCCGTGCTTGAGATCGACTGGGAGGACGGGCACCAGAGCGTCTATCCGCTGCGCGGGCTGCGCTCCGCCTGTCCTTGCGCCGAGTGTCGCGGCGGCCATGCTGGCATGGGAGCGCCAGGAAGTCCGGATATGCTCGACCTGCCGATGGTCGAGTCCCGCTCGGCGGAGCTGGCCTCGATGGAGATGGTCGGCAACTACGCGCTGCAACTGGTGTGGAAAGACGGCCACAACTACGGGATCTACACCTGGGAACTGCTGCGTGAGATGTGTCCTTGCGGGGAGCATGGGGTAAGGGAGAGCGAGTGAGTCGTCCGCTGGATGAACTGCTCACCTTTGCTGAGCGGGCGTACGTCCGTATGGAGGCGGAGCAGCTGATCGGGCAGTGCCTGGATCAGGGTGACCCGGCCCTGTTCTACGACCTGCTGAAGGGACTGGTGCTGGCCGGATCCTCATCCCTGGGTGTGATGCGCGAGATCCTGGAAGAGCTCCGTTCGACGCGCGCCACCCTGATGCGCGAGGGGATGACGGTGCGGCAGGATCTGGCCGAGGCGCTGTCCGGCTTCGGGGTGGACACCGGGAGGCTGCTCACGAGCGACAGCCCGGAGGCCTTCCGTCTGATCTGCAGCCAGCGCCTGCGGGATGAAGCCTGCCGGACGACCGATTCGATCCGTCCGGAGGACGCCATCCTGCTGGAGGAGCTGTGCAGCGAAGCGGGCGATCGTGTGTCGCGCATCGCTCGACGGCTGGTGCTGTTGATGAAGCTGGAGGAGTCCGTGCAGGACTGGCTCGCCGGCCTGGTGTACGAGGCCAGTCAGCAGCATGAGGACTGGTCGAGCCAGGGAAGGCCGCAGCCGGTGCTGTAGGCGCGGTCGGAAGCTTCCAGCCATCAGCTTTCAGTGTTCAGCTTTCGGCCCATTTCGTCAAGCCACGAGCCACTTGCACCAGGCAGCTAGCAACTGGCAGCTAGCTGCTAGCCACTAGCAGCTTGTCGCTAGCCGCTGATTGCTGACCGCCTACCGCTATAGATAGTCCTTCAAATTGTGCTCGACAGCGTAGGCCGCGGCTTCTGCCCGGTTGCGCACGTTCAGCTTGGAGAGGATGCTGCTGACGTAGTTGCGCACCGTGCCCTCGCCCAGGTAGAGCATCTCGGCGATCTGA